>JADYXS010000301.1 GCA_021772155.1 Candidatus Obscuribacter sp.
CGTCAGGGCAACATCAAGAAAGTATCGATGAGCGATTTTTCCAACATTCGCAAGAGTGGAATTATTGCCATCAGCTTGCAAGACGGCGATGAACTTGGCTGGGTTCGTACATCAAATGGAAAGTGCGACATCATCCTTGGAACATCGGATGGCATGTGTATCCGCTACAGTGAAGAGGAAGTTCGCCCACTGGGACGGACGGCGCGTGGCGTACGTGCAATCACGCTGCGTGAAGGAGACAAGATTGTCGGATTTGACGTTGTTGAACCTTCACCGGAAGCTTGGATGTTGGTTGTGACCAACGATGGCTTCGGCAAGCGCGTCAAGATGGAAGAGTTCCGCCAGCAAGGACGTGGTGGCATCGGTATCATCGGCACCAAGTTCAAGAACTCCAACTCCAGACTGTCCAACTTGCGAATTGTGCGCCCGGGCGACCAGGTCATGATTGCCACCATGAACGGCATCATCGTTCGGCAAAGTTGCGACGAAATCAGCGTCCAAGGTCGCATGGCCACAGGCGTGCGACTGCAGCAACTATCGGAAGACGACTTTGTCGTAAACGTGACAGCAATCGTCGAACCAGCGGAAATGCCGTTGGACGAGGAAATTTAGTCACTAATCCAAAGTGCAAAATTACGCCTGCAGGGTACTACCGTTTCGACGGAACCCGGCGGGCGTTTTCCTTGTATGGCCTGCGCCTGATAGGCGCTCAGATATCAACTGCTTAGCCGGCCACTACGACAGCAAACCCGCATCAGTCCGCATCCAAGAACGGTAAAAGCGCTACGTCTTGGTCTGTCTTCGCGACTAACAGTCAGAGGCGAAAGAATCATCAAACTTGATCCCTATTTTGCTGCACTTGGAAATGCACCAGTTGAGAGTCATTTGCTGAGCAAGTTCGAGATTATCTGGGGATTTTGGGCGACCGGAAAAGACCTTCCCAAGCAAAGCTTCTATTTCGTTTTGATAGACCCGCAAACGCGGAGGCAGGTTCAGCACCCAGCGGTCATTGTTGCCTTGGGCAATAACATCTAGAAAGAATGTCGGTGACTCCATGGTGCCATAGGCAGCGACGCTCGCATTTTTGACTACCGACATGGACACGACCTCAACAGGATTCCACAAATGAAACGCCGTTCTGAGCGGCCTTACCTGCGTATCATAACTTTACGATCAGCTGAGGGCAAGCAGAATTCTTTTAAGCAGCCCCGTGAATCCCGCATTATCGGCGCTTGATTACTATGCGAAAATATCAATCTGGTAATCGAATAAATATCAAAATGGTGTCTGGTCCTCTTGCCACAGGCATAAGTGAGCAGAGTTTTAGCCACTTGCCGGGCCTCAAAGCTTCCCCTTGCTAGACTGACTTAATAGCCACTTGCCACCATTTCGAAAGCGGCGAAAGTTGATGGAGTTATTGTCATGAGAAGATTTCGTGGAAAACCTGTCTTGATGGCTATCTTACTTGGGCTTTCAATCACTATTTGCAAAGCTCAATCGGAGCCGGCGGCCCCTCTCAGCGCGCTGGCGCAGATGCCGGTCAAAGAAGTGACCATTTTCAAGGATGGACACGCCTTCATGCTGCACGAAGGTTCCATGCCGACAGACAAGGACGGCAATGTATTAATGGATTACTTGCCCACTCCTGTGCTCGGAACATTCTGGCCCTTTTCTGTCGACAAAAACGCCAAACTAACTGCAGTTGTCGCCAGTCAAAGAAAAGTTCTTGTGCCTCGAACATCTTTGACGTTGAAGGAGTTGCTGCAGGGCAACCCTGGTGCGGCCACGCAGTTGAGCGAAACTCGCGGAAACGGTATGTCGTCGACGCAGGTTACTTACGATGCCACCATTCTTGGTGTGCCAACACGTACCTCGGCAGAATTGGAATCGACCAGTCCACCAAACAGCGGCGATAAATTGCCAGAAGTTTCCGACATTATTTTGCTCAAAACTCCGCTGGGAACGTCCGCTTTGCCAATCAGTCGCATCGATACAGTTACATTTAAGGGAAGCTACCAGAACAAACTCGCGCGCGAGGAGTTCCGGAACTTGTTAAATTTGCATCTTGGTTGGGGCGGAAAGGCACCGGCAAAAGAAGCGGCCGTCGGCATAATGTATTTGCAGAAAGGCCTGCGCTGGATTCCGAATTATAAAATCACCATCGATGGTCATGGCAGCGCCCACGTCAATATGCAGGCAACACTGATCAATGAGATGACTGATCTTGATGATGTTACTTGCAATCTTGTTATCGGTGTTCCGACATTCAATTTTAAGGACACTCCCGATCCGATTTCGATGCAAGCGACCCTTGCGCAGCTTTCACCGCACTTTCAGGAACGTGGGCGGACGGTTAACTCGTTCAGCAACGCAATCATGTCGCAGACAGCTTTTCGCGACCAGAATGAAGAATCAGACAGCGCAGGTTCAACAGGACCGGAGCTGAGCGGGTCTGAGAAGGCAGAAGATCTTTATGTATTCACAGTGAAGCATGTTCGCCTGAAAAAAGGTGAGCGCATGGTTTTACCGGTCTATGAAAGCGACATCAAATATCAGGATCTATACACGTTGGAGCTTCCATTCAGCCCGCCACCTGAGGTTGTGCGCAACTTCAATTCAAACCAACAATCTCAAATCGAGTCTCTGGCCAAAGCCCCGACGTTTACGCACAAAATCCGCTTCACCAACAAGTCCGATTATCCGCTCACGACGGCACCAACGCTTCTATTTAAAGACAAGACGGTGCTGGCGCAGGGGCTGATGACATACACCGCCCCTGGTGGCAGCAATGATCTTGCGCTGACAACTGCTGTCAACTTGAAAGTAAAGAAGACTGACAAGGAGACTTCTCGTGTCCCGAATGCAGCAACCTGGCAAAACGATCAATATGGAAAAATAGACCTTACCGGCAAAATCACCGTCACCAATTACGGCACTGAGCCAGCCCAACTTGAAGTCAAACGAAACGTTCTGGGTAAAGTGGGCACGGCGGATCACGGCGGCATTGCAGAGATGATCAATGTGTTCGAGGATCCCTCATTTAGTGCAGAAGGATTCTATCCGTCGTGGTGGGGTTGGTACAGCTGGCCATCATGGTGGAGCCATTTCAACGGGGTTGGGCGCATCACATGGAGATACAAGTTGCCAGTCAAAGAGACCGTTGATCTCGGATACACCTGGTCGTATTACTGGCGATAACAAGATCGCAGCGTTGAGTCGCCAAAGTCCCGGGATAAAAGAAACGGCGCATCATAGATGCGCCGTTTCCATTTATTTATTCAATGCTGGATTGCATTATCTAGATGGTTCTTCTTCGCGAAGCACGTAACCTTCGCCTCTAACCGTTTGGATCAAACGCTTGGTATTGCCGTCTTCCAGCTTCGAGCGCAAGTACCGGATATACACTTCAATGACGTTGGATTCGCCGATGAAGTCGTAGCCCCAGACTTTGTCGAAAATGAATTCGCGAGAAAGCACTTGTTCCGGATACTGCATAAACAATCTAAGCAGATCAAACTCTTTCGCCCGCAGATCGAGTTGACGGTCTGCACGTTTCACCACGCGGTTCAGCTGGTCCATCCAGAGATCGGCATAGGTAAGAATGCCTTCTTGTGGTTTACGACGCATGACTGCTCTTATACGAGCAAGCAATTCTTCTGTGGCAAACGGTTTAGTCAAATAATCATCCGCACCACCATCCAAGCCGGCGACGCGATCTTGAAGACCATCTTTTGCCGTGAGCATGATGACAGGAACCTTGGAAATTCCGCGAAGCCGCTTACAGACTTCAATTCCATCGAGGCCAGGAAGCATGACGTCCAGAAGAACCAAATCTGGTTGTTCCTTCTTGAACACGTCGATGCCTTGATTTCCTTCATGAGCGACGCAGACTTGGTAGCCTTCGTAACCGAGTTCCAGTTCGATCAGACGGGCAATATTTACGTCGTCTTCGATAATCAGGATTTTCAAGAACGTACACCTCACACCAAAATGCCAGCTTTAATATTAATCCCTACTCAACCGTTGATTAAGCTTTGGTTTTAATCTTTTCGATTTCGTTACACGATCCGTAGCCGAAATCGTGCAGTAGGAGACACTTACGGGAATTATAGTCCCGCTTTGTGCGCTCACCTAAACATGTGCGTTTAATATTAAACGACTGTACCAGCCGCTTAATGTTCTGAACAGGGGAAACTCCCCATGGAGGCGAATCGGTCAGGTGAAAAGGGTTTCAGGCGCTTGACGACAGCTCGGTTTGCAGTCAGTACAGCAAGTGACTTGGCTTCGGCGGTAGCTGCTCCTGTCCGGCTCTCTGGCGTCGGTTCAAACAGTTCGTACTGACGAATCCTCATATATGAAGAGCAAAAAACCAGCGACGTTATATTACAAATAAACGGTAAGCACTTTCTCCGTCCAGGCCATTACCGCCAATTCTGACATCACTTTGCCGACCAATCCGGGCCGCTTCTCCAGGCGCCAAACGCCGGAAGGCAAGGTTGCCGGGTTGACGAAGCCAAACTCCGCTCTTGGATGGACAGAGCCCAGCCTGGGGATGGTCCGGGACCTCACGGATGTAAAGACTGTGTTCGTCACGCCCCAGATATGCGGCCAGTCGGGAAATGGACTTGACTGGTATCGACTGATAACTCCGACCGAGAGGCACTTCGTGGTTCATCGCCGGGCGCACTTCAAAAGGACCAATTTTCAACGACCGGCATTCTGAATCGTCGGCAAAATCCATGTCACTGAACGATTGGTCTTGTTGGACGGGAAAATTGTTGATTGTGTCAGCGCAGCTATAAGCAAAAGCAGAAGATCCACAGTGGGCAATGATTGCATTTGCCAACTGCTGATATTCCAAAGCAAGCTGAATATCGTCCTTCTGGGAAGCGATGGTCATGCAACCTTCTGGCGCTGCGCGCGGTTGTTGGTAAGGCGAACGCCTAAATCTAACACACTTAACGACGGTTGTCAGCAGGCTCAATCAGGGCCAAGCGCTGAATTAAGGTAGGTCACACAGATAGAGATAGCCTCTCTGCTAGCCTAATTCTGAGGACAGAAGGAACCGACATGCCGAACAACAGTGTGAAGCTACCAGGATTACTGATGAAGAAGCACTTTTTCGAAGTGCCTCTCAACTACGACCAACCAAACGGAACGAAAATTGAGGTTTTTGCCCGTGAACTTGTCGCGCCAGACAACTCCAACAAAGCGGATTTGCCGTGGATGCTCTACCTTCAAGGGGGTCCCGGGCTTCAGTCGCCGCGTCCAGAAGGCCTTGCCGGAATGTGGATGCCGCGAGCACTCAAAGACTACCGTGTGCTGTTGCTTGATCAACGCGGCACAGGGCTAAGTACACCGCAAACACACCAGACGATTGCGGCGATCGGAAATCCAAAAGCTCAAGCTGACTATCTGCGGAACTTCCGAGCTGACAATATCGTGAAGGACTGCGAAATCATAAGGAAACAGCTGGCAGCTGGTCGCCCATGGACTGTGCTTGGACAAAGCTTCGGTGGATTCTGCCTTACTACGTATCTTTCTTACGCCCCTGAGGGGCTCAGCGGTGCCATCCTCACGGGCGGGTTACAGCCCCTGTGCACAGATCCTGACCCTGTTTACCGCGCGACCTATCCACTCGTCTTGAACAAGAACCGATTGTTCTATGAGCGCTATCCAGAAGACATTCAGAACGTGAAGAATCTCCTGGCACACTTGAACGAGCATCAGTGCATCTTCGCCTCGGGAGAACGAATTTCCGCCAGAAGATTTTTGCAACTGGGGCTCAACTTCGGCGTCCTATCTGGTTTTGAAAAAACCCATTATTTGCTGGAAGAAGCAATGGTGCAGATAAATGGAAAGCAACAAATTTCATACAAGTTCGCACACGATCTCAACGGACAACTTGGTTTCAACATAAATCCGCTTTACGCGATTTTGCATGAATCGATTTATTGCCAGAATAAATCATCCCGTTGGTCGGCAGACAGGCTTCTGGCAGAGTTCCCACAATTCGGCGCCGAGCGCTCACCGGTGATGTTTACCGGTGAAATGGTCTATCGCTGGATGTTCGACGAGTATGCCTGTTTGAGACCTTTGAAAGAGGCGGCCGAAATTCTGGCAAACTACGAAGATTGGCCAGAGCTCTACGACAAGTCGGCGCTCAAGAAAAATACGGTGCCAACTGTTGCCGCAGTCTATTGCGACGACATGTATGTAGATAGGACACTGTCGGAAAAGTGCGCTTCAAACATCAACGGAATCAAACTGTGGATAACAAACGAGTACGAACACGACGGCATCCGCGCTGACGGTGACAGGGTGCTCGACCGACTTCTCGGCATGCTGCACGGGACTGTTTAAACCCGGCATGCTATGAACTAATCTGTGGATACGCATCAGCATTGCCCGCAGGATGTTTATAAAACCCATGCTTGCTTGATACCGAATAGTCTCAACAGTGGCTTTCTGATAATACCTTGACCATCGGCGGCGAGACATAACCGAGAATCTCTGCATATTTTATAGAAGGAGATTGACGACATAGCTTCAACAAGGAACCGGGACGCCAGGTCGCTCTATCGCTATAGCACCAATACGCAGCAAGGTAATTCTGAAGATATTTTCTACTGATCCCATGACAGTGCTGGATGACAAAGTCGATAGAGGCTATAACAGTGACGGTCATGTTGTTTCCGCTGTCGTCACTTCGAAATGAATTTGCAGTAACAGAATGCGGCCCCTGCTTGCAGCGAACATAATGGTCGCCCGGCTCTCGATTAACGAGCTGGGCCAGCTCCAAAATCAATAAGCTTACCGCGACGTCTGCAGCCTCCAGTCCAGTTAAATCGCATAGTTTGTCGACAGCTACAGGCTTGTCTGACAACGAATCGTATATCGCCTTTTCATGCCCAGAAAGACCTCCTTGCCGGCTCGCTGAATCTTCCGCAGCTAATGCACCTGCTGTTCCTCCAAGTTCTGCTTCATCTAGCTCACTGCTGCCTGATACGTGTTCTTTCTGCTTCGACTTTTCCACAGAGCGTCCGAAATATCTTGCTCCGATATCCGCAGCTAAAGATGCAGCTACATCTTTCACTGCGCCGCTTCCTGCAGCGGACGGGTCGTCATGCGATATTCTATCTATTTCTTCTTGCTCTGCGCGTGGGTGAGCTTTAGCAGGTGTCATGAAGCTGCGCTTGCGGAACACAGTCACAAAGACCGCAGAAGAGATTGTCGGTCCGTCGTCGTCCATGTGCATTCGGATGATCGCTCTAAGTTTTTGTAGCATATTCAGCGCAGTTGATTGAGCGATCCCGAGGACTCTGTGAAATCGCGATGAGCTAACGAAAACCCCGTGTTCCATCAGGTAAATGGCAGCTAGCCAGGCTCTTCCCAGCCGGATCCCCTCAAAGAATGTCCCGGCCGTATGCCATGTTTGCCTGCTGCAGTTTTGGCATCTGCTTACGCGGTCGCCGAATTGCTTATTCACAAGAGAATTTCCGCAGTGACGACATTCTGGCAGCGATGTGTCGGCCCTTCTGCATAGCTCCTCAATGCAATGCTCTTCGGTTGGAAACTCTGCATTGAACTTCGCAAAGTAAAAAGCCAACTTCACGTCGTTACTAGGAAATGAGGCCCCGTGGGGCCCGCAAACAAAAGGTACAGGTGGCATCGCAGCTCTCCAATAACTACTGGTGTCAACGCAGTTGATGCAAATAAAGTTCAACGAAATGACCTTGAGATACCGTCTTTTCAGCTTAAGTGCATCTAAACTGAAAGCCCCAAGAAGTACTTGCAAACGGCGTCCTAGCAGCAGTTTGGTCGAAGTCCCCATACGTGGGTGAACCGATAACGGGGCACCGTCGCAATCCCTATATGCGGGTGAACCGATAACGGGGCACCGTCGCAATCCCTAATATGTGCGCGAACCAATAACGGAGCAGCGCCGCTTGATAACGCAAATTCGTTGTGCCTGCAGTGTGGGCACAACGAATTTGCCTGAGCCGTTGACGGCGTGGCATCGCGTTCGGCGCTTAAAAAGTGCGTACTACAACGAGCTGAACTGCTTTTGTTACAAGCGAATTACCTAAGCTGAGTCGATTAGCTAACGCTCTAAGGCTGTGAACTCTTGTTCCAGTAAATCTTCTTCAGTTGTGTATGCCATACTGACTTCGCCAGCTACTGCAGCTCGTCTTAGCCCGTCTGCTTCGCGCAGATATTGTGCCAGGTCAGCGGCCGGATGTGCCAAGCGTTGGGCAGCTTCAACGTGGACGGCATTTCGCTGGTCGATGCGGCGGTTCATGCTTGAGACCCACGGCCAGCGCATCAGCGGCATCAGAATAAAAAGTCCGGCATAAGCTGCGATCCCCAGCAAGACTGGCCGCAACATCAACACATACTGGTAGTGAGACGCATGCGTCAATAAACCGATGGCCCCGGCGCTAGCAAAACAGGCAAAGCCCACAACCAGAGCGACTTGCCCGGCAGGAATTCCGGTCAATGTCCAAAACTGTTCTTGAATAAACGGCGGCAATGCTTTCGCGTTTACATTGGCGACAGCTTTGGCCTTCTTCTGTTTCAGGAATTTGGTATAGATACTATTGAGCTCACTTGCGGCATTGCTGCCTGAATCCGCCGATTCATACATCTTTGCCTCGGAAACATTATTTTGCGGCAGGAGCGAAGGAAAGCTATAGATAAATTTGCCACTTTCAGTTACCTCCGGACAGCCATTGAATCGAATGAGAATGGGCAACATCCAATCTTCATTTCCAGCTTCTGTTTCTACGTATGGGGCCAGGTCTTCAGCAATAACTACTCCGGACTTCGCCTTGATCGCCCGGGCAACTATTGACCACCTGTCAGCTTCGCGCTGAGCGTTAGGATCACCGGTGCCGAATAGCACTGAAAAGCAATTGTCTAGGAAATTGCTGTCCGCATCCTGCCGTTTCGTTGCGTCGCTATCTTCAGAAGCGGTATTACCTGCAGTATCATTTGAACGGACGCTATCTTTGTATGCCAGGCGCGAAGAATTCTCAGAATAAGAATCGCTGCCCCAATTGTCAGAATAATCGTATCGGCTGCGATACCACGGATCCCAAGGATCCCACCAGAAATATCTGCCTGGCCATAGCCACCAGTCCCAAATCCAATCAAGCGTCCAGTAGCGAATTCCGCCGAACCAGTCAAAACGGACTCCGTCTCCAAGTCCACCCAACAGGTCGTCGCCAGCGTCGCCACCTAGATCACCTGCCTCGCCAGCGCTGCCGACCAGTCGCACAATCAGACCGACTACGGCCGCTACAATGAGAACAACTACCAGTACCACAGACGCTATCAATAGAAGGCCAAACGAAATCCTTATCAAAAGGAACAAGGTCAAACTAAAGATCTTGATGGCAATCGCCGCTGCGTTGAAGGCCACACGAAACGTCCAGCGGAAGAAGTTTTTCGAACCGTTGATTAAATATTTAGATTCAAATCCGGGAGCAAATTTGTAAGTGACGCCACCTGCCGAATCAGCCACAAGTTGTCCTTGGGTCTCGTAAGCAATGCGATTTAGAAGAGCGGTGACCCTAAGAACAGGAAGCCCCGTTTTCTCGACGACCGATCCGGCAGTCACCTTGAAGGACAGATTGTTAATTGCATCAAGGACCTGGCGCTTTTGCTTTGCGTGGTTTGGCGCTTGGAGCGTTTCTGCTACCAGAGTCGCTCCAACGCTCCTCTTACCAGGAACAGAGGTCATCGTCCGCAGCCTGTTGCCGTTCAATTTATCTTGCCCTTTCAAGCCCCAGCCTACATCTTACGCACCTCTTGGCAGCATCGGAAGAATATAACCGTTCTTTAATAATGTGCCGCAGAAGCGATTGCTGGACACCATCGGGGAATCAATGGGGAGCCTTATGCAACGAAAGATCTAGGGTTTTTCCGTCACCGATTTAACTGTTAAAGACTCCAAAATCCCTTCCTGACGAGCCCATTTTATCTCCGCCGCGATAGCGCATGACAATGACGCTTGCGGTGCAAAGCCTGTCATCTCGACGATGCGATCTACGTTGCACGTGGTGGTCGTCATTAGCTTGTTCATTTTTTCCACTGTAAGTGGTGCCTTCTCGCCGAGAATTGCTCCCCCGAGCATAGCGCCGGCTCTGACAAATAGCTCCGGCACTACTGGCGGTGCTGCCTTACTTAAATTGCGCGCGATATCATTGCATAAGTCAACCACGCCTACGGATTTCGGGTTAGCAACGTTGAGAACATGAAAGCCGGCCCCCAGATTATTTAGACAGGCTTCAATAGCCACGGCGACGTCCGCTGAGTAGATGATACTCTTGCGCCCCTGGTTGCCACCAATATGAAAAAACAATCCTTTGTTTATCTGCTTGATCAGCGAGACCATGTTTCCGCGATCACCTTCACCAAAAACCAATGATGGACGCAAGACAATAGTTCTTTGAGCGACCGAGTTCTGCTCCAGCCATTGCTCGCAGCGCAGCTTTGATACTGCATACGGTGTGTCCGGTTTTGGCTCAGAATCCTCACGCACATTCACAAACGGTCCGGCACCATAAACGGCAGATGTGCTCAAAAAAACAAAGGAATCCACTTTCGCCTTTTTGGCGGCGGTACCTAGCATCTGCGTGGCACGAAAATTGAGCGACTCGAATGCTGCCGCATTGGCGGTAGAGTTGTGCACCAAGCCAGCACAATGGACAATAGTGGTGCAGCCGGCGGCGAGACGATCGTAATCTGGCTGATCCGCCGTACTGAAATCTACCGGTACGACCTCCAGATTGGTTTGCACGGACAATCCGTACAACGCGGCAGCGACGGACTCAGCCGAGCGTCCCTGTAGGCGCACAGACTCTCCGGCGGCCAATACTCTGGCCGCCAAGGCACGACCGATCAGGCCGCTGGCACCAGTAACTAAGATCATTTTGGTCCTGCAGTTCCAACCGGTGACTTGGACTGAACCGTCTTCGCCGAGCGCGCTTCCAAAACCTGAATCACCCGCCGTTTGCGAATGAATGACTGCACAAAGCTAAGCACAATGAAGAGAATAGCGCGAGTCCAAATTCCAAGATAAACCAAAACGTTGAATATTGGCCAGTATTGGTGTGCAAGATGCTTGCGGTAGAAGACTTCCATCCCCTTGTGCAAATTGATTGTGGCGCCGACCGGGCGCAGCCGACTGGAGGCGCCATGGTAATGATAAACAACTGCGTCCGGGCAATAGGTTACACGCCAGCCGTCTTCCTTGATGCGCCAACACCAGTCGATGTCTTCACCGAACATAAAGATGGCTTCGTCCAGCAATCCGACGCTATCGATAACAGACTTTCGCACCATCATTGCTGAACCGGACAATGCATCAACATCCAGCTCTTTGCCAGGGTCAGCAAACGTCAAATTGTATTGCGCAAACGTCTGATTCTTCGGGAAAAGTTTGCTTAGATATGTGAGCCGATAAAACGATGCCGCCGGTGAGGGAAACGAGCGGCGGCAGGCAAGTTGCAAGCTGCCGTCCGGATTAAGTACCATCGGACCAACTGCCCCACAGTCCTTGTTGGCATCCAGATAAGCTGCAAGCTTAGACACCGCGCAATCAGTGACCACCGTATCCGGATTAAGTAGAAATACCAACGGCGCGGATACATCGGGAATTACCTGGTTACAAGCTTTGCCAAATCCAACGTTTTGCTCGTTTGCAACCACACGCACCAATGGGTAATCGCGCAGAACAGCAAGCGAGTTGTCGCCGGATGCATTGTCCACGACCCAAATTTCAAAATCTGCCGCACAGGGATCCTCGGCAATGGAATCGAGACACCCGGCTAACAGCTCTGGTGTCTTCCAATTGACGATAACGATAGAAACCCTAGGATTCATCCCCATGATTCAACCACAGAGTAGGCACGGTTCCACTGTTTCTAAGCTTAGATGATGTAAAGGAGATTAGAGGGTGACCGGTGGGCGGAACTTTCCGAACGCCCGACGTAATGTATTGCTAATCTCACCTACTGTTGCATACTCGGCCACAGCGTCGGCAATACGAGGCACAAGGTTGTCATTACCACGGGCAGCTTCTTCAAGTTTTGACAGACAGTGATTCACTTTTTCTTCGTCACGAGCTTCCCTGACTTTGCGCAGTCGCTCTACTTGCCGATTTTCAATAGCAGCATCGATGCGCTGAATCGCAATTGGCTCGGATGCGTCGTCCATGAAACTGTTCACGCCAACCACAACGCGGCCCTTAGTCTCCACTGCCTGGTGGTATTCGTAGGCAGATTCTTGAATCTCCTTTTGAATAAAACCTGATTCGATGGCTGCGATCGCTCCGCCCAGCTTGTCAATTCGAGCAAGATAGACCTGAACCTCGTCCTCAATCTGCTTGGTGAGATCTTCAATGTAGTAAGAACCGCCAAAGGGATCGACGACGTTCGCCACGCCTGTTTCATAAGCTATGATTTGCTGAGTGCGCAGTGCTGTGAGAGCCGAGGCTGGAGTCGGGAGCGAAAGCGCTTCATCTTTGGAGTTTGTGTGCAACGACTGAGCACCGCCAAGCACAGCGGCCATGGCTTCGATGGATGTTCGCACGATGTTATTGTCCGGCTGTTGCGACGTAAGACTTGAGCCGGCGGTTTGAACATGGAACCGCAACATCATGGACTTGGGGTTCTTGGCGCCAAATCGCTCCTTCATTATCTGCGCCCAGATGCGGCGCGCAGCACGGAATTTGGCGATTTCTTCCAGTAAGTTCATCTGAGCAACGAAGAAAAAACTAAGTTGTGGAGCGAATGTATCCACGTCCAAACCACTTTCTTGCGCCGCCTTCACGTACTCGCAGGCGTTGGCAAACGTGAAAGCCAACTCTTGTACAGCGGTCGCTCCTGCCTCGCGGATGTGATAGCCGCTGATGGAAATAGTATTCCAGAGCGGCATTTCCTTCGAGCAGTACTCAAAAATGTTGGTGATTATTCTCATTGAAGCGGTCGGCGGAAAGATGTATGTGTTGCGCGCCTCGTATTCTTTAAGGATGTCGTTCTGAATCGTGCCACGCAGAAGCTTCGATTCCACGCCCTGCTTCAGCCCAACAGCGCGGTACATCATCAGCAAAACACTGCTTGTGGAGTTGATCGTCATCGACGTCGATACCTGGGCAAGGTCGATCTGATCGAAAAGACGCTCCATGTCTTGCAAACTATCAATAGCCACGCCGGTGCGTCCAACTTCGCCCATGGCCATTGGATCGTCGCTGTCGTAGCCCATCTGCGTTGGCAGATCGAACGCCACGGATAGCCCGGTTTGCCCCTTTGCCAAGAGATAACGGAAGCGCTCGTTCGTTTCTTCGGCGCTGCCAAAGCCCGCGTACTGCCGCATCGTCCACAGCTTGGAGCGATACATGTCGCCGTGGACACCGCGAGTGAAAGGATATTTACCCGGCTGTCCAAGCCGTTTCTCGAGGTCTATGCCCTCAACGTCAACTGGTTTCCAAACGTATTTGTTCACTGCGCGTATAATTGGGAATCCCGTCCCGACACCTTTGTAATGGAGCTTCGACCGTGAAGTACGCTAACACAATTCTTGAATTAGTGGGCTCAACCCCGCTTATCAAGCTGAACAAGATAAACGCAGGCCTGAAGCC
>JADYXS010000302.1 GCA_021772155.1 Candidatus Obscuribacter sp.
GCGGGACGCCGGCGCTCCCAGGATCGGCAAGGGCAGCCACGGCCAGAGGATTCCATTCGCCTAAGCGAACGGTATTGGGCGGGACGCCTGCGGCCGGGGCGACAATCAATCGTAATTACCCCCAGTAATGCAGCTGAGAAACTAATCAGTACGTAGTATCCCGCTTTTCGTGCGGGACAACTGTCACTGATAATCACGGGGTAACTTGGGGATTAAACATGGCCGGATCAAACGAATTTCCCTTTCAGGCTGTTCCGAGTTCTGAACGCCGCGGACCAATAGTGATGGGACTTCTGTGGATTACGATGGTGACCGCTTTTCCGACGGTGCTGGCCGGGTTCCAATGGTACAAAGATGGCTTCACGCTCTGGCAAGTCGTGGGCTGCTGCCTTCTGAGTTGTCTGATGCTCCTTGCCTATGTCATCCCTTCAGCCCAAATGGGGGCGCGCACCGGGCAAACCTATACTGGCTTGAGCCGCACTGTCTTTGGAAAGTGGGGTTCGCGGCTGGTGACAGTTAATTTGATCTGGATGTTCGTGGCGTTCTATGGATTGACTGCCCTGTTCATGGCAGAGGCAATTCAGGATAGTTTTCATCTGCATGGCTCACTCATGTGGCTAACGGCCGCCTTTGCTGTGTTGATGGCCTTCAATAATTTCTTTGGCTTCAAAGGTGTAGCTAACTTCGCGCGCTACTTTGCCGCTCCCGTACTTATATGTTGGATGCTCTACACTTTCTTCAAAGCCGTCACTTCCTGTCCGGATGCGATTCTGTTTCAGCCGTCGCACAAGCCATTTACCTTGGCATTATCGACGATTTCATCTTTCGTGATCGGATTTGCAGTATGGGGTAATGAAGCTGATTACTGGAGATTCAGCAAGCCGCAACTGAAGTCGACTGTACCACCGCTGGCAATTGCACTGGCTCTGGGAATGGTTATGTTTCCTGTGACCGGATGGATACTTGCGAAGTTGACTGGTATCACAGATTACGCGGCAGCAACCACCGTCATGTCCACTTACTCCTTCGGCGGAGTAGCTTTGATTGGCGTGATCGTTTTGGGCGCATCCTACTTTGCGTGCAATGATTCAAACTTATTTGGATCGGCATACGCCTTTGAAAATTTGAAGAAGCTTTCCCACAAATCGTGCGTCTGCATTATCGCGGTGCTTGGTGCCATTGTCGGTGTCTGGCTGGCATTATCAGGATCGGCCAAATCTTTGGAGATGATTGCATCTCTAAACGCAGTTATTCTGCCGACTCCAACTGTAATCATGATTTGCGAATGGGCGTTGTGTAATTTAGTGTTTCGTACCCTCGGTCGATTTGGAGAGCGCATTCCAGAATTCGATGAACTGCCATCGGTCCGTCTTCCGGCAACGATTGCTTTGTTTGTGGCAATAGGAACTGGGCTGGCAACCTCTGGTGTGATTCCGGGAACCGAATCAATGAAAGTGGGAATCCCGTCTGTACTGACGTGGTTGGTCAGCGCCGCGGTCTATATTCCCTTAAGAATGATTGAGTATCGTCAGACTGTGAAGGATCAGCGTGTTGTGCTCGAAAACGTCTTTTCGCGCGGAGCTGCAGTCGAAGTAAGCGACCGGTAATCAGTTCATGGGGCGCGGGCGGCTCGCGAGCCGCCCCTACAAGTTTGTCCGCGCTTATGCTGCCCGGATGGCGCCGTGCCCCGGGCAGCGCATGGCCTGCCTATACAAACCAGTCAGTCAGCCGCCTACATCCAAAGCTGCCCTAGAGCAAAACTCTAGAGGTCGTAGACCTTACCTTCATCCTGACTGCGGTTTGAAGCTTCTGTAGGATCGCTCAGGTGCGGGCCGTCCATTTTGCCTTCATAGCTGTCTTGTTCTCTGGTATTTGTTTCTTTGCTTACATTCTCTTTTTGTTTTTCGTGCACGCCGGAATGCCTGTTTTCCCCGTCATGCATGTGTTTTCTTCTTTTGCTCATGACCAGACCCTCCCCCTCGATTGACGCTAGGGCCCGGAGCCAGTTCCGATGTTCTGTCAGAAGCCCGTCAGTGCGTCAGTGCCGGCTGCGACAACACCGCGAATCCAGGTCGAATGCACAGCTTTGGGCTCAACCCAGATCGGCGCGGTCCACATATAGTCCACGTTGGCTGTCAGTGGATCTGTTCGCTGCACCTCAACGTAATAGGCTGATTTATTGCCGATGGTGTGTCGAACTTGATCGAAAGCAACAGTGCCGTGGGTGTCCAGCAAGTCTTGTCCGAGAAGATCACGCACCTGTATTGGCTTTGCCAGTCGCCCATCACCCACTTTTCGGTCCGCGTAGAGGCTGACCTGGTACTTTGCTTGCGGAGCTAGCAAGCCATCGATATGCATTTTAATGTTGAGATCTGGCACGGCAGCCTGGTCGAGGATATCTCCCATAAAATGTTTGTCGTTAACCGTCATGTAACCGCCGAGCTTCTCGGTGCTGGTGGTGGCAGCTGTGCGCCGCTCTCTCAGGGCATTCATCACACCATCTCTAGTCAGTTTGTCAACGTACAAGTTAGTCCCGGCCGGTCTTCCGCCAGGTAAATTGAAATGGTCGTCGCGTCCAAACGTTGGGCTTACATGCAGTCCCTTATCGATATAACCAGCCAGGTTAATCGGTCCAAGATCCGTCGCACGAACCACATCCGTTGGCTTGGGCTTCATCGCCTGTCCGGTGATGATTTCGATTTGGCTGGCATGCTTGCCGAACTGCTCACGCCACTGCTGAATGTTGTCGAAGGATTTTATACCGTAATCCCTACCGCGGGCGGATACCGGCAAGTTCGGGCTCCAATCAGCCTTAAAACGGGGATGATTGAGTTGAATGACAGGGCGCTGCCCTGTGGTATCAGTCAATCGATCGAGGTGTGCCACCAATGACTTATAATCACCGTCGTTGTATCGCACCACATCCGGTGGCGCCATAACTTCTGGTTGCTTCAATCCCATAGTGCGGCGAATTGGATTGGCGACGATGTCTAGCAATGTTTGTCTGCGCGGCTGCCGGACAGCTTCGAAGAATGTCGGTACCTCATAAAGATTGATGTGATTGACGCCGCCATGATGCGACTCTGCTCGGGCGATTGCATCTGCCGTCGCTTGTTGTTGTGGAGTCAGAGGCATTTGCTCCAGCTGATTCCGAGCTGGAATTGTCGTGTCATTAACCTTCGCCGTGGCATGGAGGTGCTGGTCACCGTGGATATGACCATCACCGTGTTCGTGCGTCGATCTTGGCTCCGCCGATCTTAATTGCGCCGATAGCTCCACGATCTTGGCGTGTGTGGCATCAAGTTTGTGAGTGTGAACTTCAACGCGCCCGTCTGGTTGCGTTACTCGAATCTGTGTAGTTGTGCTCCCATCAAGTTCGCGCATGAATTGCGCTCCGTGACTGTGCTTCTTTCCACCACCGACTTTGCCAATGGTGCCCATTTCGACGCCGATGATTCCAATAAATTCTCCATCGCGGCTTGCTGCCACCGCATCCTTAAACTGTTGACCGTAAGCTTTCGGGTTGGAGGCAAGAATAGGTATGCCTGTCTGGTCGCCGTGCCTGGGGTCACCGGGTTTGATTCCGTCGCGCGCGGCCAGATGATTGTGGTCGGTGATTGCGTAGAAGTCTAGACCGGCAGCTTTAGCGTCTTGCAGATTCTTTTGCGTGGAGCCGGTTCCGTCTGACAAATTGGTATGAGAGTGGGCGCTGCCAGTGACTTTAATTTTCTGAGGAATGGCCCTTGGAGCCTCGGCAGCTTGGTGCAGACGCGATTCCATGAGCGAATGTCGCCGCGCGAACCAAACCGCATTTCCGGCCGCTGCATCTTCGGCCGGAGTCAGTACCAGCTTTGGCTGAGGCGAGCGTCGGCCAGGCAGAATATCAGGCAATCTATTCAACATCAGCAACGTTTCGTTCTCGGCTGAAAGAACGCCACGCTGGGCCGTCTGGGAAAATCGGCCGATTGCCGTTTCGCTTGTTGCGACACGTCGTCCGAGGGAGCTGCCGATGCCGCCACCGACAAACCCAAGGACCAGATCGCCGCCGCTGCCTAAGGTGCCGCGAGCCAGCCCCTTTGCCAATTCCTCTATGTCGGAATCGGGGTCTTGCGCCAGCGTGGTTGCACCACTCCAGCGCTCGTATTCTTTCGCGACAAGTGGGATGGTGAAAACGACGCCGGCAGCGATTGCCGCAGGACCACGGGCCGGTATAAACAAAGAGAACAGTTTCCCGGCAGCCGCTGCTGTTCCCAGCGTCAGAGCGACGTGTTTTACAGTTGCGATCTTATGGTCCCAGGCATCTTCAAGCAGATGCGCAGCTGCATCTGGCAACTGCTTTATCGTCTCCAACAACAGCCCATCGTTTTGCCGATTATCTGCTATTTGCTCGTCCGCCATAGCCCATCTGATCACAAGGGAACCAATCCATTGTTAATTAGGCTGTGAAGGATTGATACGGCATTACTACGACAGATGGGTGGTTAATACGCACCCCGGCGGTTATATATGGTTAAGAATGGCAGGTGCGCGGCTTAATATGCGCCGGCTACCGCTTGGACGCCTTTGACGATCGCTATACCGGAAGACGTGCCGAGCCTGGTTGCGCCAGCTTCGATCAAGGCTTTGGCCTTCTCGTAATCACGCACAGCTCCGCTTGCTTTGATGCCCAGAGTGGCATCGCCCAGTGTCTCTTTGATCAGTTTAACGTCTTCTACAGTGGCGCCTTTGCCATCTTTCACGAAACCTGTGGAGGTTTTGACCATGGCTGCACCGGCTTTTACACAGGCTTTTGTGGCTTGCACTTTTTCTTCGTCTGTCAACAAATCTGTTTCAATAATTACCTTGACCGGGGCGCCGCGCGACGCACGGACGATTGCTTGAATTTCGTCGGCGACGTAGTCGTACTCTTTGTCCTTCAAAGCGCCGATGTTTATCACCATATCAATTTCTTCTGCGCCTTCGGAGACCGCCCGTTGAGCTTCAGCGATTTTGATGTCGGTCAAGTTGGCTCCCAGCGGGAAGCCGATTACAGTCGCTACTGCGACCTTGCTCGATGAAAGCTCTTTGACGGCGAACCGGACCCAGTAAGGATTTACACATACGGCGTAAAACTTGTGTTCCATGGCTTCAGCGCAAAGTTTTGCGATGTCTGCTTTGGTGGAGTTCGGGTTAAGGTTCGTATGATCGATGTATTTGGCGATATCGGCGTTCACGGCATTTTCTCCGAAGTGGCTGATGAGGCGTGACCTCATCCTGCAGATAGCCGAGATTATATCGTTTGTATGCATGATTTTCCGCTATCAGCGGGGAAACTACGTTTACAGATTCTTTATCGATGGCGCAAATGCGCATAGAATGGGCTGATGAACAGACTTGCAGCCGTTGCGATTGTCCTTCTGGCGATCTTGGCAACGCCGGTTTTTGCCCTGGACGCTGAATCACTGCGGAAATTCTCGGGTTCTTATGTGCCTCCTACTTGCGTGATGCGGGGCAATCTCAGTGGCCATATCTGGGCGCCCGGAGAATTATCCAGCCCAATTGGCACAGCTAATCGGCTTAAAATCTACAACAGTGAAAACTCTTGCAAGCCTTGTGCTGACTCTGAGATGAACAGCCTTGGGCCTGTCAGTTCGGCCAGACCTCATGGTAAAAAATTAGCCGCTCGCCAGAAACGTAAGACTGTTGTGCTAAAGAAAAAGACACCGCAGGTGGTGGCGCAGAAGGACTCTCGCGTACTTGTCGCCAAGATTGACGACACTGTCTACATCAAGAAATCCAATCGGTCCGCTCGGCGCACGAAATGCTCGTCCGTCTCAAAATGTGCTCGGTTGATGCAACAAGCGCAAGCACACATGGACCGCGGCGATACTGAGTCGGCCGACCGTTTGCTTAAAACCGCTCTTAACGCGGAACCAGGAAGTCGCTGTCTACGTAATATGGTAGTTGGTGTCTCGATGTGTCGAGCGCGCAGCGCTATCTCCTGCAGCAATTATGAATGCGCTGCTCGACGGCTCCGTGATGTCCTTTATCTGGACCCGAGCCATAAAGGAGCGCATGTTCTTCTGGATAACGTCTATTCAGCTACAGGGCTCAATCCGCAAAATGGACAACAGCGCGAGCAGATCGCCCAATGGCTAGCTGCTAACGGACGGCAAGTCGGAGCGGTGGTCGAGTACCGCGAGGCAGCGAAGCTAACCAATGCGCCAGGCACATTGATTGGACTTGCTAATGCGGCGCTTAAGACGAACCAAAGCGACCTGGCCCTGTCATCGCTGCGCAAAGCAGTCGGATTGGATCCCGTGAATTCGCGTAGCTGGCAGCAGATAGGTTTTCTGGAAGAATCGCGCGGTCAGGTGCAAAATGCCGCCAGCGCATTCTTGGAAGCTGCTCGGATGAATCCGGGCGACCCGATTTCCATCGAAAAGTCTTTAGAGCTGACACAGCTACTGTCCAGAAAACTGCCTGGGAGCATTGAGCGGAAGCTTGACGTTGCTCGGGCGTATCTGGTGAGCGATCAGTCCGATAAAGCGGCTGCTCTCTACAGTCAAGTAGCCCAATTGCAGCCGTCCTCCCCGTCGTTTCAAGATTGGCTCTCTGTTGAAAGCCAAAATTCCGCTTTGAAGCAGGCGTTGGTTCAACAAACGTCTACAGGACAGCAGCTGGCGGCAAATGACCTGTTCAAGTTCTTGAATGAGGGACCGCCACCGGGTGAGAGCATCGCAATTGACGCGGCAACGGCAAAGTTAAACAGCAGTTGTAACTGCAATTAGCTGATTCGCGCCGTTAGATCCGCTCGGCATATTGGTAGGAAATTCATAGAGCAGTTTCCGTAAGGGCCTAACGTGGCGTCGGATATTTTAATAGGCAGTATTCTCGGCGACAGGTATGAAATCCTGGCGGAAGTTGGCAGGGGCCGAAGTGGCATTGTCTACAAAGCCAATCATCGTCGACTGGACAAATTACTAGCTGTAAAAGTGCTCTTTGAATTGGTCGGAACAGACGACACGAGCATCAAGCGCTTCGAGATGGAAGCAAAGTCTGCCAGCCGCTTAAGCCATCCAAACATCATCCATGTTCTGGATTTTGGATTGTCGCAAGGTGGGCTTCCCTACCTTGTAATGGAGTTTCTGGACGGCCAAGATTTGCACGAAGTCATCGCTACGCTTGGGCGCCTTCCACTGCCGCGTGCAGTTAGCATTGGCAGTCAGATTTGTTCAGCGCTTTCCCATGCCCATAATCGGGGAGTCATCCACCGAGACCTCAAACCAAGCAACATCATGCTGCTGGCTATCGAAGGCCATTCAGAGTTCGTGAAACTTGTGGATTTCGGCATCGCCAAACGCTACGACCGCGATGAAATTACCATCGAGCGTCTGACCATGGAAGGACAGGTGCTGGGAACGCCAGCATATATGAGTCCGGAGCAATGCCAGGCCTCCAAATTGGATGCCCGCTCGGATATTTACTCGCTTGGTTGCGTGCTGTTCAAAATGCTCACTGGCGCTGCCCCAATTAGTGGCAGCAGTATTATTGAAATTATCCATAACCACATTGGCGGCGAGCCGCTGAGCTTCGCGGCAGCTTGCCCGGATGTGCGCATTCCTCTTGCGATTCAAGAAGTGGTTATGACTGCGATGGAAAAAGACCCGCAGCGGCGCCATCAATCGATGCCGGAGTTTCAACAGTTGCTGAATTCCGCTTTTGCAACTTGTGGCATCCCTGCCACACCGACGACTGCCATTACAAGTTCGTTTGCTATGCCCGGAGCCAATTCGATAGCTGGCTGCGGAGGCAGCCCGTTTGCTGCGCCGATTCCTTTCGTCGGAGCTCAGCCATTTTCCGTCACGCCAGAATCGGCAATTCAAACTTCACTGGTTAACTCAGTACCGGCATTATCACCACAGATGGCAGCAGGCTTTGCAGCTGGCAGTGAACAATCGGCTATTAATGAAATAGATGCGGTCTACAAAGCTCGAAAGTTTGACACATTATTGGAAGCAGCTACCAATGGAGACCCGCGGGCTCAATACGAAATTTCCATTCGCTTTCATAATGGAGACGGCGTTGATTCCAACCGAGAAGAATCACTGAAGTGGATACGGGCTGCTGCACAAAATGGACACAAGGAAGCTCAATATCGGCTCGGACGGCGCTTGCTGGAAGGCGATGCCCTTTTGTCTTCTGCCAGTGCCGAAGGTTTTCTTTGGTGCATGAAGTCCGCCGAACAGGGTCACGAACCAGCTCAGATGCTGGTCGCTACTTGTTACGAAGAAGGCCGCGGTGTTCAAAACGACCTGTTGAAGGCTGTGCATTATTATCGATGCTCGATGAAGCAAGGTAACCAACACGCAAAAGCACGTCTGGCCGCGTGTTATAAGAGATGTTTCGAATCCGGTCTGCAAGCAGAAGGCTTTGTCGAGTGGGTGGAGGCGCGCGCGGCGGAAGGCGATGTCGAAGCTCTCTATGTGATAGCTTGCAGTTTCTCGCGCACCGATGGTGGTGCGCAATTATCTAAGCAGGCTATACCGCATTTACTTCCGGCTGCTCAGCAAGGCAACTGGAAGGCCCAGTTGGCACTGGCTCGTGCGTACATATCTGGCAATACGCCTGATGATGGAAAACAGGCGGTTTTCTGGTTGAGTAAGGCTGCTGAACTTGGTAGTAAGGACGCTCTGGTGCTCATGGCGATGTGTGCGATGAATGGCTTTGGCACGTCATGCGATCCGCTAAGATCTGTGCAATTGTTGCAACAGGCTGCCGATACCGGCAACCTCGATGCGCAAGCAATGCTCGGCTCAGTCTGGTTGATTGGCGATAACGTGCCAAGGAATCTCACCCGTGGAATTCAAATGCTTCGCGCCGCTGCCAATTCCGGAAGTTCTTTTGCTCAGTGGAAATTGGCCTTGTGCTTGAAAAACGGAGTCGGTATTTTGCGCGATGCGCGGGAAGCAGAAAAGTGGTTTGATAAGGCCTCTGAAGGTAAGTTTGATCAAGGTCCACCGTGGCGCTGGACAGCACCTGGATTGAGATTCGATGAAGTAATTCAAACCTTCCAGAATTTGGCTTCGCTTGAACATCGTCAAGCTCATTATTGGCTCGGCATCTGCTACGAACAGGGCATCGGTGTTCCGCGGGATCTCAACAAGGCATTAGAGCTATACATGAAATCTGCAAACAAAGGATTTCAACCGGCTCTTGAAGCGGCCAACAAGCTAAAAGCGCAGTAGTATGCAAAGCGGGCGGCTCGTGAGCCTCCCGAGTCGTTAACTAAGCGGTGACGCCGGCGAAGTTGAATTTGACTGGAATCTGTACATCAGGATGCATCGATCGATGAACCGGGCAGGTCATCGCTGCTGTGCGAAGCTTGTCCTGCTGTTCTACGGTCAGTGCCGTGGGAATGTTGAATTCGACTGTTAGCGATGCGATGCGACGCGGTGGAGGCGTCATTTCTTTCACAACTTGCACAGTTGTATTTGAAAGATCGATGCCGTCGCGCTGAGCTACCATGCCCATGATCGTCAACATGCAAGTGCCCAGGGCTGTTGCCACCAGATCGGTCGGCGAAAATGACGCCCCTTCGCCCTGGTTGTCCTTGGGCGCGTCGGTGATCAACGTTATGCCGGATGGTTCGTGAGTTGCTTGGCAGCGGAGTTTGCCTTTGTAGGCGATTTGAATTTCGACCATGATATCTCTCCTAAGGCTTGCGGCTTAGAGCCGGTTTGTTTGAGCGTTCCCAGTATGTGATTTTATGATGGTACTCTTGCAAGCTTTGCACGCCGAGCTTGCCAGATTGCAATGCGGCAATAGCCGAAACTGTAGCTTTCGCGCCGGACAGCGTCGTTATCACCGGAACGTTGTAGTTGATCGCTGCACGACGAATGATTTGATCATCTACGTGGGCGTTGCGATCGGTGTAGGGAATGTTCAACACAAGCTGTATTTCACCGTTCTTGATGCGGTCAACAAGATTCGGACGACCTTCTGAAACTTTGTTGACGATTGCCACCGGGATACCGGCGGTTGTGATCAAGGCTGCTGTTCCTCGAGTAGCAACCAGCTCAAATCCCAATTGATACAAGCTTTGCGCGACATGTACAACATCGTGCTTCCATGAATCAGACACACTTATGAACACTCTTCCTTTCACGGGCAGATCGTGTCCGGCAGCAATTTGAGCTTTAGCAAATGCTAAAGCGAATTGCGAAGAGATGCCCATCACTTCTCCAGTTGAGCGCATTTCTGGGCCAAGGGAGATCTCCGAGCCGGGGAATTTCTTGAATGGTATCACTACCGATTTAACTGAAACATGTGGTGGCAGTAGCTTGTCGGAAACGCCGAGATCGCGAACTTTCTTGCCGACCATAACTTGCGCTGCAAGCTTGGCCCAGGGAACGCCTGTTGCTTTGGACACGAAGGGCACTGTGCGACTGGCGCGTGGGTTTACTTCTAACAAGTAGAGTTCGTTATCCTTAAGTGCAAACTGAATGTTCATCAAGCCAATTACTTTCAATTCTTTGGCCAGGTTAATGGTGGCAGCCCTGATTTCTTCAATTAGCTTGATCGGAATCGATTGAGTTGGTAGCACGCAAGTACTGTCACCGGAGTGGATACCTGCCTGTTCAATGTGCTCCATGATGCCGGCAATAACGGTGTCTTCCCCATCGGAAAGGGCGTCCACATCGATTTCAATAGCGTTCTCAAGGAACTCATCGATAAGTACCGGGCGATTTGGCTCAACTTTAAATCCGGATTCCATCCATCTTTCCAGGTCTTCCTTGGAAAAGATGATTTCCATTCCGCGACCACCGAGAACATAACTTGGACGCACAAGAACGGGATAGCCAATCTCATTTGCAATGTGGATCGCCTCGTCCGGTTTAAAGGCAGTCGAGCCCTTCGGCTGGCGCAAACCAAGCTTATTCAGTAGATGTCCGAAGCGCGATCGGTCTTCGGCAATGTCTATCGATTCTGTTGACGTTCCAAGAATCTTGAAGCCGCGCCCTTCTAATCCTGGTGCTAATTTCAGCGGCGTTTGACCGCCTAGCTGGACAATAATTCCGAGCGGCTTTTCAGCAAGGCAAATTTCACTTACATCTTCCAGAGTCAGCGGTTCGAAATAGAGGCGACTGGAAATGTCGTAGTCAGTCGACACTGTCTCTGGATTAGAGTTGATCATCACAGTTTCGTAGCCCAGATCACGCAGGGCAAGACTTGCTTGCACGCAGCAGTAATCGAACTCAATTCCTTGCCCGATGCGATTGGGACCGCCACCCAGAATGATGATGCGCTCCTTTTCCGACGGAGGCACTTCGGAGTTCGACTCGTAGGTCGAATACATATAAGGAGTGAAAGCTTGGAATTCGGCGGCGCAAGTATCAATGGTTTTGAAAACCGGTATTACACCTTTTTCGTGCCGCAATTGATATATATCGTCTTCAGTAACAGGTTCACTGGTGTTCTTCGAAATGAGTTGGGCTAATTGAATGTCGCTGAAACCCTGCCGCTTCAACTGCAGTAGATATCGGCTGTCCAGATCGCCAAGGTTATGAACGGCTGACGACAACGATTTAGTCTCTTGCCAGATTTCTAAAAGATGATCCAGGAACCAGGGGTCGATAGCCGTCAGCTCGTGAATCTCGTCTATCAAGAGCCCGGCATCAAGCGCGCCGAACAAGTCGTTCACGCGATGCTGACTGGGGACTGCCAGTCGTCGACGCCATTCAGTGCGATCCGCTTTTTGCCGTCCTGGTATGGCAGCGAAGCCCGGTAATCCTCGCTCGAGTCCCCTGAGAGCCTTCTGCATGGACTCTTGAAAGGTCCGTCCGATCGCCATTACTTCGCCGACAGACTTCATTTGTGTCGTCAGTGTCGTATCTGCACCGCGGAATTTTTCGAAAGCAAAACGGGGAATTTTGGTCACGACGTAGTCAATTGTCGGTTCAAAGCTTGCCGGCGTGATCTTTGTTATGTCGTTGGGAATCTCATCCAAGGTCATTCCCACCGCCAGTTTGGCGGCGATTTTCGCAATCGGATAGCCTGTCGCTTTACTTGCCAGCGCTGAAGATCGCGAAACTCGGGGATTCATTTCAATGACGGCAATACTGCCGGAATTCGGGTCTATCCCAAATTGGATGTTGGAGCCACCGGTATCAACTCCAATTGCACGAATTATCTTGATCGCCGCGTTGCGCAGTCCTTGATATTCTTTATCAGTCAGTGTCTGGCAGGGCGCAACCGTGATCGAGTCGCCGGTGTGAATACCCATCGGATCGAAGTTTTCGATTCCGCAAACGATTACGACATTGTCTAAACAGTCGCGCATGACTTCCAGTTCAATCTCTTTCCAGCCGAGAATACTCTTTTCAAGCAGAATTTCGCTCACAGGACTGGCGTTTAGTCCTTCACTTGCAATTGCATCAAGTTCCTCTTGGTTATAAGCTATGCCACCGCCTGTACCACCAAGAGTGAACGCAGGCCGAATAATAATTGGAAAGCCAATATCGGCGGCAATGTCGCGCACTTCACCGATTTTACGCGCTATGCCTGATCTCGGGACTTCAAGCCCGATTTCAATCATTTTGTGCTTAAACAGGTCGCGATCTTCTGCCAACTTAATTGCTTCAAGCTTGGCGCCGATCATTTCCACTTTGAACTCTTCAAGGACACCAGACTCGGCCAACTCAACGGCAACGTTGAGAGCGGTTTGACCGCCCATGGTTGGCAAGATGGCGTCCGGCCTTTCGCGGATGATAACTTCCCTGGCAAATTGCGCAGTTACCGGTTCTAAATAGGTCCGGTGCGCAATTTCCGGATCGGTCATGATCGAGGCCGGGTTCGAGTTGATCAGCACAACCTCGTATCCCTCTTCCGACAGCGCTTTGCACGCTTGTGTGCCGGAATAATCGAATTCGCATGCTTGTCCGATTGTTATCGGACCTGCACCAAGAACGAGAATCTTTCGAATATCAGTGCGCTTTGGCATTTGTGTTAGTTCTTTCCGCGTGTTACTGAGCTTGCAAACCGGCAACTCGTGGGGCGCACAGGGGTGGCCTCCGCAGCTCCTAATGGTTGTAGCGCGATCCTCGCTAAGTTTACACGCAACCCACCTTATGTTTAAGCGGCTGTAAAGAACAGGTGAAATATATCCCCTTGACTTCGGGTGCCGAATCGTCAAAATGCTCATGGGAGCAGGGAAACGACCGGTTCCCTTGAAAACTCAGATTTAATCTGAAACCATTTAAGAGCTGCCAATTTTTGGTAAAGATAGAAGTACGGCTGTAAAGAAGTGACGCTATTTGCAAGGCAAATAGGGCGGATGCCCTTTGTCTGCACCGCCGTGGGCTACATGAGGATCCAATCAATAATGTTGTTTTTCCGCAAACTCAAACTGCGCTTAGCACCTAAAGTGTTGAGTTGCATGTTCGCAGCGTTGGCGCTGTCTGCGCAGAGTTTTGCAATGGCTCAATCTGAGCCAGTTACTCTGGTTGTATATCAAGAAGACGGCAAAATCTCCGAACAGTTAAATATGCCAATTTATAGTTGGACGGCACCACAGGCGCCACCAAAAGGAATTGTGCTGGCTGTACATGGGTTGGCGATGCATGGTAAATCTTTCGACCGGCTTGGCAGAACGTTGGCGGCTGAAGGATTCATGGTCTATGCCACTGACGTGCGTGGTTATGGACGATGTGTCGATGATGCGCGCACCTGTAAGATCGCCAATTGCAAACACAAAATCGATTACCCCAAAAGTTATGGAGATCTGGTGCGTTTAGGCCAGACCCTGCGCGAGCTTCATCCGTCGCTACCTGTCTTCGCCATTGGCGAGAGCATGGGTGCCGCGATGTGCATCCACCTGGCTGCTTCTAATCCCGAGTTAGTTGATGCCTTGGTGCTCTCTTCGCCTGCTGTTAAAAGGCGTTCACTGATTGATCCTTACCTGCTGTTGAATGCCGGTATTGTTATGTCCAATCCACGCGCGCAGTTGGACTTGATGCCCTTTGTGCGCAGATACTGTTCAGACGACCCGCGCGTTATTGAGGAAAAGGAGCACGATCCTTTATTGCGCCGACACCTGAGTGCTTATGAACTTCTCAAAGCTACGGTCGAAATTCGCCGAACCATAACCTATGTTCCGAGCATCAATGCGGAAACGCCGGTGCTGGTAATGCAGGGCGGGGGCGACCGTGTCTTGCGCGCTGAAGCTGTGATGACGTTGCTATCTAAACTTCAGTCGAAAGATCAGACTGTTAAATGGTTCAGTCATCGTGGTCATATTTTGCTTGAGACCGACTACGTCAAGCCTGACACCATGGAGGCTGTGGTCTCATGGGTAAATGCACATGTGGCATCACCTATGATTCAGTCGAAGCTCAAAAAGGCTCCGGACTATATCGCTACGCACCTCGAGTCAGACCTCACCTGGGGACCAGGCGGAGTCCAACACGCGGAATTCCATGTACGGTTAGATTCGAACCTGGAAATGGATCAGTAGTTAGGGCTTGATCTTTTGACGCGGGAGCGTTTTGAGATCTGCGTAATGCTGAAGTAGCGAGGGTTGTGCTGGCTTGTCTTTCTGTACCTGGCGCTGTGCGCTGGCATCTGCTCTGGGAACGACAAGTCGTGTGGCGTCGAATATTGTGATTGAATCTTTGGCTTGATTCGGACTCAATGGCAACGCCATTGCAACTTGAATTCTTTCTCGAGTTACTCCACTGCGCACAAGTAGCCTATGTAAGTCTTCTACCGGTGTGCTGATGGCCAAGCTATTTGACAGAGAGTTAAAGTCCAAGATGGCCACTACCGCGCCGTCGGATTCTCTAACTATAGGACCTCCGGAATTACCTACATCAGCTCGCATAACCGTAGTTA
>JADYXS010000303.1 GCA_021772155.1 Candidatus Obscuribacter sp.
CGCGAACTTGATGATAATATCGGCCTTCCCGATGGGACCGTGCCACGATGCACCTGTGTGTAACACGTATGAAGTCTGCCGGTACATTCCGTTTTCCATCGTTACCTGAGCACCAGGCTTCAAAGTATAAACATCGCGAATAATGCAGTCGCTTTTTCCTTTGAAGGTTACTGTTTTGGCGTGCCAATACAAACTACGATCATCAGTCGGGACGAGTTTTGTCGGCACCTTGCGTCCATCGACGTATGACTCATAAGTAAGAAATGTAGCTTTCAACCCGGGTCCTTTTGGCACGGGCTCGCCCTGATAGGGCTCTTCTGCTCCGAGTCCTTGATCTGGAAAACCCATGCGCACCGTGGAAGCGTTTCCGCTGTTGTGAAAGACGAATTTGCAGTCGACTTGAATTATATCTTTGTGAACATCGATGTTCACCACTTCGCTTTGCATTGACACCGACGGGTGCCCTTTTAGCAAGTGTGGAGAACCACCAAAAGAAATACCTCCATCATCGGCTCGCACGGCGCTCGTTGACAGCGTCGCAGAAAGAAAGACTGCTATTGCAGCGAAAGGAAGAGCGTTCTTCATAATTAATGCCTGACTCACTTAGCTGGTCCTCAATTGATAGTCCGATGGAATTTCGTAGATAACAGTCGTTGTCCTGCCAAAGGTGTTGTGAGCCGCGTGCATACTGAGGCAGTCTGCAATTGTCAGTTCGGCAGCGATGCTGTCTCTGCCACTGCATATGGTGCTGCAGAAGTCGCGGTGTCAAGACTAACATAAATATGATTCAGACGAAATCCATAGCAATGCCAAGAAAATCGGCTGTTCGTTTGATTTTGTCGAGTGAGCATTCCCAGCTTTGAATCCGTCATCATCCAGTCCGCCTTGTCAGGCGGATTGGAAACGGCAACTCGGTAGTGAATCTGTTGGAATGTGCCATTTTGATATGGAATAATGCAAGGGCAATGCTCTGGCCACAGAGTATGGAGGAACAGATTCTGTCTAACGATTTTTTTGGTAATTATTTTGCCTGGTTGCGCGTTACGCTAGCGATAGTCTTGACTCTTCCGTTCTTTGGAACAGCAGGGGCGCTATCGTTTATTAAGCTTCCACCAGAATATAGTTGGCTTCCTGCGACGTTGATGCTGATCTCGGTTCTGTTGTCCGCTTGGGTTTGGCGCCTTCTAATTCCACCCCTTAGGCGCTGGAAAGTAGCAGCAGAAAGTCAGTCCACAACGCTCGAAAGAGCAATTTCCAAGTTGTCTCCTTTTCAAATATCAGCTGGCATTATCGTAGCCACCGCCTGCTCTTTGTTGCTGGAGCTCGCTTTAATACGCTGGCAGGCGTCTTTATTTGAGCTGTTTGCTTTCTACAAGAATTTCATGCTGTTGGCGAGCTTTGCAGGGCTTGGTATCGGGTATGCCTGTTCCAGCAAGCGCATGATATACCCCCTATTTCTGCCGCTGTCAGCCATTGCGATAACTTCGATGGTCTTCCTTCGCTATGGTCTGCCAGACTTGACTCAAGTTGCTTTTCATTCGCTACCTGCGATGGAGCAGCTCGCCATGTCGCCGAATATAACCTCCAGCCTCGTGCACATGCTGTCAATTTATGTGCTGCTTACTGCAACCTTTTGTACGACAGCGCTTTTGTTTCTTCCGTTGGGACAACTATGCGGACGCTTGATGGGTAGACTTCCGAATTTGCGCGCTTATAGCTTGAATCTTATAGGCAGTTTGTTGGGTGTGCTCACCATGATCGTGCTAAGTCAGATGTGGACGCCGCCTGTTGTTTGGTTTGGTTTGGCGTTTGCTCTTTCATTACCATTTCTTGTCAGCAGTCGTAAGGCGTTGCTTCATTCCGGCATTCTGTCTTTGTTGAGCCTGGCTGTTTTAGCCGTTGCTGTTCCTTTTGGATTCGAAACTATTTACTCACCTTATCAACTCATCGCACGCGGTAAGGGGGAAGTTGGCTTGACTATCCGAATTATTGCCGCTGGACAGTACTATCAACGCATTGTTGATCTTTCGCCCACAGCGCAAGCAGATCCAAAGTTGAAGCAAGCGGCTTTCTACTATGACCTACCATATCGATTTAAGCCTGCACCTGAATCTGTTCTGGTAGTTGGTGCCGGCTGCGGCAACGATGTGGCCGCCGCGCTTCGAGCCGGTGCTAAACATGTTGATGCAGTCGAAATTGATCCTGCCATTTATCGTCTAGGTCAGGAGTTTCATCCGGAACAGCCGTATCAGAACAACAAAGTCACGGCAACTATTGATGATGCCAGACAATTTTTACGCAAAACTAAAAACAAATATGACTTGATAGTTTTTGGATTGCTAGACTCACACGTGGCTACCAGTCAGGGGTCGCAATTGAGAACGGATTCCTATATTTACACTTTGGAAGCGTTCGAGGATGTGCGCAAGCACCTAAAAGACGATGGTGTCGTTGCCCTCTCCTTCAGCAGTGTAAGTCCAGGTTTGGATCGCAAGATGCGAGCAATGATCCAGAAAGTGTTCACATCCGAACCCCAGTCTCTTAGAACCACGTACGACGGATCCTTTACGCTGCTTCAATCGAAGAACGGCTCCTTAACTGTGCCGGACTCCTTAGGTGCCTTTGAGAAAGCTGGTTATTTTACAGTTGACCCTCCCAGCACAGGCGGCCTGGACAAAATTGATCTGTCTACGGATGATTGGCCATTCTTCTATATGTCGCACAAGCAGTTTCCCGTAGCCTATGTAGCAATGCTGGCGCTTATTGTGGGGCTCACAGCGGTCATGCTATTCACCTTTCAAGCGGCAAAAATCGAGCGGACCTCGGGCGGATTGGCCTTCATGTTCTTGGGTGCTGGATTCATGCTGATCGAAACCAAGGCTATAACTGAGCTTGGATTGTTCTTCGGGAATACGTGGCAACTTACAGGCATCGTGATTGCCGCGATCATGATCATGGCATTTGCAGCCAACCTGGTGATCGAGCGCTTCAGACCCAAAAATGTTTCCATAGTTGGTATCTGTCTTTTGCTTAGCCTTGGACTGGGCATGTACTTGCATCAAACCGGCATGATTTCAGCCGATGGTGCAGGACCGTTAATTGCCATTATCGTAGTTACATTACCGCTGCTATTTTCCGGCATATTATTTTCGATACTCTTGAGCAAGAGCAATAATCTAGGCGCGGCCATGTCCATGAATCTTTTTGGTGCAATGCTAGGAGGGGCAATGGAGTATATGGCTCTATGGCTGGGATATCAGGCTTTGTACGTGTTGGCACTGGTTATCTACGGAATGGCCTTGTTCTTTTGTATGACCATCAAGTCTGAGCAGAATTCACCGGCGTAATCTGCGCGTTCAGGACTTGTGCCCCTGAAGGCGCAAGGGCTCAATACGTTTGTGCAGTCAGGATTAATCTAGGAAGGGTTGGATACACCCTTGCCGTTCTGCTTGCACTGATTTATTCTGCTGGTCGCGAGGTGTCACTCATGACCAGATACGAGCTTCGATCTGATACCAAAGTCGGAATGCTTGAAGCCGGGATGTGGACACCTGCCTGTCCCGTAGCCTTGGAACGACTAGCTTCTGTCACTATCAATTATGTTGATTTCTCTGGGCAGGAGCATGATGACGGAGAAATCGTCGTACTTGATGTTGTGGCTGACTCAGTTAAAGCAATTTTTGACGAACTATTTAAGTTGCGTTTCCCTATAGCTCAAATCCGTTCCGTCCATAACTATTCAGGCGACGATGAGCTATCGATGGCCGATAACAATTCGTCTTGCTTTAATCAACGTCCGATTGAAGGTACGGACATCGTGTCGATCCATTCCTATGGACTAGCCGTCGACTTGAACCCGGCGCAGAATCCGTACGTTATATTCGATGAGGAGGCCGGCACCGCGAAAATTTACCCCAAGCAAGGCTGGTCCTATTTGAACCGCCATAATCGTAAAGTTGGAATGGTCGAAGAAGTGGTTGATATCTTCGCTCAGCATGGATTCAGCATCTGGGGTGGCCGCTGGACGACTCCAATTGACCTCCATCACTTCCAGACTTCACGAGGACTGGCAGAAATTCTTGCGCGCATAAGTCACGAGGATGGCAAAGTGATCTGGCGCATTTCCCAGAAGCTGCCATCAAGAATCAACGAACTACCTCATGGCTCCGAACTGCAGCCTCTTATGGCAACATACGCACAACCTGGTCCGACGCAATTTTTTGAACGATTCGAGCGACTGCTACTTACCTAAGTCGGAATTATCTGTCAGGCGCTTGAACAAGATTGTGGAACGGGTCCGGCAAGATGCTAAGAGTGATCTGGGCACCAATCTGAGGTATGTTGTTGGAATCCGGGCTTGGGCTTTAATGATGCGAAAACTCTTGCCAAACTTTACGAAGACGGTGCTATTAACCGAGTCGATCGCATCCGTACGGTGGAGAAGTATGCGCGTTATTCTTATCGGCGCTTGTCTGTTGCTGTTACTGTTGCTGACTCAATTCAACGCTATGGCAATTGCCGGCGAGCTATCTAAAGATGTGAAGCTACTTGAGCGGGCCAACGTTTTTTCTCATGGAGAGATTCTCAGTCAGGCAACTAAGAACGAGCAGTTCGCTGCGTACAGGCGAATCTGCGTCAACTGGACAAAACTAGGGACCTCAGAGCTTGCAGAGATGATGGCAGCCGGGACACCTGCGGGGAAGTTGTATGCAGCCGCTCTCATTTGGGAAACAAACTGTTATCGCGGGAATCCGGAAAAGATGAAGTCCGGATTCGATCGACTAAAGGATGACAAATCGAAGGTTGTTTATCGATCTGGATGCCTGCTTTTGGAACATACAGTTGGCGAAATAGCATCTTCGTTCATCAAAGACGGGCAATTCAAGGAGTTTGGCGTTTCTCGATGGTGTGAAAAACCGGTCAAGGGCAAATGATTTCAACCTGGTCGAAGTAGATATCGGAGGTCTTGTAAGGACCGAAGGTCTAGTGATCGTAGGATGTGGTCGAGTTGCTGTGGTTTCATGCAGTATCTCTTGTCCTAATTCTCCTTTTATAGAATTCTAGGTTGGCGCACAATAACGGCATACAGAAAACGATTGTCGTTCGGAACTCGATCGGCAAGTGACCTGTGTTCAGGTATGAGTCAGGGGGTTCGCCATGGCGAATGTAGAAGCTGCCAGTGCTCTTGAATGTGACGGCAAGCCGAAAAGTGGCATCGTTCAAATTGAAAGTCCCTTCGCTTATGAAGAACAAAAACCTGTTGCTCGGCCCCAGCAAGAAGTTGGTAAACCAGTAGCTCCAGTGCAAAATCCCAAGGAAGCGTTGACTCCGATGGAGCTTGTGGCGGAAAAGAAGAATTCGGCACCGCCTGACTTGAGTGGTGACATCTACAGGGGAATGTTGGCCTCAACTTTAGAGAAGTTGGCTGCCCGGTATAACGCCTTAAACGAAACTGGCAGTGGCAAAGAAGCTCTCGATAAGTCAAAAGCATTGCGTTCCGATTCAGGAAAAGATGACAACGACAAAGCGTTGGACTATAAGCGCGAACTGTCCGAATCTCTCGTGAAGCTCGGACGTTATCAGGCCGATAGTGGTGACTTTGACGGGGCTGCAAAAAGTATAAAAAGCGCCATCGACTTCGAGGGAGGAACAGGTGTTAAACCGGATGAGCACGTAAGTCGCGTAGGTAGACTAGCCGATTTATATAAGAAAGGCGGTCACTTTGAGCTAGCGGAGCCTTTGTACAAAGACGCGGTGTCCCTGGCCGAAAAATTAGACGATCCGTGGAACAAGAAGTACTATCACGGGCGGACAGTGCAGTCCCTGGCTTTGTTTCAGGTCGATTCGGGCCGCCCTAAAGAAGCGCTGAAGAATTTCGAAAAGGCTCAAGAATTGGAAGTAGCTGGGTTCGGGCGTCCGTCTTTGGCGTTGGAAGCATACGCAGCCGGCTGCCTTGCCGATATGGGCGCAGAAGGCGACAATGCTGCAAAGGCTGAGAAAAAAATCAAACAAGTTCTGGAAGGAGCGAAGAGAATCGGCGGCGATGGAACCACTGACGAGGCTGTTGCAATGGCAGTCAATCGATTGACCAATCACCATGTGCGATTTTTTGATGAAGCGAAGATCAAAGAACTCAAACCGATGAATGAAGATGCACTCAAGTTGCTCAACTATAGTAATGAAGGCCATGGCAATAAGGCCTGTTTGCTTAAGAACCTGGCCATGATGGAGTTGCTCAAGTCCGACGGTAAAGGTGCAGTTAAGGGTTTGCAGATGTTAGATGAAGCCGCTCAACTTGGGGTACGCAGGCTGGGGATTGGTAACGCGGATGTTCAGGGCTGTCTCGATTATGCCTCCAGTATTCACTGGTTAAATGCCAAGACTCAGATAGATTCCGGCGATCACAAAGCTGCCGCCAAATCGTTCGACGCCGCAATTGAAATGCGCACCAAGGTGCTTCAAGCGCATGAAAATCGCAAGGACGCGACTGCCGCAGCTGACGTATACAATGACCTGCGCTTCCTCAGAAGCATCTACAAAGATGCTGGACGTGATGCTGCCCATAATGCCACTGTCGCTGAGATGAAGCGTCGTTTCCCGTTGCAGTACAGTGAGAAGTAAACCGGCACTTCGTTACATGTGCTATTGGGCTTTAGGTAGTGAATAGCAGTACTGTCCGCTCACTGCACAGCTGAGCGGCCCAAATATTACTTTCCCTGCTTCATGCAAGCCAGCGAGCGGCTGACAGATTCTCTTGAACTGCTTGAGGTTGTTTCTAGCACGCGCCGACAGCAATTGAAATTTACCACTCCAGTCATCAAACGACCACGCTGTATGGTCATTTGAATACTATTGCGGTGGAAGCGGAAGACGAAGTCGCAAAAGGACAATACATTGGTGGCGCTGGGACGACTGGATTTTCCACCGGTGTTCATCTTCACTTTGCCGTGAGAAATGCAGTCGGCTCGTTCATTGAACCGCTCAGGTATCTTGCTGTTGCAAAGGATGATTCGAGGCCTTTCAAAAATACGTTGGCTGACCACCAAGTGCGCGAGCGGTCAGCAGTGAGGAGAAAACGCGCAGTCACTCCAATAGCGCGTTCAAGAAAACTTCAGGCACCGCAAATGGTGGCGAAGGCAGGAATCGACCATTCTAATTCCGCTAAGGCCCACGCCACCAAGAAAGCGGAGCAATTCGTCAGTCCCGCACAAGTAGCGCAGCTTGAGGACCGTTTTGCGCGCGCGGCCCAAGATGCTGCAACGTTTGCCAAACTATACGAAGAGGGCGCTGTCAGCAGAGTCGACCGGGATCGTAAGCTTGAAGCGGCCAAATTGGCACAAGCAGAGTTTCAAGCACTGAAGAAGCTTAACTGAGTATCGATTTGCCCGTGGCATTTTAATCAGGCAGAGAATATTCTTGACAGATTCTCGTTTTAGACTTAGTCTAATAGAAGAATGATAATACGCTGGACCGTAAGGCACCTCACTGACAGTGAAAGCCGTCCAGCGCCGAAAAATCAAAACCACGGGCTGCGTGCTAAGTGCAGTCGCAAGTTGCGCATGCAAATTTCCACACACCCTGGTCATTAACAAGGAGTAGTTCATGAAAAGGCTTGAAAACAAAAAAGTGCTGATAACTGGGGCGTCCGAAGGTCTGGGGAGGCAGCTAGCCATTGATTTTGCAAGACAGGGTGTTTCTCATTTGGCTCTGGTCGCCCGGAGAGGCGAAAAGCTCAAGGACCTCGAGCAGGAGATTCTGCGCATCGCGCCGAAAGCGGCCGTCACCTTGATCGAAGCCGACTTGGCCGATTTGCCGCAGATCGAAAGAGTAGTTGCCACCACTCTGGCAGTCTTCGAGGGACGACTGGACACGCTCATCAACAATGCGTCCACACTCGGAGAGTCGCCGATGCCGCTGCTTGTCGATTATCCACTAGCTACCTTTGAAAGAGTGCTGACGACAAACTTGCTTGCGCCCTTCGTTCTCATTCAGAAAGCGCTTCCAGCTTTAATCAGATCGAAGGGCAGCATCATCAATGTCACCAGCGCCGCAGGCATCACTGGCTATGCTGGCTGGGGTGCTTATGGCATCTCGAAATTTGGCCTTGAGGGATTATCACAGACGTGGGCAGCGGAACTCGAAGAGAGTGGTGTTCGCGTGAATTGGATTGATCCTGGAAACATGAATACCACTATGCATCGATTGGCTGAACCTGATGAAGACCCGTCGACATGGGCAGATCCGGCGGATGTTACCGCGGCGTTCGTTCTTCTGGCTGCCGCCAGTTCAATTAACGGCAAGCGCTTTCTTGCTCAGGAAGCTGATGAAGTCGCGCTTGCATCTTGAGAGGAAAGAATCATGAATAATACAATCGAAAGCAATTTATCGTTCGAGCTACCTGACGAGCTCTGTGCACATGAGCCACCGGAAGCTCGCGGGCTAACTAGAGATGGAGTCCGACTACTGCATATTGATCGCCAGTCGCACCAAGTCACGCATTCACAGTTTAAACAATTGCCTGCATTTTTAAACCGCTCGGATCTGATCGTGTTCAACCGGAGCCGGACACTGCCTGCGGTGCTCGTAGGACA
>JADYXS010000304.1 GCA_021772155.1 Candidatus Obscuribacter sp.
ACCGAAAACGTGACCGCCAAGTGTATTGAATTCCTCGTCTTCAATATCTAAATTCAATTGTTCGTTGGCTTCATAAAGAGGAATTCGAGCATCGAGCAGTACCGAACCATCCGGTTGCACTTGAATATATTCTTCGACGATTTCGTGTTCATCAGCGATGTCGCCGACGAGCTCTTCGATCAAGTCTTCTATCGTTACCATGCCGCGCGTGCCACCATACTCATCTACGACAATTGCCATATGAGTCTTGGTCTTCTTGAATTCGGTCAGCAGATCGCCGGCATCTTTATTTTCCGGAACAATTAGTATCTTCCTGGCCAGCTCACGAACTTGAGCTGCACCTTTTTGCTCCACTACTGCGCGCAGGGCGTCGCGAATATGAGCGGCACCAAAAATGCTATCGATATCTTCTTCGTAAACGGGCAATCGAGAATGCCCGTGTTTCAGCGCCAGGTCCACGAATTCGTTGATTGTGGCATTAGCAGCGACGCAGACCATATCGGTGCGCGGAGTCATGATTTGGCTGGCAATAGTGTCGGAGAAATCAAAGACGCTGTGTAGCATCTCTTCTTCTTTCTCTTCAAGCACGCCTTGTTCATGGCTTGCTGAAACTAACATTCGCAGCTCTTCGCCACTGTGCACATAGTGCCTGCGCGGCGGCGCTTGAATTTTGCAGAGGCGAAAAACTAAACTTGTAAATCCATTAAGCACCCAGAGAAACGGTGCTGTCAGTTTGCACCATAAGCGCATCGGCCAGACAAGAGCGAACAACACCAACTCAGCCCGTTCGAGTGTATAAACTTTGGGCACCAATTCGCCAAACACTGTTTGAAAGAAGGCGGTGATGGAAAAGGCCATCACATACGAGAATGCCCGGGCTATCGGCAGGGCCTCAGCCGGAAGGATTCCTAAATGCGCAATAGTTTGAGCCATTTCGTCGGCAAAAGTCGCTTCACCGGTGGCGCCTAAGGCCAAGGTCGCCAAAGTTATGCCGAGCTGACAGGCTGAAACGAATCGCTCCGGATTCTCAAGCTCTTCTTGGACAATTTTCGCCGTCTTGTCGCCTTCTTCTACGAGCTGGTCAACGCGCGTGCGGCGAATCCGAGCTAGACCCATCTCCGCCGCGACGAAAAACGCGTTGAAGAAAATGAGAACAATCATTAATGCTATGTGTGTTATGGCAGTATCAACGCCGCATCAGGCGGCGACTGGCTCCCTTGAACAGCTACTCACCATTGCAGCGCATGCCGAAGCAATGCGCTGGCCATGCCCGGCAAGGCTGTGACTGCCAAAAGCCGGATAAAACTGGGCGCCTTCGATACCAAGCCCGCGGAGGCAACACCAATGAATGTTTTCGTTACTACTCTGAGGTTCGTCCATTTCGGAATATGAATATGTTCCAGCTGAGCCAGAATCCTCCAGAAATATCCTACCACACCATTTTCCGATTGCTGTTGCTGGTTTGCGTCTGACCCAGATTGTGACCCCCCAAAATAACTGATTCGCAGATCGGTTATCAAGATATAATGCTGGGTTGCAGAGTTTGAGTCGAGCCTACATGGGATAATTTGTCCGGCTTTTGCTGAGCCGAAGTGCCTTCCGGGGAAGACTTGATGAACTTGTGCCTGCGCTATTATTTGACCAGTCTCTGTGTGCTGATGTCCGGCCTAGTCAGTATTGATGCGATGGCTGCCGAACCTGAAGCGCGCCCGCGGGAGAATTCCGGACGGCAGCTAGCAATTGTCATCCCTGGAATGGCGCATGTATCACCTGTTTCCGCATCACCGGTAGCGAAAGCGTCGCACTCGCGCACGAGTTCGACCCGGATCCATAATTTGCCCAGCTCGACGCGCTTAGATGGTCACGGCTTTAAAACTGGTGGACTGAGTCCAGCCCAGCTCAGCCCGGAAGTTAAACAGGCAATTGAAAAAGGCACGGTAGTGGCCAATGGGCTTTCGAAAATTGCCGTCCGCCGAGCTGGCGATGTGGCAACCTGGGTAGGCACTATGTGGCGCCAGTTCAACGAAGTGCCGGTGTTCAGTCCTTCTACCGAATTTTCGCCGCCGGAACCACCAACCAGTTCAATGCGACCGTTGTCAGAGCCGGTTAATCGAGATCGAACACTCTATTACACTTCTGAGCGGCGTTTGAAAACCGTGGTCGGGCAGTAGATTCTCAGCTCGTTGCTCATTCATGGTCGTGGGAATGCAGTAAGCCGGCAGACTTTTGCTTGGCTGTCGCAACGCGAATGTAACTCCGATTAGTCTTCATTCTGGAAATGACCACAGAGACGAATTTTAGAGTTCTTGGTCGGATGCCCAACCGATATCGGTTGGCTGGCTGCAGAAGTGGCTAAATCGGTGACCGGTGCACGCTTCCATGGTTTTATCAAACGCGCGCTGTGAATTTTTCAGCCTCTTCTACGGAGCGCCATGCCTGGGCCATGAGGCTGATGCCGACTAACTGAGCGGCAAATAGAGTTGACGGCACAACGAACGCGCCGAGGATGGTCATGGTTGGAATGAGTACAGCAAAAAACTGGAGTTGAAAAGAAAGTATCCAGGCGGTGATTAGTCTGCCTGGGGCTTGCGCGATCCGGCGTAAAACCTTAACGATGGCAAAGCCTGAAAGAAGTTTCTCTTCGGCTGCAAAATTGAGCAACAGATATGAAGTAATCAGATGCGCCCCCATGACTATCGCGATAACTGACAGGAAAATCAGCCCGACGATGACGCCGACAGCGTTGGGATTCGTTGAATAGCTTGCCAGTAAGAATGACGATGTGATCATGATAATCGTAATTGGGATCGCTGCCAGAATGGTCAGGCAAAACTGGATTGCGATCCAGTTCAACCCCGAAAAGAAGAGATCGCCCCATTCATTCCATTCAGGCAAGCGTCCATCGGGATCTTTTAGCCGCTGGCGGGCGCTACGAAGCAGAAACCCCACGATGACTGCAGCAAAAGCTAGCCCCACAGGTACAAAAAGAAACCGCTGTACGTCCATCAATCCGACCAGAAGGCAAGCTGCACTTAGCACTCCACCCAGGCCCGTTTTGAACATCCAATCAGGGTCGCCGAAATAAGAGCGAACTGCAAGATCGGCGTCAAGCGCTGCCGGCGATGGGTTCATTTTGTGTCCTTGTTGACGATCTGTTGAGAATCTATTCTGCCACCAACTGGTACTTCTGGCGATCGCAAAATGTCCGACAGCTCCGACCACTGGTTCAATCTTTCCACCAGTTTAAAATCAGTCATGTTGAAGGTCACCGGAGTGATGGAAATCATGTTATGGCTGACGCACCAGGCATCGGTGTTTTCTTCTTCGCCTTCCTCAATGGCTTCACCGGCAAGCCAGTAATATACTTTGCCGCGTGGATCGACGCGCTTCTCGAAATAGTCGTTGTAAGCTCTGACTCCGAGTTTGGTTACTTGAGTACCCTTAATCTGTTCTGCCGGAACGTTCGGCACGTTAATGTTGATCAGAGTTTTGCCGGCCATAAACTCTGCCTTCTTAATGATGCGCACAAATTTGCAGACGAACTCGGCCGCTGGATCATACAAACGATGCCCACTGCCGGCGCAGCTTACAGCGATACTGGGGATGTCGAGGAAAGCGCCTTCCATGGCAGCAGATACAGTTCCAGAGTAGAGAATTTCCCCTCCAAGGTTGGCACCGCTATTGATACCTGAAATGACGAAGTCAGGTGGATTGTCTTTTAGCAGGCAGCCGACAGCGAATTTAACGCAGTCGCTTGGCGTTCCGGTGGTCAGCCAGGCACCTTTAATGTTCGGACCAAGGTCAAGCTCTTCAACTCGCAACGGCTTGTGCAACGTCAGGGCATGACCGGTTGCGCTGCGCTCCCGATCTGGGGCACAGACGTAGACTTCAAAATCTGGTTCCTGCGCTAGTCGCTGGGCAAGCGTCTTGATGCCGCGTGCGCTGATCCCATCATCGTTGCTAACAAGAATTCTCAATTGCGAATCTCCAATTTTGCCGGTTCTGCTGCTGCAGAGCCCCTGACACAAAAGCATTTTACACGCCGCTTGACTATCGATTGCCTCGTCGTAAAAGTTCAAGCTCAGTAGCCAGAGGTTGAAAGAAAGCTGTAAGCTCGGGGTGGTTGCGGATTTCGGCTCAAAACAGTAGGATGCAATCGTCTTCTATATGCTTTGGAAAGCTGTATCTGATGAGCATAATTTCACCGAGGGCGTTCAATGTTTGAAAAGTTTGATGAGGCATCAAATGATGTTCTTGCCGCATCACGTCACGAGTGTCTGAGGTTGCGCTGCACAGGTGTTAAACCTGAGCATTTGTTGCTGGCCCTGACAAGAGATCCGTTCAATATCGCGGCCAAAGCGCTTGCCACCATGGGCGTAGTTTCCGACAACGTGCAAAGCGAAATCGAGCGCGCCATGAAAAGTACTGCCCGATTGGAGCCAGAGCCGTCAATCGGCATCTCGTCGATGATTCCCTACTCCAGCATAACCTTTGATGAATCAGTCAAAAAGATATTTGACCGCTCCAACGATTTTCGTTTGTACTTTGGCCGAGACAAAGTAGCGCCAGAACATTTATTGCTTGCCCTGGTGGACCTTCATGATGATGGAGCCATGCGCATCTTGGAAGAGCTGGGTTCCAATCTGACATTCCTGCGTCGGCAAGTTTTGAATCTCATCGCCCGCGAGGATTGTCTATCGCCGAACGCTCCGGCAGCCAAGTCTACGATCATCACTGGTATTGCCGAGATTGTTTGGCAGCAGCTGGAAGGCATCGCTTCGTTGCAGCGTCTGGTTGATACTACCGCCAGTTCACAGCCCAAGTTGCCAGACCGCTCGGCAGTTGTGCTGATGGTGCTTCTTGCTTATTTGCCGGATTTCTTGATGACGCAAACAGCCTACCAGCGGTATTTACTGGAAGAAACGCTGAAACTGCTGGTCAAGCGCACGGGACCGATTGAAAGGGAAGTTATTGCCACCATCGTCTCTGGTACTGCTCAAAATCTGCGAGCGGAATGCCGCTCAATTGTGGAGCATTTGTGGACGCAAGAATACCGCATGCTGAGTGTTCCGGACGAAGCAGAGCATGAAGAAATCGGTGGTATCATCGAAGACTTATGGTGGACATATAGCGAAGAAATAGCTCTGCATGACGTGTTCGATGAGGCTCTTGATGATCATCGCCGCAAACAAGTGCTGAATCTGCAAAAACGTAAGCTCGAGATTTCGCTGCGATTGGGCAAGATTAAGTTGGCTCTCGAAGATGCTTTGAAGCGTTGTTTTCTTAAGCGCACAATGTCCGCTTAGAGTAAGGATGCATTTACGTTTTTTTGCTAGTCGTACTTTGATACTTGGATTCAGGCAGTGCGCTTTTTGCTAGCAGCGTCTGTTCTACTGCCGATCACTTTGTGCCTTGGCGCGATCTTTCCAAGTGTGGTTCGAACCTGCACCACTGCATTGCAATGACGATGCCTACACGGTTCTGGCCCACGCTTTGGAGTAAGCTCCGGGGAGCACGGACGGCCTTAAGCTTATGCAAAAAACTAGCACGCAAAGGTAACGAGCAGGCCAGCTGCTCTTAATGGCATCAGTCATGGATTCCATTAGTGAATTCAGTCTTCGCTCGCCCAGTGAATGTCCAACTACTTGGCTAAGGCTAGCTCCGGTTGCGACTCTAGTCCAATGTCGGCAATTCGACGAATGTTGTACAAAGTATCGCGCTCAACCGGCTGATAGCCTGCCGATGCAATCAAATACTCCAGGTTTTCTTTCGCCAGTTGAAGCGGCGAGGTTGCTCCGGCAGCATGCGTAATCTTCTCTTCCTTGATGGTGCCGTCCATATCGTCGGCACCAAACGAGAAAGCTACTTGTGCAAGGTTTTCACCAAGTTGAATCCAATACGCTTTGATGTGATCGAAGTTGTCCAGCACCAGTCGTGAGATCGCAATGTCTTTCAGTACGTCGTAACCGCTCGGTTCAGCTACTTCAGCTTCAGTAATGGTGGTGCCGTCGTAATAGCATTTCAATGGAATGAAGCAGAAAAAGCCGCCAGTTTTGTCTTGTTGTTCACGCAGCAACAGCAGATGATCTACTTTGTTTGCAACACTTTCGCCGATGCCAGTGAGCATGGTGGCATTGGTGCGCAATCCTAGTTCGTGGGCGATGCCGTGAATTTCTAGCCAGATTGGTGCTGGTGTCTTTTTTACAGCCATGCGCTCACGCACTTCTTCGTCGAAAATTTCCGCGCCGCCACCAGGCATAGAACCCAGACCGGCCGCTATCAATCTTTCCAGCGTTTCGCGATAGCTGATGCCCTCGAGGTTTGCCATGTATTCAATCTCTACAGCGGTCATCGCCTTCAAGTGGATCTGCGGAAATTCAGACTTAATTGCGCGGAAAACTTCTTCGTAGTAGTTTATGTCGCAAGCCGGATTTAAGCCGCCGACCATGTGAATCTCATTAATGCCAGATTCGACGCCCTTGCGAGCTTCCTCTAGCACTTTGTCTACCGTCCACGTGTATGCCTTGCTTCGTTCTGTGGGATTGGCGTATGAGCAAAAGCGGCAGGTCTCAACGCAAAAATTTGTTGGATTGAGGTGCATGTTGTGGATGTAGTAAACGTATTTTTCTTTGCCTGCACCGGCTTTGCGCTTACGAGCAAACTCACCGAGGGCACCGATCGTGACTAAGTCATTCGAATCATAAAGTCTGATGGCATCTTGCCGATTCAGCCTGTCGCCATTTTTTACCTTCGCGGCGATGTCATGCAGAAGGTGTGAACTTTCCAGAGCCTTATCGAACGCAATTGCCACCTTCAAGACTCCTTACAACGATCTGCTGCGCTTTCGCGCGAGAATCGTAGCACGCGCAGCTTTACAAGTTGCCATAGCATGACCCAATGTTGAGAATTCCCGGGCAGTTCTTAGCGGAATTTCAGGCTATCAAACGATACTGCGTCGCTTTCCCGTTTCCTTGGGGCTAATTTTGACCCGTTGAACTCCCATCTCTACAAGATGCTTGGCCAGCAGCTCGAAGAATTTCGAGCGATCTTCGCCCCGCACAACCGCCATGTTATGAGCTTCAGCGACGCATACAGGGTAACCGGCGCCCTTTTCGGCCTGCGCCAGTACAATTTGAAGAGTTCGGCTAAAAAGCATCGGATCATCGGCTAGCCACCGAGGGAACTCAAGGCGAGCAACTTCCTTGCCCACGTTCATATAAACAAAGCACCGTCGATGCTCATCGGGCAATGGCAGACCTTTACTAGAGCCGGAAGCCATGATCGGACCCCTTTCATGACGCTCGAGGCTTTCGTGGAGCACATTCCTATCCAGAGAAGGCCAAATGTCAGAGCAGGGAAATTCGTCTTCTTGGAGATGCCCGCACTTCGCTTCGCAGTTACTTACAGCGTAGGGACAGCGCCATATTCGCAGCGCGTTAATCAAGTCAGAACTTCTGCTGTGTGAAATATAACCAATCAACGGAATGCGATTTCTCTTGAATGAATCAAGCACCGGAATCAATCGGTCAAGGAAGTAACGCTGGTAAGTCTCAGACATTTTGTCCAGAGCCCATATTCCCAAGGAACCGTCGACGAATGATACTACCGGCAGTGCGCGCTCTTGAGCTTGAAGCGACAGGTCGCGCAGCGAGGATAATTCTTTTAGTGTTCGCTCGAACGATACATATGATTCATCCACGTGCACGCGACGGCGGTCAATCAGCGGATATATGTCTTGGACTGTGTGGAAAAGCAATGGTGAAGAATCCAGCACTACTGGAGCTGTGGAACCGTAGGAAATTATGGTTTGACCAAGGTTGATCAAGTAACAGCTGTACACCTCGTGCTGACTCGGCATAATCTGAGATCCGTCAACTGCAACTACTGTGTGAGGCTCTTTGACCATATCCACATGTATCCTGGTCCCAAAGTCTTCAATTGGCATAGCTAGTGGCCAGAACGTTAACTGCTCACTATCAATCAGCTTTGATTTAAAGGAACTGCTATTGGCTTGCGCATCGACAAACACTTCCACCGCGGAAGTTGTGCGGTCACTGTTCTCGACGGCAACTTCAGGACCGAGCGTTTCAATCTGAGGCATCAACTTGGCAAAATTAAGCATGTCGAAGCGGCTCCTTTGGCATTATCTTTAGTGCGCCGAGCTGATCGCCTAAGCTGGTCAATGCGCTTTTCAGTTTGTGCGGGGAACGATTCTCGACCAGAATTGTTTCCGCCCAATTGCTAACGAAGTCGACAACTTCATGTCGAGAAGTGCTCGCGATTGCTTTCGTTAGTCTTTCAACAAACAGCGAGACTTGATAGAACTCCGAGCTCTGCGCATGGATTATTCCCTGTGCGGTTTGTAGCAATGCTTTGTGTTGATAGTGTGCCAAGCAGAGTCTTAACTCGCCCGGAAGAATAAAAAGGTCCTCGAGAAAATCGTCGAGCACTATATTTGGTGTCAGGTTGTTGATGTAAGTCAAAATACTCAAGTATTGCAGGGTCAGTTCGACCACGGCCGCTTCGTTTACTGAGTGCAAATTCAGCCAGTCGTCCAATCGGCGAGCATCAATTTCTGCTTCAACGCAATTCATTTGTGCCTCTTCCATCCAAAAATCGGACAATGTCTGAATTCCGGGATGCTGGATAACTTGCAGCATCTTCGCTCTTTTTATAAGTTCGCTGTGAATACTGTCAGCATCAACCAGGATTGGTAGATGAATGATTCTGCACAGCGATTTGCGCCACAGGTCGAATGCAGTTAGCAGCTGCAAACCGTTTGCATCGCATGTCTTCTCTGTCTGAGGTTTGTAGCGCTCATACCAGGTCTGCTTGGACCCGAGATTTTTCGTCCAAGACCGGCGCTCCGATTCGATCAAATTTCCATGTTCATCGATTTCACAATCGGCTGATTCCAACAGGGCTGTAAGGTCCCCTTTGGTGTCCACTGCCTGGCTGACTTGAAAGATGGGTTTCAACTGGTGGCCAACAAGCATGACCGTAGCCAGCTGGTTCTTAATCTCCTCGACCAGCCCGGCTAAAGCTGTTGCGTCCAGCTCCGGATCCACCAGCAGGACCTTGCGGCTGTCTAAACCACATAGCAAGGATGAGTTTTTGGCAGCGTGCAAAATCGCGCCCCGGGCCGAGCACATAAGTTTTGCCAATGCGTCCGCACCGGCGATTGCTTCGATGGTCTGCTTGTTGCTCAAAGCAATTGTTATCAACGCACAACCCTGACTGCCCTTTACTGCACGGCTAGCGTATTTCATCAATGCCTGCTTGAACTCATCGGCACCAACACTACGAGCGGATGAACGAGCCGCTGGGCCCGTTTGCTTGAGATCAACTTTCTTGTTTGCCATGCGGTTAATGAGCTATGGAATCAGGCCTTGATTCTAATCGTCGACGCCAATACAAGCAATCAGTATGAAGTGCCGGTACTGCCGACAAAGAATGGGCCTAGCTTGCACTGGTCGAAAGTGGCGGCGCTACATGAACTGGCAAGGCAACTACGATCTGACCTGCATCGACGGTCGCATGCCCAGCTGGGTGGGGGATAGAGCAGCGCTAGCCAAACGCACAGAGTGACGCCAGAATGCCTCTGCCACTCAAGAACAAGCTTTATCGCGCACAGCTCACGTCGATGGCCTTAACGGATGCTCATGCCGGTTAAGCGGGCGGTAAACCAGTACTTTTGCTGGACCGTTAAACTAGTCAACCGATATCGGTTGGCTAGTGCGCGCAGGCTGGGCAGAACGTGCCCAAAATGCCCATGTACTGGCGCTTTGCGTAGGTGAAGGGGCGCCAGTTTTTCGTCCTCAATTACGGTTTTTGGCGAAAACTACCGGCACTTTTTTAAGCCTGTCTATAAGGCTATCCATAAGCCCTATATGGTTAGCAGCGCTATCAGTCTTATGACGAGCTCAGTACTATGATTATGTGACCTTCTTCGAAGGGACTAGGGCAAAAAAGGCAGGTTCGATCATGGATCTCAATTACAACAACGGTCAGGAAAACTACGCTCGTGGCATCCAAGCTAGTCAAACTGATTCCCATGGAGATGCCTGTGAGCAACTGCAAAGATTAGCAATGCTCTACCATTCTCGAGGACGGGTCGCAGAGGCTCAGGAAATTTACGAACTGATGCGCCAGATGATTAATAGGCGCGCGCATACCGGACAAAATCGTACTGTTGTTGGTATTGCTGACTAAACTTGGAATATACTTTGTAGCTGCGCAGCACAGCGCATTGCAAAGGGGCCATTAGTGCGTCAATTCAAACCGCTGCCGGCGGATATGGTGCTGGCTTCAACGTTAGCCCGCCGAGTGCAGCAACTGCGCGATTTTAGAAATATGACCGCTAAGGACTTGGCTAAGATAAGCCGATTCGGATTGCAGCGTATAGAAGACATTGAGTCCGGAATGGAAACCTGGCTTTCCGCTACCGAGCGCCAACTCTTGGCTAAAGCGCTGGCCGTTGAACCAGTGATTCTTCAGGAAGCAGAATCACGTCCACCGGCAGATGACGGTGTCATGATAGTGGAGCAGGCGCGAATTGCAGATGCTGTATTACAAGGCACGCGCAATCTTCTCTGTCCTAACTGCGGTAGCTCTTTGCGATGTAGCATACAGGAAGCGTTGGACATCCACGGGTATCCAACGGTGTTTCCAAAGGCTTATTGCAGTAAATGCCCTTTTGTGTTGAAGTAACTGCTGTCAAATTGGAAGGCGCAGACATTAAGCACGTAGCTTGCTCTGCATAGCACCAGGATTGACGGTCGAGAATCACCGTGATGTAGCGAAGGTCTTGCGCACTGATACCACAGGCGCCTCATTTTTCGGCGTTGTCGTGAGCCGATGTTACTGCTTAACTGCCGGGCGTTCCACGCTGATGCCAATGGTCTGCGGTGCTGAAGGTGTCTGAGTTTTTTCGTTCTTTGCTGCCGGTGGCTTCTTGCCTGTGAGTCGTTGAATGAGCGAATCCTTTAACACATAAACGACTGGAACGATGTACAAGCTCAGGATCGAAGACGCGATCATGCCACCACAAACGGCGGTACCAAGCGAGTGGCGTGAATTCGCCCCCGCGCCTTCAGCAAGCACCAGCGGGACGATTCCCATAAGGAAGGCGAATGTGGTCATAAGGATCGGGCGCAACCGAGTCGCCGCCGCCTGGTGCACCGCTTTTTCTGCTGTCATACCTGACTCGCGAAGCTGGTTGGCGAACTCCACAATCAAGATGGCATTTTTACACACCAGGCCAATTAGCATGACCAGACCAATCTGGCAGAAAACGTCGTTCTGTAAGCCGCGCGCATATTGCGCCAACATCGCGCCGAACAGGGCAGTGGGCACTGACACAAGAATGATCAGGGGGTCGGTGAAGCTTTCGTATTGCGCGGACAAAACAAGAAACACGAAAATGATACCGAGTGCAAACAGCACCATTCCCTTCGAACCGGATTCCATCTCTTCCAACGATATCCCGGTCCATTTATACGTCATGCTTGCTGGCAACACCTCCGCCGCGACTCTTTCCATCGCTGCCATCGCCTGACCAGAGCTATACCCCGGAGCTGCGGATCCGCTGATTTCCGTTGAACGAAACAGGTCATAGTGGCTAATTGTTTGTGGTGCACTTACTGTCTTAAGGGTGACTAGATTAGACAGCGGCACCACGTTCCCATTTGGAGCGTTGATATAAAACTGGTTGATATCCTTCGGATTTGAACGGTACATGGCGTCTGCTTGCACATACACACGATAGACCCGCGTTCCGATGTCGATGTCGTTAATATAGTAAGAGCCCAGATACGTTTGCAATGTTTCAAACAGATCGTTGAGCCCAACACCGAGTGTCTTGGCTTTGTTGCGGTCTACTTCAATCAGCACTTGTGGGCTGTTTGCCGCAAAACTGGAGAACACCCCACTTAGCTCGGGCTGCTGGTTAGCTACTCGGCACACATCCTTCGTTGCCTTGGCCAATTGTTCAATATCGGTACCATTTAAATCTTGCACTTCGAAGGTGAAGCCACCGAAGCTCCCCAAACCTTCAATAGCAGGTGGGTTGAATGGAATCACCATGGCTTCAGTGATACGCATCAGTGGCCCGCGCACCTTGTTGACGACGGCATCCAATGATTGGTCCGGGCGTTTCCGCTCATGCCAGGGTTTCAGATTTGAAAAAAGGATCCCGTTGTTTGGTTTGCTTCCAGCGAAGCTGAATCCTCCTACGCCAAAGCTCGACTCGATCTCCGGGATGCCTTTGAAGACGTTTTCTACCTGTTTAATGACGTCCACGGTGTAATTGAGCGACGCGCCTTCAGGACCTTGCACAATAGTGATGAAGTAGCCCTGGTCCTCATTCGGAATGAATGAACTGGGCACCAGTTTGAAGAGAAAAAATGTGGCGGCAATTAGTCCGATGAATACCGAGCATGTAATTGCTTTGAAGCGCAACGCTTGACTTAGGCTCCATTTATAGCCGTTAGTGACAAAGTTCAGTCCGCGGTTGAATAGTCCAAAAAGCCCACCTGTCTTTTCTTCGTGCTCTCCTCCTTGCAGCCAGAGTGCCGAAAGGGCAGGGGTGAGTGTTAGTGCCGTCAGTGCTGATATTGCCACGGAACAAGCGATAGTTAACGCGAATTGTTTGTATAGCTGACCTGTGGTACCAGGGAAGAAAGCGACTGGAACAAATACCGCCACCAGTACCAGAGAGATCGCTAGAACCGCTCCTGCTACTTCTCTCATAGCGAGAATGGATGCCTCTTTTGCGCGAATTCTCTTGGCGGCGATGAACCTGCTGATGTTTTCGATTACAACGATGGCGTCATCTACCACAAGACCGGTGGCCAATACGATACCGAACAACGTAAGTGTGTTGATTGAGAATCCCAAAAGAAGCATGCAACCGAATGTGCCGATTAATGACACGGGGATTGTTATTAGCGGAATGAGCGTGCTGCGCCAATTCTGTAAAAACATGAACATTGTCAGCACCACCAGCAGAATCGCTTCAGCAAGCGTCTTTAAGACTTCTGAGATGGATTCACTAACAGCCAGGGTTGTGTCGAAGGCGTATTCGTATTTCATTCCCGGTGGGAATTTCTTCTCCAACCGCTTCATTTCGCGCCGGACGCCTTCCACGACTTCTAAAGCATTTGAACCAGGGCGTTGAAAGATTCCGATACCTAGAGCGTCAGCGTTACGAAAACGCACTACGGTTTGGTAATCTTCCGCACCAAGCTCTGCCCGTCCAACGTCGCGCAAGCGAGTGATACTGCCATCTGTACCGGTCTTGATGATCAAGTTATTGAATTCTTCGGCTGTCTTTAGTCGGCCCTGAACTCTTACGCTTATCTGGTATTGCTGATTACTAACAGATGGGGGCTGTCCAACCTGACCTGCTGCAACTTGCACGTTCTGCTCGCGAACTGCTGCTATCACCTGGCTGGTGGTAAGTCTTTGACGGGCCATCTTATGAGGATCCAGCCACAAGCGCATCGAATACTTGCGCTCCCCGAATATTTTTACATCGCCAACACCTTTAACCCGCTTCAGGGCATCTTTGATATAGATATCGGCGTAGTTGCTCAGAAATTGAGTGTTGTACCGCTGTTCAGGATCTCCTAATCCAACTGCAAGAAGAAATGCTGCTGAGGATTTTTCAATGCTAATTCCGGTGCGTTTAACTTCATCCGGTAGCCGTCCTTCAACGGTAGCAACCCGGCTTTGAACGTCCACAGCAGCCAGATCAACATTCCTGTCCAAATCGAAAGTTATATTCACGCTACTGGTGCCATCGCTACCGCTGCTCGATGTGATGTATTGCGCCTGGGTGATACCATTGATCTGCTGTTCCAATAGAGTTGTCACTGCCGACTCTACAACCTGCGCGCTGGCGCCGGTGTAGTTTGCGCTGACGCTGACGCGCGGTGGTGCGATATCGGGATACTGTGCCAAAGGCAAATTCGGGATGCTGACAGCGCCGACAAGCAGTATCAACAATGCAAGTACTGTCGCGAAGATTGGCCTGCAGATGAAGAAGTCAACAAAATTCATCAGGAACCGGTTTTTATAGGGAGACCGTCTGCCAGATTTTGAGTACCGGAGGTGATTACTTGGTCGCCTGCATTCAGCCCGGACAGTACTCTATATTCATTGCCTACTATGGCAGCCAGCTTGACCGCCTTTTGTTTGGCAATCAATTGACCGTCAGCACCCTTGTTTGCTACGAAGACAAAGTCTTGTCCAGTTAAGCTCGTAACGGCAGTTACAGGCACCGTCAGTGATGGCGTATTGCCCCAGATGAGCCGAGCATTCACTACCTGACCAGTGCGCAGAAGTCCCTTTGGGTTGTCTAATTCTGCTTTTACGAGGATGCATTGGTCCTTAGGATCAACTTGTGCGGCCACAAAAAATATTCGTCCCTGCTGCGCAACGCTGCCATCTTCGTTCATCACCTGCGCGGTGAGTCCCTTGTGCAGGCGTTTGGCGTCAGTTGTCGGAATTGCGATATATAGTTCCAATGCCCGAGTCTGATCAACTGTAGTTAAGGCTGTATCAGTGGTGACATAATCACCGATGCGAACTGGGATATCACCGATTTCCCCAGAAAACGGGGCTCGCACCGTGAAATAGCGAAGCTGTTCCTGTTGCTCAGACATCTGCGCTTGCGCTTGCTTGATCAGTTTTGCGCACTTGTTTAATGTCGCTTGTTGCGCAGCTATCTGGGCATCCACTGCTTCAACCTCCGCTTGTGCCACGCTGAGCCGGTTTCGCCAGCCATCTACAGCCTCAAACGAGACAGCACCTTCGTCGGCTAGGTCCTTGTATCTCTCATGCTGGACGATAGCAAACTTTAAGTTTGCCTGACGCGAAACCTTACCGCTCTGAAGAGACCTGACAGTTGCTCGAGCGCTCTGCTGTTCGGCAGTAGTGGATTCAATTGCTGCTGCTGCATTCGATACCAAGGTATCTTGCTTGCTCTTATCGAGCACAAGCAAAGGTGTGCCTTCAGCCACATCGTCCCCGCTGCGGACGAATATCTGCAAAACTCGACTGCTGACTTGCGACCGGAGAGTTACTGACTTGCGCGACTTGAGCGTTCCGACGAAGGTGGAGCTATCCAACAGCACCTGCGAACCTACCGGTGCAACCTTTACGAGCATCGCCGACATGCCTTGAGCTGCTGGCGAACTGGAGTGCGCAGAATTGCAGCCGCAAAGGACTGCGGTGCACAAATAAGCAATTATCAAAGTCACCAAAAGGTTCATGAGCGCGCTTTTCGCCGTGTACTGCCTTTTGTACAGTATAGTCGCTGTCTCAGCCATTGGACAGTTATTATGATGAAGGAATAAGGTCGCCAAAACATCATTTGCTGATGATTCGGTATCCTGTCGGAGCGCTTCGAGGGCGTCTCTCAACGGGAATCCAGGGTAGAAAGTCGACGCTAGGTTTAGGGCAGAACTGTGATCAAAACAAGCGCTCGATAGGGACCAGGCAAATCTTCTGCCGCTTTCAACACTATTTCCGTGACTCGCTGAGGACATTCACCATTTTGTACTTACCGTCGGCACCAACGGAAAACCTAACATCCCACTCCACTTCAACTGACTTTCCAGCTGCATCTTTTGTCTGGCTAAATGATTTAACTGAAACTTGATCGAATCGAAGCGGGTCATCATCTCGTTCCCGGTTGATGACATAGGCATCCGGGTTGTCCAAAAAAAATGCTTGCTTCGGGAGTAGCTTTGCTGTCATGCAATCTACAGCCATCTTGCGAAGCAGGAGCTTGTCGGAAACGAGCACCGGCTCGTTTTGACGGTCGGCGATGGATTGCCCGATGACCGCCTGTAAGTCGTTAGCTTCCCGTGCCCTACCAATTTTCAAGAGAAACTCTACGAGATCCATTCGTGCCCTATTTGTTCTCGGGGCATTGTTGCCATAAGCCGTTTGACTTAGAGCTGAGGCTTTCTTGAGGCAGCGCTCAGCTGCGGTCTTATGACCCGCGGTGGAATAGGCATTACCAGCTTGTTGCATCAATTTCACTGCTGAGTCTTTGTCACTGAGCGACACTTTCCCGAGGTTGTTTGATAGCTCTTCATAAGTCCAACCAGCTTCCGCATACTTATTAACGCTTAAGAGATCGCTTGCCGTTTTCAAATATCTTTGCGTCAGCACTTTATCTGCCTTTGCTCCAAGCGGAGGAAGGTTGGGCTTTTTAAATTCTACTTCTGGCTTGGGTGAGTTGATGGATGTGGTAACTACTTCCGGTTTGGTGCGTATTAGTTCCGAACTCCCCTTACCCATCGCTTCGTCGAGAATAGCCATATTAGTTTTAAGTGCTGAAATTTGATCCTGACAGTTGGAGTTACCGTCAACCAGTGCAAAGGCCTCCTTGTAAAACTTCTGAGCTTCCTCGAAGTTCTTTGCGCGATAAGCATGCACCCCACGTAAGGTCAGTTCGTTTGCGCGAGTCTTGATGTCATCGGTCTGAGAAAAAATGACAGCCGGATAAACGGCAGCCAATAACAAAGAACTAAGCGCGGATAGGAGAAGTGTTTTCATCGTTGCACTCGGTTGAAATAGTATCGAAGTTATACGCTCAATATTTTGATTCATGCACCTGAACATAGTCAGCTCCAGTATTTCATCAAGGCTGTGGCCGCAAAAGAGCCTCAAAATCTACGCGTTTGCAGTAAGGCTAGAGGTTTATAACAGCTAGGTTTCCGTTTCGCATGATCAAAATCGGAATTCGATTGCCCGGGTTTCGTCGCGATAGTACATCAGCCATTTCGCCAGTACTGGTTACTTGCACGCCATCAATGGCCTTAATGTCATCCCCGGGCACCACGCCGGCTGTAGCGGCTCTGCTTGCAGCACCAACATTGACAATGGTCACGCCGTCTCCGTTCGAGCGACCCATAAGACCCCATTGTGCCAGTACATTTGCGCTTTGAGGTTGCTGCTGAGGTGATTGTTGCTGCACCTGTTGCTGCTGCGGCTGCTGCCTGAATTGCTGCTGAGATTGTTGTTGCTGTGGCTGTTGCCTGAATTGCTGCTGCTGAACTGGTTGTCCCTGGTTGCCGCCCATCACCGCATACGGTGCAAAGGGCGATCCAGAGTATTGCGGTGCATTTTTCGCCGATTTGTTGGAATTACCTTTCTTCGAGGCTTTCACTTTCTGTTTGGAACTGGCTGAATCGTTCGGTGCCCTTGCCGCTTGCCAATCAGCGGTCGCTTCCTTCTCTACTTGACTCTGCTCAATGCTGGCTTTCTTCAGCTCTGACGCCAGCCCCTGATACGCCTTGGCGTATTTCTGCTCGTTCGGTTCAAGTTTTGTGGCTAGCTTGTAAAAATCCAGGGCAGAATGTTGATCTTTCAGCATCAGATAAATGGAGCCGATGTTGTATTTGATCAGCGCGCGGTTCGGTTCTTTGGCGTCGAGTTGCTGGTACAGATCCAATGCCGAAATGTATTCGCCTCGCTTCCACGCGGCATTGGCACTTTCCGCAAGCACTCTCAAGTCCGCGCGTTTCCCGACCAGACGCGCCTGTGTACTAGCTTTCTTCTCCGTAGCAGCTACGGCGTCCAAATACTCTTTGTTGTCCGGTTCTTTCTGCGCTGCCTGTTTGTAACTGGAAAGGGCCTCCACGAAATTACCCATCGTCTCTTCTATGATGCCTAAGTTAAAATGAGCCTGAGCATTTTGAGAATCGAGTCTGAGTACTTGCTCGAACTTTTCCTGTGCCTGCATACCACGTTTGTGCCGATACAATTCCACGCCTTCTGCAAGAAGTACGCTTATTTCTTCTTCCCTGGCAGCTTGAATAGACAATCTTGCCCGCTCAATATCATCTTCGTCTTGGTTTGCCCCTTGTGCGCCAGGGTTTGTCCCTTTGCCACCGCTGCCGGTGCTAGATGCCGCTTGTCCGTTGCGATAGGTCTGGCCTTCCTTGGCTTTCCGTTCTTCTTCCAATTTGCTGCGCAGAATCTCTTCCAGTCGCCCCAGGCGACTGTCAATTGATTCGGCGATTGGTTGTCCGAATACTTGTTTTTCGATGCGCGAAAGGCGCAAGGTAAGTTCATCGTCCGGGTAAGTCTTGAAGAATAGTCGCTGTTCAAATGATGCCACAACTGGCGGCGAATTGTCCTTCGGTGCTGGCTCGGAACTCAGCGCCGATGGCGCAACTGGTGTGGAAACTGGCTTGGACTTTGATCCCGTCGGCTTCTTTGCCAAGGCTATCGATAGTGGGTTTGGGAAATAACTAGTAAGAATGCTGGCGGCAATTAAGAAGGAAAAACTAAGCAGTAGTTTTCGCTTCATTGACCCTGTGACCATTGCCGAACCCTCTCCCGCGGGAAGTCCTTTCCAAAGCTGCCAGGCTGAAAGTCTTGCTCTCCGGGTTGTTTGGGATGCGATTCCCAGCCCTGAACCAAAGTGATGCTTGTGCGTTTGGTGCCTTGAGGAAAGGGAAGTGTTGGAGCTGCGGCCAACAAAGAGTCAACTTGCAGGCGATCGTACGCAGAAATCCCGGAACTTTGTTTAAGAACGATCTTACCAATTGTCCCATCAGCATAGCAGGTGAACTGTATCAACGCCGGGCGGGACGTGGAAAACTGCACTCCATAGTTGTATTCGACACTGCGCAGAACGTAAAACCAGCGGTCTGCCAAGGTGCTAACCCACTTTGACCATTCAATATTGTATTCCTGCAAGTACGAACCGGGCACTTCATCGCTTACAGGCGCCGTCCGTGGCTGTTCTGGAGCTGTGGCAATCAGGCTGTCTTGAACGACGCGCCTGGGAGTTGGAAGACTACCCATGCCAAGGGCGGACTGGTCCACTTCCCCGCGAGAAAGCTGCGATTTTGCTGTGACAGAGGCGTTCAGTTCGAATCTGTCAGCCTTGATAGGTGCCGGCGGTGCTTGAGCAAAAGAAGGAGCAGCAGCCATCAGAGCCACAATTGCCGTGCCAAATGCGAGAATATTGGTATTCGAAAAACGCATTCTTAGCCCTTTTACAGGAGTACCGGTTCAGGGGGTCAAATATAAGATCCACTGACCGGCCTGTAACTGGGGGAACTACGTATCGTATACAATTTGGTGGAGCCAACAGGTTGAGAAATGACGTCCGACATACTTCAGCAGGATCACGACGAGCTAGCTATCTGGTTAGCTCTCCATTCGATGTCCGGACCTGGCTTCGGCCCAAAAGGCATCCTGGCGCTGCTTGGTCGATTTCTAGACGTTACAGAACTCTGGAATGCCTCCAAAGAGCAGCTTTTGATGCAGGCCCGGGTCTCGGTTGACTTCGCCAATAACTTTATTGCCAGAAGAACCGCTGCCGAGCCGCAAGTGATGTTGGATGCACTTAAGAAAAGCGGCGTCCAGGCTCTTCCTTATAATCACCCTTTCTACCCGCCGCGATTGCGTGAAATCCACGATCCGCCAACCGTGATTTTTCTCAAAGGCGCGCTGGAAGAGCATGACTTCAATCATGCTATCGGTGTTGTCGGTACGCGACGTCCAAGCTCGTATGGTATGCGCCTTGCAAAAGACGTGGCCCGGGGCCTATCTTCTGATGGTGTCATCGTTTGTAGTGGCATGGCATTAGGCATTGACTCATTAGCTCATTGGGGCGCCATCGAAGGTGGTGGCAGAACAATTGCTGTGGTGGCAACCGGCCCTGACTTATGTTATCCAAGCTCCAACAAAAAGCTCTACGATTCGATTCTCAATGGACGCGGCATTGTGATGTCAGAATACTTTCCTGGAACCAAACCGGAGAAGTGGCATTTCCCTGCTAGAAATCGCATCGTTAGCGGTTTATCCAGCGCGCTTGTGGTAGTGGAGGCCGGTGAGTCATCTGGCGCACTGATTACTGCCAATCTGGCTTTCGAACAGAATCGAGAAGTGTTTGCCTTTCCCGGACGCGTCGATAGCCCGATGTCGGTAGGTACCAATGCGCTGATTCGCAAAAGCATGGCTCACATTATTCGCGACCATCGCGATGTGTTGGATGACTTGCAGTGGGTGCCTACGATTTTACAAGAGACCCGGACTGTAGTTGAGCTCTTTGGTCGCGAGAAAGAAGTGTATGAACTTCTCTCCAATGAACCGACGCACTTTGACGTGATCTGCGAGCGAACAGGGATTCCGGCCGGGGAATTATCAGCTTCATTGACTATGCTTGAGCTGGGAGGCCTGATTCACCGCCTACCGGGCGACTGGTACTCGCGGCAAGACATGGCGCGCGTTGCGTTTTCAGCTAACTAATCCTTGGATCTCAGCTTTTGCACCAGGTGAGGTTGCACTGCCACTGCAACTGAGAAGTCCTGCGTGACCCATGTATCAATGTCCGCTGTTGTGCTTAATGAAAAAGTTATATTCTTGACGTCCCAATCAATTGGGATTACGATGGCTTTCAAGGGGTTGACTTCACGTCGACTCGGCGGGGTACCCATTATGCTCAATAGATTCCTACTTCTTTTGCAAAAACTTCTCCTCCAGCCGGTCCCCGTTAAGGCGATGGTTGTTGTCCGTGCCACTAATAATGATGATCGCACAAGAAATATCTTGCGGTCAGGCAGGTATCGCGCGTAATTGCGAACCTGCAAATGAGTCATAAGCCGCAAGCCACACAGCTTGCGGCTTTTCTTTTTAGAGGGAAATTATAGATTATGCAAACCACATACGTTTCTACCGAGCAGGTGTCCCAGCACCTTGAAGCCACCGTCGAGATCAAGGGCCACGTGCAAACCTTGAGAAAACTCGGCAATCTGGTATTTATCGTCGTTCGCGACATCGCCGGCACGGTGCAAGTGGTGGTTGATGATGCGAATTTGCTGCCGGTTGTAGAGCAGTTGGGGCATGAAATGCCTGTGTCCATTATTGGCCAAGTGGTGGCGCACCCGTCAGGCTCAGCGCAAAAGTGTGAGATTCGCGCAACGGCAATTTCGCCGCTATCTACCAGGAACGGCACGCTGCCCGTGGAAGTCTCTAAGGACAAATCGGTGGAAGCTCTGGCGATCAACACATTGCTCGACTATCGGCCGCTGACGCTGCGCAACGAGAAGGTCCGCAGTATCTTTCGAATTGAAGCCGCTCTGTGTCAGGGATTCAGAGGATTTCTGAGCAGCGAAAAATTTACTGAAATCCACTCGCCGAAGATTGTGTCCACCGGCACAGAAGGTGGTGCACAACTGTTTGCACTGGAGTACTTTGGAAAGACAGCTTATCTTGCCCAAAGTCCACAGTTCTATAAACAGATGATGGTGGGCGTGTTTGAACGCGTCTACGAGATCGGTCCGGTTTATCGCGCGGAAGAGCATGACACCACTCGCCACTTAAACGAATACATCAGCATGGACGTGGAATTGGGATTTATCCACAGCGAGGACGACCTGATGGCTTTGGAGACGCGCTTGCTCAAAGCGATGTTCAATGCCGTCAGTGAAACATGCATTCGAGAGCTTGAACTTCATGGTGCCAAGCTTCCGGAAATTGGCACAATACCAAGGATAAAACTGTCCGAGGCCTGCGCCTTATTGCGTGAGCATTGCAGTTGGAAAAGTGCTGGACTTGAAAGTTCTGACCTTGATCCTGAGGGCGAACGTCTTCTTTGCGAATATTTCAGCAAGACTGAAGGATCGCAGATGGTGTTTGTGACGCACTACCCGTGGAGTGTGCGACCGTTCTACGCGATGCCAGAGCTGCACTCTGGGCTGAGCAAAAGCTTTGACCTTTTGTACAAAGGATTGGAAATCACCACAGGCGGCCAGCGTATTCATGAGTACCAACAGTTGCTGTCTTGCATGGAAGCGCGCGGACTTAACTCGCAGAGTTTTGCTGATTACCTGCAATGCTTCAAGTACGGAATGCCACCACATGGCGGTTTTGCAATAGGTCTTGAACGCCTGACCAAACAACTGCTCGGACTTCCAAGCGTCAAGCAAACTGCCCTTTTCCCGAGGGATCGCAACAGGCTAACGCCGTAAGTTGACGGGCAGCGGAACGCTGCCCGTCACATTGTTTGGGATTGGTACCAAATCGCAAGAGACGCTTCGGTCAAAGCGTCTCTTACAATCGGCTGCTAATCTGTTGGTCCGGCTTGTTAACCTCGACCATGAAACGATTGTGCAATAGTTTTTTCCAACAAGGCAATTGGAAAGGTTTGACGGTGATCTAGCTGCCTAACAACTAGATAGAAGGCAAACCAAACAATCGGCGCGCGTTCGCGCTTGTCTGAATGGCAATATCGTCTTTCGTTGAATTGCGCAGATCGGCCAATTTCGCCGCCACCAGCCAGACAAACGATGGTTCGTTTCGTTTCCCCCGCTGCCCTTGAGGCGCCAAATATGGACAGTCAGTTTCAACCATTATTCGTTCGGGCCGCACTAGAATTGCCGCCGCTTGAATGTCGGCTGATTTTGGGAAGGTGACAATGCCAGAAAATGAGACATAGAAGTCCAGCTCATTAATTTGCGCAATAACTTCTGGACCGCCGGTGAAGCAGTGAAAGACTCCGCGCACTTCTCCCTTGCCATGTTTCTTGAGAATTTCGAACGTCTCGTCCCAGGCGTTGCGAGTGTGCAGAATCAGCGGCTTGCCGATTTCTCGCGCCAGTTCAACTTGTTCGGCGAAGATGCGCTTCTGCGTCTCCGGTTCACTGTGGTTGTAGTGAAAGTCGAGACCACACTCGCCAATCGCCACCACCTTAGGATGCTTTGCCGCTTCGCGCAGCGAGTGTGCTGATGTTTCAGTCCAGTCTTTTGCTTCATGCGGATGAAGCCCGACGCCGCAATAGATATTCTCGTAAGCCTCGGAGATCCTGAGCATCTCCGGAATGGAGCTTATATACACTCCAGCTTGCACAATTTGGACGACGCCACTTTCAAAGGCGCGGCTAATTACGGCTGCCTGGTCTTCCTTGAAGGATTCCCAGTCAAGGTGAGCGTGACTGTCGATTATCGTGCTTGGCATGTTTCTTCGAGCAAAAGGGGATAGAGGGATAATCCTAACGCCTCCGACGTTAATCAGCCTCGTACAAGCCACCTTTACTTTTTAGATAGATTAGCTAAGCTAAATCTAAGCCCCTGACAAGAACGGCGCCAACAACTATGCAATTTCCAAAAATATCGAGCTGTTTGCTCCTCACCTGCCTGCTTTCAGGTACTTATCTGCCGGTTAAATCCGATGTCCTGAAAGGAAGAGTTGAGGACACCACTAAGCTTCGCCCTCCTTCCCTTAGCCGGACCGACATTAAACCCAGCAACAACGACCCTTTCAGCGGCACAGACGAAGATGGGGAACTACTAGACGCTCCCAAGTACAAGGCTGAGCCTGTTCGCAAGCCGCCAAAGGCTCAGAAGCCCTTCGTCTTACAGGCTACTGACCAGGGCAATCCTTATAACACCGTGGCCCAGCCGCCGGTTCAGGCACCGATGGAAATGGGAGGCGATCCGGACAATTTACCGATGCAAACCAACCAGAATATGCCCCCGGCATTTAACCCCAATGACCCTGACTCCTCGCCTGACATGCAACTGGCATGGGACATGTGGCACAAACGCGTTGCTCAGTGTATCTTCGAGCGCTTTAACTTCTTTGCCAAGGCGGCCTTTCGCCGCAGCCCACCGCTCATGGCAAAGCTTTCCTATGTCGTGACCCGCGACGGGCATATAACGAACATAAACATGCCGCAGAAGGGATCGAACGTCCTGTTTAACGTACTTGTCTTCCAGTCGGTTAAGTCTCTCGATGGCGATATGTCGATGCTGACGTTCCCCGAAGGATCAAGGCGCATGTACGTGCCCAAGACCGGAACGTTTACTCAAAATTATGGAGCGGAAGGCTTCCGTTATACCGTTGGAGATCGAGAAACTGTTCAAGGTGGCGGGCGGCGGTAAACAAACTTGAGGTGCGAGATAATATGACCTTGTCGCTGATAAGGATCTGCTTTGACTCGCCTGAAACCAACCAAATATAAAGAATTGGAAGCTGAGCTTATTGCCGCGCTCACTGCGCAGTACGTGCTTTCGTCTGTAGTTGATCTTGCTGTATACGAATGTGATGGCGAGTCAATGGACGTGGCAATCCCGGATCTTGTGGTTTTGCCATCGAGTACGGAAGACGTTCAGAAGGTGATGCAACTGGCAAACAAATATAAAGTGCCTGTCACCGCTCGTGGTGCCGGCACTGGACTTTCTGGTGGTGCTACTGCAATTATGGGTGGGATCTGCCTTGTTCTTACCCGCATGAGCAAAGTGATGGCTGTTGATGCTGATGAGTTCTATGCGCATGTCCAGGTCGGTGTCACTAATGTTGCAGTGTCTCAGGCCGCCGCCAAGCACAGCCTTTATTTCGCACCGGATCCGTCCAGCCAAATCGCTTCAACGATAGGTGGGAATATTGCTGAAAATGCCGGCGGTGCTCACACTCTTAAGTATGGGTTGACGACAAACAATGTACTTGGTGTGAAAGTGGTACTGGCCAATGGTGATATCACCACATTTGGTGGTGCTGTCCGAGACAGTTTGGGATTGGATCTTGTCGGTGTGTTCGTCGGATCGGAAGGGACGATTGGTATTGCCACAGAAGCGTGGGTGCGATTGATTCCCCGTGCCCAGGCTGTGGAGACTATGCTAGCTTACTTCCCCTCGGTGGAGAAAGGCGGACAGGCAGTGTCCGACATAGTTGCTCACGGTGTCATACCGGCAGCTATGGAGATGATCGATAAGTTGACGCTCAATTGCGTTGAAGACTCGCTTTCGCTTGGACTCAATCGCCAAGCCGAGGCGTTGTTGATTGTCGAAATTGATGGACCGAATGCCGGGATTGCAACTGAGCGCGAAACCGTAGAGCAATGCGTGCGCGCCCATGGATGCATGGAAATAACCTGGGCAAGCGATGAAAAACAACGTGCGTCCATTTGGAAAGCAAGGAAAATGAGTTTCGGTGCGCTGGGCCGGTTGGCGCCGCACGGCTATGTTTTGGACGGGGTGATTCCTCGTTCTAAATTGAGCGAGGCAATAAATGAAATTGCAGTGATTGGTAAAAGGCACGAGGTTCTCATCGCCAATGTGTACCACGCAGGCGATGGTAATTTGCACCCATGTTTGCTTTTCAATCGGGACAACGAAGAGCAGGTAAAACAGGTGCTTTTGGCATCGAAAGAGATATTGGAGATGTGTGTTCGACTGGGTGGAACGCTATCTGGTGAGCATGGAATTGGTGTAGAAAAGATAGGGCAAATGAGTTTTGCGTTTGCGGAAGCCGACCTCGATGCAATGCGCACACTGCGTTCGGCCTTTGATCCGGACCTGATTTTGAACCCTGGAAAACTCGTTCCAACACCCAAATCATGCGGCGAATCGGGCGCGCGGCCTCTATTGCGCCATCGTCTTTCTGCTTGCTAACCCGCTACAGATCAGTCTTGAGCAAGATTAAATTTCACTTGCATGGGCTTAGCGAAGGAGTATGATGCGGGTAGAAAACGTCGATTTGTTGTGGGGTGTATGTGCCCCGGTTCGCCGACTAGATCCCCTTTAAGAGGTAACTGCCTTTTGCACGGAAAGCTAGATCTAACAAACAATAAGGGACTCAAGAAATCCGAGATTAAGAAGCTAACCAGGTTGCTTCAAGAAAGAGTTCCTGAAGACAGAGTTTTAACGCTTGATCTAGCTGAGTCACTGGCCGAAGTTTCATTTGAAACTGGTTCAGCAATCTCAGCAGTTGTGAATCGCAGAGGCCATGTAGTCAACATCACCGTAGGTCGTCCTGGTGACGTTAACGTGCCGGAGATGAAGGGCGCACGAGTCGGACCTGGACGCTTAAGCGGTCATCGCATCATATATACGCATTTATCGGGAAAAAATCCGAACGGTAAGGTCGGACCGAGTAAGGAAGACTTGCAATGTCTTGCCCGTAATCGCCTCGATGTTTTGGTCTTGATTGAGGTCGACCCAGACGGCAAATTCAGCCGCTCTCGAGGTGAACAAACACAGTTTGCAGATGCCGTTTACTTGGCTCACCTTATTCCGAATCGTGATCCCGATGGGAAGATTTGGAAGCTCAGCGAACCAATGACCGCGCGCAAATCGCAGGAAGAGGATTTCGCCAAGCTTATTCAGTCGCTGGAAGGTGAGTTTCGCCGAGTGATGCCGAAATTTCAACCGGCAGCGGGTGAAGAACGGGCACTGTTGGTCGCCTTGATCACCGATGGATTCGATGCCTGGCAAATGGAAGACGATTTGGACGAACTGGCCCAACTGGCGAAAACTGCTGGCGCTACCGTCTGTGGCAGAATGACTCAGGCCCGTCTGGCTCCTGATCCTCGTGTCTTCCTTGGCAGCGGTAAGGTGCAAGAACTCGGACTAATGGTGCAAGAGTATGGTGCAAATCTGGTGGTCGTTGATCACGAGTTAACACCCAATCAACAACGAAATCTTGAAGAGCTTGTTGGAGTAAAAGTAATCGATCGCACCGAACTGATTCTGGACATTTTTGCCCAACGCGCACAAACCCGGGAAGGCAAACTCCAGGTGGAACTTGCGCAGCTTCAATATCTCTATCCGCGTTTAATAGGTAAAGGACCGACGCTAAGTAGACTCGGTGGTGGCATCGCCACAAGAGGTCCTGGAGAAACCAAACTCGAAATAGATAGACGACGCATACGCGATCGGATCAATTTGCTCGAACGCGAGACAATCCGAATCAGAAGCAACCGCGATACTCAGCGCCGCAAGCGAATCTTTGAAAATATGCCGGTAATTGCCCTTACTGGATATACAAACTCAGGTAAGTCGACGCTGTTGAACGCCCTGACCAAATCAGATTCACAAGTTGAAGACAAACTCTTTGCGACATTGGATCCGGCCACTCGACGAACTGTACTGCCAGATAACAGCCCTGTTCTGATCACCGACACTGTCGGATTCATCAAGAAGCTGCCGCTCTCCCTGGTCGCTGCTTTCGGCGCCACATTGGAGGAAGTGACGGTAGCGGACGCGCTGATTCATGTTGTCGATGCCTCTCATCCAAATGTGATGGAGCACATTACCGCTGTCCATGACATTCTGGCTGAATTGAAGGCGATCGATAAGCCAATGATCACAGTGCTGAATAAGGCAGACAAGACACGCCACGAAGACTTGATGTGGTTGGCTAGCCAACTTCCTAACCCAATTATCGTTTCTGCCCGAGAACGCCAGGGATTGGGTCGGTTGATGGAAAGTGTGCAAGCGGTGATTCAAGAAGTTTGTCCAAGCAGACAAAGATCAACTGCCTAGAGCGGGGCGGCAACTCGCCCAGGCGCACCGGCTTCCAGCCGGCCTCTGATGTAGGTGCGACACTGGTGACCGCCCGCCTCTTCGGCACAAGCACAACTAACTTCGGTCAAATGGCAGCATCTTGCGCCGTTCCCACGCAAAGAAACCTAGTACTGATCTTCTTTGATCGCTTTCTTGCGCGAATCGGCAGTGATGATTGCGTCTACATCTTTGTCTGCACGATTGCGCGTAAACCGATGAGTCAACTTTGCCATGCGCAACCGAATTAGTTGGTGAGCTGCTTCCGTTTGATCGAATCCATCTGGCGCTTTCCAGCGAAGTAGTCGCCACTCGTGAATACACTGGTCGTAGGTTTGCTTGGGTACGTGGAAATTGCAGGCGTAAAGTTTTTCCGTCAGGCACCTGGCCAGGGTCGCATGGGTTTCTGGGTCAGCTGAATTGAATTGAACCGCTTTTCGCGCTTTTCGAATAGCTTCATCGTAGAGGCGTTTGCGCAGATCGCTCTCAGCTTCCCATCGCAACGCCGAGCTTTCTGCGTGCATGCCGCCAATCGATGTTCCGTATTTCGTGACATTCGGCTTTTCGCTTGAGTATGTGACACCACGCGATCCCATATCGACTGACATCGTGTCAGAGTAAACAGTCTGCGAACAAGACATGATCAATGTGGCGAATAAGGCCAACCATAGGGTTTTGCTCGGCAAATGAAATTCTCCCGGTGCAGGCAAATGATAAGGTCCTGCAAAGTATTTTGCAACGGTTGACAAAGCCAGTGCAATCAGCCGCACCATATATAGTGGCTGCATCGACTTGCTTGCTTGCTTGCTTAGCGAGTTCGCAAAACTGCACACGAGGCTATGGTATAAAAATATCATGCGGCGAATATCTGTAATGCTCACCTTGGCCATATCGCTGTGCTTGTTTTGTACAGGCTCAGCTATTGCCGGCGATAAGTTGCTGCTGCCGCTGCCGGATATAAATCAGCTAGACGCCGGCGATAACGGGGAGATTGCTTGTGGGCCGGCCGCCGCTGCAAACTACATATTTTGGTTAGCCTCCAATGGTCGGTCTTCCTTAGCTGCGCCAGAGTTTGGACCGGAGCCGGTATTGTCTGAGCTAAAACGAATGATGGGTACTCAAGGCAGAGGCACCAGTGCGATGCAGTTCAGTACAGGTCTTGAATCGTTCTTCCGCGCCAAGGGACTGCCTGTGTCCCAATTGGATTGCGCAGGCTGGCGAAGCGGATGCACAGGCTCATCGCCCGAGTTAGGCAACCTCAAAGCGATTCTGAAGCGCGGTGGCGGAGTGTTTTTAAACTTCGGCTGGTATAGGTCGTCGGGGGCGATCAGTGAATACAAAAGGACAGGCGGACATTGGGTTTGCCTGGTCGGGTATGGAGTCGATTGCAATGGTCGAGATGACCCGAGCGTGTTAGTTGTTCATGACCCTTCGCCACGTTGCGGTTCGATGCCCAATAATGAGTTTCTCCAGATGAAGAAATTTGACGACGCCAACCTGCTTGTCTCGGACAATAAGCCGGCTGTCGACGGTAGTGGATATTACTTTGTTGATTCTGGGTGGCGCATGCCTGCACGCACGGATGTCGCAATCTTGGATGCTGCCATTTGCGTTGTTCCGCAGTGTCCATAGTCGACGCAAAGGTAGACCTAACAATCTTGTGCCGCGCGTGACTTTACCAAGGCAAGACACATTTCCGACGGAATGATTATTGACCAAGACTCCAGCTTCGCGAATTTAGAGGCAACGACATGGAATAATCAACCAACGAAGGGCGCTCCGCGGGCTTGTCATGCGGCGTGCGCCACAAGGAGATTCGATGAAGAAATTCTTTTGCGCGCTTACTTTGAGCGTCCTGGTCTGTTCATTGCTCAGCTTCAAGTGCAGTGCTGCCGGTGACATAGGTGGTGGTACGATGGGCAATCCTCGCTTCCGGATAGGTGATCTAATTGAAGTCGATCCCAACATGAATTCGGCAAGTTACGACGGACAAACACTCTGGAAGGCCGGCACTGTTAAGAGAATTTCTGATGGCGCATACTGGGTAGAACTTGATGAGTATCCTGGCCGAGCGCCGGTAACAGTTGGGATCCAACCGAATCAATGGGCGCGACCACTGCGGGCCGCTGCACAGCAGCCGCTAGCCAATCAGCGGTCGCAACAGGCGCAGCAAGCTCGAGATGTTGGTGGCGCTGGTGGCGTAGGTGGTGGCACGATGAGCAACCCCCGCTTCAAGATCGGTGATCGAATCGAAGTCGATCCCAACATGAATTCGGCAAGTTACGACGGAAAAACAAACTGGAAGATCGGCACGGTTAAGAGAATTTCTGATGGTGCATACTGGGTAGATGTCGAGGAGAATCCTGGACGAGCGCCAGTAGCAATTGGGATCCAGCCAAATCAATGGGCACGGCCGCTGAGCGGTGGCGCACAAGCAAACGCCGGTCAAGCAGCTCAAATTCCGCAACAGGCGCCTGGCAATCATCAGCCACAGCACGGTCAGCAAGCGCCTGCCAATCAGCTGCAACCACACGGGCAACAAGGGCCAGCCAACCAGCAGCAGCCACACGGACAACAAGTGCCAGGCATCTCAACGAGCATCGAACCGCACCACGGCCCCCACGTTCCGACAATTGAGCACATCAAGCAAATGATTATTTCGGAGGACGGTTATAGCTATCAGATGGAGTTTCCCATCGTAAAAATCGCTTTTCAGGACGTTCAAATTTCGCCTGCCACCATTCCGGACCTGAAAAACATCACTACCGGCAGATTGCGTATGGATGGAATACCGGTGCATCCAGTTCGTGCGAAATACACCATCTTTGTTTCGACCTCATCTGGCGATATCAAACACTTCTTTGAGTTGGATCGGTCCTACTACTGGCTTATCGACAATCGTGGTGAATGCACTTTGGGAAAAACCAACACTGTCAGAAAGCAAATCTATTAGCAGGCCGCTGCGTCAAAATTGCTGAATGATTCGCCAGGGCACATGAAGTGGCTCGTATGTCCGGTCAGTGAGGAATGGTCATCATCGGTTTGCTGATGCCGATTCCCGTGCCTCTGAATGGATTTACCTTATCGCTCACTTCCAGGGTGGGCAAGGGCGGGACAATCTGCATGTGCATCACTTGGGATTTTCGCGAACTTCGGGCACTGTTCTTGCTGCTCCGCAAGGAGTGCTTTTTGATTTTTGCAACGCGCCGAGCATCAGATTTCATCTTGCTGTCCGTCGGACGGTTATCGGCGATCTTGTGCATCAAATCACCATCAGGCGCTGGTGTGGCGCTGCCTGATCCATCGCTCTTTATAGGCGATGAAAGGACGTTTCTTGTGTGCCCTGTTGCTTGCTCGATTGCCATGTCCGACTGCGCAAGCGCTGCCAGGCACAAAAATGGCGAAAGTCCAATGGCTACGATCTGATTGAGGCAGAAGTGTTTTGGAAACTTTCGGTCTAAAAAAAGGAATAGAAAACTGCCCATAGGCTTGTGAATCTGGCTTTCTAGTGTGCTCAAGTCCGCGGAAAATACAAGTACGGGTCCCTCATTGCAAGGGACCCGTACTCGACGATCGATTGTTACTTACCAGCAGGGGCTGGTTTTTCAGAAGGAGGCTTGGCCAATTGAGGAGCAAGCTTCTTCACGATGGATTCTGTTATGTCTTCGCCAGAATTGACGAGTTTTTCACCACCGGCAAATACGCCGGCGCCGTCAACTACGACATCCAAACCCTTGTCTTTGGAGACTTGAGCAACTGCAGCTGCGATTGCTTGAGTAGCCATTGCGGTCTGTGTTTGAACCAATTGGATGAGCGCGTTTTGCTTGGCGTTGATTTCGATTTGCAATTCACGAGCCATCTTTTCGATTTCTGTTTTTTCTTTCTTTTCTTCTTGAGCCTTTTGAAGTCTCTTGTTACCTTCTTCGACGTCACGACGGAGTTGGTTCTCCGCCGATACTCTTAGAGCCTCGGAACCGGCAGCTTCAGGATAAGAAGCCTTGACCAGTGCCAGGTTGAAGTAACCAAATTTGACTGAAGTGGTTTGTGCAGGGCCGGCTGCGAGTGTCGGGATGCCTGCTGAAACGGCGACCAATGAGGCCGCAAGGACGCTAGTAATGAACTTCGTAGAAGTCATGTTTTTCTTTCACCTGCCAAAAAACCTATGACACGGTGAATTATACACGGATAAACTGATGCTCAGTTGCGCGGCGGGCCATTACAAATCGCCACTGGGCCTGCCATCCCCTTACTGTTAAGGGCGACTAGCTCTGATTAGTAGTACTCAGGCAGTGTTGTGAGCGGCTTGCGGCCTGAATAGCCATCGTTTTCAAGGTGCCAGAAATTGACATCTGCTTCGCCCATTTTCCAGCACAGTAAATACTGCAATCCGTTCTCTTCTGCCGGGAAATCAAGTAATCCTTCACGTAAATCACGCAGGATGACTCCGGTCGAGTTAATCTCATCGAGCCAGTAGTTCAGGCGTGACAGATAAGCATTCTGTGCTTTCGAGAGCTTTTCGATGGCGATTTGAAACTCGGCTCGAGCAGCACGCAATTTCTCTAAATCTTCCGCAACATCTCGTCCTTCAAGAGCGCCTTCCGCCGCTTCGTACTGTTCGTTAGCCGCTCGGACGAATTCTAAACGCCCGGTGAGGTCATCGTTTGCATCACTTAACAGCTGACTCAGCGTAGGAATTAACTCCTGCGCTTCCTTGACGGTGAATACCTTCTGTCCCTGCATAGTGCTAACCTTTGACCGCTCTACAGGGACATCTTACGCAATAATCTGTTATATCTCCACCCTAAGGACCACTAAGATTGCACCATGACTAAGCTCATCGATCTCACACGCACGCTGTCCCACGTCGATAAGTCGACATTTCCTGCGAAACTTTTGCCACTGCTTAGAATCATTGCGCCTGATATCGAGTATGTAGATCACTCGATGGGCGCGAAAATCATGCAGTTCTTGTTCAAATGCCCGGCTGAACACTTGCCTGATGGCGAAGGGTGGGCGGAGGAGAACTTGAGCATATCGAGTCACCTCGGCACGCACGTGGATGCCCCATGGCACTACGGAAGTACCTGCGCGGGCAAGCCGGCAAAGACTGTCGATGAGATACCGCTGGAGGAGCTTTACTGCGATGGTGTCGTATTGGATCTCACGCACAAGCGCACCAGTGGCGATGCCATCACCATAGATGATTTGAAAGAGGCTCTGGGCAGAACTGGCTACATCATTAAAGAAGGCGACGCTGTGCTGATTCGCACAGACCACGACAAGTTTGACCTGACTGATGAGGTTCGCTACAACTACCCAGGCATGACGCGGGAATCAACTCTTTGGCTTGCTGAACAAGGTGCCAAAATCGGTGGCACCGATGCCCTTGGTTGGGACCGCCCATTCCATGTAATGATCGAAGATTATCAAAAGAGTGGTGACAAATCGAAAATCTGGGATGCCCACTTTGCTTGTAGAGACGTGGAACTATATGTGGTGCAACAACTTGCCAACCTGGAACAGTTGCCATCGCATGGTTTCAAAGTCTCATTTTTCCCAATAAAGCTCGAAAGAGCCAGTGCTGCACCAGCTCGCGTGGTGGCATTCGTAGACTGATCTGGATTAAAGGAATAAGCCGCCGGGTGATGGTTAATCTTTCGCTCGGCCCGTACACGAGGCCGGCGGCTTCTGGATTCAAGATAGCCCGCCGGATGGAAAGACGACCACAGTATTTCCCCTAGTATTTTACCAGGGTTCTTCTTTGCAACCGCAAGTGGTTGCCCCTCGTTGTTACAGCAAATCCGCATGCTGAGCCATTCTGGGCGATCTACTAATTCTACTGTCGGATTCTGGTTGATTTTGCTTCTTGTGACCATCTGCCAACGGGGCTGAATATCGGCTGCAACACATTATCGGAAACCCAACAAATTGATCTAGTCCTTTTTGAAATCAGTGGCTGGAACTTTGTGAGCTAATTTCAGCCTGACAGGTAAGCACCATATTTAGTGGCGTGATTTCGAAGCACACTGACTGAAGTCCTGCAGTTCGAATTCTTGTTAAACTTGAAGTCTCCGATGCTCCATGCCCTTTGCAGGCTATCTAGTCCTAGCTTTACTCATACGTCTTCTGATTTCATTGTGGCTTTCCACTTCGGTTTATAGGTTTGCCTGCGACGTTTTCTGCCAAGATGCATATGAGGCTCATCCATTGAATGGCTGACGCCACCGGGCATAAGGGCTGATTTGCCATGGCAGCAATCAGGCTTCGTTTTGGACGGAGGTTCTTGTTCACATGGTTCGTCTCAAGTCAATTACAAAACCAACCTTCTGGTTAGGCCTCACTGTCACTATTTTCGTTACAAGTTCGTCGGCCCTGGCGCAAGATGCAGCTTTAAACACCCCGAGTAAATTGGTTGCCCAGACCGATGCGTCGGCAGTCGGTGTTCTTACAGGCGCTCCGACTGCAACTCCACCAACTTCCATCATCTTTATCGATAACGATGATGAGAAAGCCCAGGAGATGGTCCAGGAGACATTCAAATGGGAAGAACTTCCTGACTCTGCAGGCAAGACAAAGATCGCTACCGGCGCTCGCTTTCCTGTTCAAGTGATTTCTCAGTTGAACAGCCGCACAGCTCGTGTCGGAGATCCCGTTGAAGGGCGCCTGCGGGTCGACCTAAAGATTGGTGGCAAAATGATTGCACCTAAGGGCACTCGAGTCGTTGGGCATGTCTTTAGCGCCATGCAGGCTCGGCGGATTATCGTTGCTGAAATCTCAAGGAAGCGCTGGTTCCGAGCAAATGGCGAAATAGGGATTCAATTTGACGAGATAGTCACCGCCAGTGGCGAACACCTGAAGCTAGCTGCCAAACCTGCGCGACAGGCTCGGATAGTGGAGAACAAAAACGAAGGACGCGTCCTTGGTGTTAACCACAAAGGAGAGGTGGCAAGTCCTCTGTCCATACAACTAAAACACCAGGCGGCTCACCTGGCGATCCGCGGTGCAGCTTCGGTCGGCGGAGTTTTCACAATGGGAGCAGTGCCGGTGGCATATGCGGCTATCGGTGCCATCAATCCGTCCTTCGCCTTTTTGCAGCCAATCGGTCGCAACGTCCACCACCGACGTCTTAAAGGCGCTGCAATGGGCTTCGTGAGCGGAGTGCCTGGCGGCTTTCTCATAGCCGACGCAATCATCAAAGGAAAGGAAGCGGCAATTATGCCCGGCGACGAGTTCCTCGTTGAGTTCAAACAGGACTTCACTGGAGAGGCTTACACAGAGGCGGAACTCATTGAGCAAGGCACAAAAAATGTGCATGCAGAAGTTGTGAACCAGAAAGGCAAGAAGAAGCATAAATAGGCTTTCGCTCCAAGAGCACCTGCTCTTGCCACGGAAACGCAGCGAGGGGCGGCTTACGAGCCCGCCCCTCTGCAAGTCAGTCCGCGCTCATGCTGCCCCTACAAACCCGGCACCAGCGGCCCTTCCAAGAGGTTTGCGCCCGGTAACGACTTGACAGATAGGTACCATCTACAAAGGTTTTAGTGCAGAGATGGTGTCGTGAAGAGTTTACCTACCGTCTTTGTAGTCTTTTTGATTTCAGACTTCAATGCATCTGCTTCTTCGTCTTTGTGGGCCTGCTGAAGAATGACAGCCAGATTGTGTAACCAGTCGTTGATGTCACGGTAGTGGTAAAGCCGGCAAAGCGCGACCGCGCGCCGCATATTCTTTTCGGACTCTGCAAGTTCGCCCTTGTTCGCCTGCATCATGGCAAGATTGTTCAATTCTGACGAAAGTACCGGGTGGTTTTTCCCAAGCTCCTCTTCATCAACTCGTAGGGCTTCTTTTATAAGGCCGATGGCCTTGTCCGTGGCGCCCATCTTTTCACAACATTCCGCGTACCTGGTAAGCTCAGCCGGTGAAGGCTGCAATTTCAGGCTTGTCTGGCTCTCGAGCGCCTGTTTGAAGAATGCGTCTGCTGCAAGTAGTTGATTCTCCGCGCACTTTACTCGTGCCAGCCCATGTAGGGTCGCCGGACGCTGGGAGTGCTCCACCGGCAGTAGTTTCAACGCCCGGTCATAGGACAGCTCCGCTTCGGTTAGCTTGCCCACTTGGCGCTGCAGATCGCCCTGGGAGGCATACAAGATTGCTGTGCGCTCGTTGTTAGCGATTCGTTCTGCAAAGCGGATAGCCACGTTGCTGTAGTCCAGTGCCGCGGCGTACTTTCCTTGGCTGGCACTTACAGTGATCAACTTTTCCAGCAAAGAAAGGACCATGGCGTCCGATGCCTTGCCGCTGGCGTTGAGTCGCTCCAAGCCGTTAGTCAGTGCCAACTCCACAGCTGCCATCTGGCGCGATTGCGTGTCCATGTATCCGCGCAGCTCGTAGTCTTGCCATGTGAGCTCACTTGCCAGAGCAGACGATGCTGCCAGTGGTGCAAGAATGAAAACGGCCAATACTTGGATGAATGCCTTCATATCAACTCTCTACTTTCGTTGCTGATGAATCATCGGGCAGAGCTACTAGAAGCGCGATGCACAGCCAGAAAATGAACTGCACCTGCGGTCGGTAAAATACCGTGTCTACAAGTCCATGTCCCATCATGCCGATTATCGCCGTTATTGCGCCAAGGGCTAACCATCTTTGCGTGGTCGATTTATTGCTCCAGAATCGGCAGTGTGCGCGCCCTGCCACTGCAATTAGCAGCCAGGCGAACGATAATAGACCGGGAATCCCTGATTCAACAGCAATTTCCAAAGGCACGGAGTAAGTGCCTAACGCATCAAATCCGCTGCGCATATATAACCCATAAGCCAGGCGAAACGTCTTGTTCCCGGCACCGATGCCCAGCCACCAGTTGTCCAGAAACATCTGCCATGACGATCGATATACGTTCATTCGATAAGCATTTGAGCTGTGTTGGCTACCGGAAAAAATAGACATGAAGCGGTGTTCGTAGGGGGCGAACTGCGGTAGGAAATGCAGTGCGCCAGCTGCGCCCACCGGTAACAGAACAAGCGCCAGAACAAAGGCAATCCGTTGTTTCGGGTATTGCCCCCAGACCCAAACTACAGCGACAAATAGAAGGGCCAGGGCTTGGAATAAAAGAGCGATCTGTGCACCGCGACTGCTTGTGAGCAGGGTCGCGACAGTGATGATACCTGTAGTGGCCAGCAAAGGTAGTGCTAGATACTTTGTCGTGCCTTTGCTGAAAAAAGAAATCATCGCCAGTGAAAACGACAATGGGATAAGCGGTATCAAATATCCAGCCAACAAATTAGGATTGTTTAGCGTGGCAAAAATCCGCGTGGTCTTTTCTTCAATCGTTGGATCTTCCCACGTAGCAAGTGGTGCAACGCCAGTCTTGTACTGATATAGACCGTACAAAGCGATGAGCACTCCGCCGGCCACTAAGCTGGAGACTGTAATTGTGGCTCGACGGTTTGTATTGTGTTGGAGGCAACTGACAAAAAGGAAATAGGAAAACACATACACGAGAAGCTTCGCCAGCCCGAAAAGGCTTTCTTTGACATAGTGGGAGGCGAAGCTGGCAATGACGTTGGTCGCGAAATATAGCAGAACTATTGCGTCAATTGCCGAAGGTTTGTACTGTTCTTTGCCCGCCAAAAGTGTGCCCATTAGGCGTAGTCCGTAGGCGGCCCCGACAATTAGGGCCAGCCCTTCTTTGTCGTTGGCAAACTGTGGCGCTGCCAAAATGAAAAAGAGAACGACGACAATTGCGAAGCTAACCTGCTGCAAGCGCGTTCCTATGGAAGAACCTCCGGCAAAAATGGCGCGCGCGCGATCCTTGACCGTAGCCCAAACTCGACCGAATAAAGAGCCATCGATGGTAGACCGCCAACGGCTGTCCAGTGGCTCCAGAGCGATGACCGGAGCGATCTTTGTATTGATGGTGTCAAGTAATGAGCTCATCTGGACGTCACTACTTCGTCGGATTGATGTCGGTGACAACGCCCTGGATTCTGTACTTGAATCCTTCAAGTTCTATCGAGTTGCCGACTTTGAGTTTGTTTCCGCGTACAACGTATCCGTCATCGGTGACCTCCGCAGTATCTGTGACTGTCACTTCAAAATCGTGCGCGATGGGAATGGACGGGTCGGTGAAGGAAATGGCTTTCTTTCCATCAGGGGAGAGAAAAGCGACCTGCTTCGGAAGGTGTTTGACCGCAACTATCTTCATCGGCGGGTGGACAGGCTGATTTCTGATTGTCAGCGATGTAGGCTCTCCGACTTTGAACAACTCGACGTCCTTGGTCTTAACGCCAACGAAGTACAGGTCGATATTGATCTGGTGCGTTCCGCGTATAACTTGGTCGACTCCGGCGTGTCCAGCCTTTGCCAGTCCAAATCCGGAAAGGCACAGCAGGACTACCACCAGGCATGCGAAGTCGAAGCCGTTCAAGCGCCCGATTTTCATCTCGCCATTTGTCATGAATTATCTCCTCGAGCAGCGGCGACGCCCGCCTACTGCATTACATGCAATTCTAAACGTTCTGAACCGGCGACCGTCCGAGTCGCGCCTCTGATGTAAATAATCAAATTTATCGTTGCCTGTGGGGAAAATACGAATACCCAGTGTCCAAAATTCTCGTAAACCCGATAGATGTAGACACACGCACAATCCAAAGGGGTTTTCAAATGTCCACCAATCAGGCTGCAGAATTCGAATCTACCGTTAGAAAGAGCCTCGAGGCCAGCCCCGGCGCTGATTTGGGTAGTCCCTTGATGGAAAAACCATTTGATCAAGCTAAGTTCGATCAAGCGTCTGCATACATGTCCGGCGATCTGGCCTACTACGAAGGTGTCGTGGCACGATTGATGGGCCGCCCTGAAGCCAAGGATTTTTTCAACTGGATGCAAAGCGAGGCGATGGACGACAGCAACGTTCTCTTTAGAGTACTAGCCGCTAAAGCCGGAATGGGCGACAGCTCTTTGGCATAGACCTTTTAACTGACGCTGCCTGGCTTTAGTCCTGTAACTTGGCCATATCCAGGTTTTCCAACATTTCTTTCTGGTTCGTTATGGCAGTGCCCGGTTTCTTAACCACAATACCTGCAGCCAAATTCCCCAAAGCCATTGCTTCTAAAAAGCTCGAACCAGTTACGAGCGCTAGTGTCATGGCCGCAACAACAGTATCTCCCGCGCCGCTCACATCAAAAACTTCGCTACGGTTAAAGGCGGGCAATTCAACCATGGCTTGATTCGGTTGGAACAACACCATGCCTGCGCCGCCACGTGTCACAAGCATCGCCGCCGCACCGGTAATCAACAACAAGGCATCGCCGGCACGTTGCAGGCTTTCCTTGTCCTTTATCTCGAAACCGACCACTTTTTCCGCGTCCGGTTGGTTCGGAGTCATCAATGTCACATTCTGGAAGCGGGCAAAATCGTCCTGCGCGTCAACGACCAGAAGAAGGTTCTGCTCAGCAGCTACTGCTCGAACTCCGCGGATCAGGTCATCGGTCATCACCCCGGCCCGATAATCGGACAAGATGATTGCCTGGAAATCGGCCTTAACTGCCTCCAGGTTTTGCAGCAACTGCCGCTCTATCGATTTGTCTACCCGTTGATGAGAGATGCGATCGAGTCTGAGAAGTTGTTGACGAAATGAATGAGACTTAGACAAAATACGCGTTTTTACCGTTGTCGGACGCGTTGGATCCTTTACCAGTCCGTGCGTTATGCCGGCCTGGTCAAAGAGCTGAGCCATTTTGTTGGCGTAATCGTCGTTGCCACAAACACCAATTGCATGGCAGTTGCCGCCAAGTGCAGCAATGTTGTTTGCCGTATTGGCCGCGCCGCCGGGAATCAATTCCGTGTCCACATGTTCCAAAATCAAAACTGGCGCTTCTCTTGAGATACGCTCAGGCTTGCCTTCCAGCAGTTCGTCGATGAGCAAGTCACCAACTACGATCACCTTTCCACCTGTCATGCTCAAGATGCGCTTGCGCAAATTACTTTTGCTAAGAGGCTGTTCCACTATCGTCGGGGCAGCGCCAAGTTCGGCAGGATGCATGCGTTCCAGTTCCCTAAAAAGTTCATTACCTTGGTGGTGGTCAGGATCGATGCCCAGTGACAGATCGATTGCCTGTTTTGCCTCCTCAATATAACGTATATGCTGATAAAGCCTTGCCAGATGGAGGGCATCAGCGACAGCGTCTTGAGCATTTGTAGCATTAGATAAGCTTTCCCGAGTGTCGGAAATTTGCTTCAGGTAATCGTGGGACGTGATGCGTTCGCCGATGTCAGTGGTGCGTAAAAAATTCTGAATGAGAGGGCGGTATGTCTCAATTTGCTTGTCGATGGCAGTTTGGGTGAACTCGGATTTTTGCATACGTTGAGTGGTGCCATTTGCGCCACCGTAAGATATATCTAGCTTGCCGAGCGTGTTTTCAACGCTTTTCTCCGAAGCCTGCTTGATTCCGGGCAGTTGCTTTTCGCTGCCACTGTCGCCAAGAGTTAGCGCAGGCGGCTCTGAGCCTTGCTGTTCACGCGGCTTCTTGTCAACATTGTCTGTGTTATCGGACGTAGTTCCGCGAAATGGATCGCTCATATTGTCGACTCCCTGCGCTTTCATTCAATTCTAACTGTTTCAGCTATTAACTATCACTTATGTTAGAATCGACGAGGCGTCGCAATCAATTTCGCCGCTTAATACTCCGACATCTAGAAACAGGAACGGGAGTTTGTCATGGTGATACCTTCATTCCGAATATTCAGTCTGAGTTGCCTGGTAGCACTAATTGCGGTGGCAACCATATCGCCGGTATCGGCCCAAGATGCCACCACCGGAACTACCACTAATACTAGCACCGTACTCAAACCGTCGCTAAAAACTGAAGCTTCCTCTAGCAGCGCAGGGACAATTACTCTTTCGCCGGTGCGCATCGAAAAGATTCGCAAGAGCAAAAGAGTGGCAACGCAGATGGCAAAATATGAATGGTTGGACAAAGTCGCTGCTGCCGATCCGAGCATTCTTGCTGCCATTTGCGAACATCCGGGACCGGCAAAGTTAATCGCCAAGCACCGCCACCTCAACAAGTTAGCTGAGGCCGACCATTATCTCTGTCGTCGTTTGACGAGATTCCCCGGAGCCACAAAAGCACTTATTCATGCCACCTATTGCGATTACGTAGTTGCGCTGGATCCGGAAGGAATTTATTTCGCAATTGCGCGTGACCCGCATGTCGGAACCGTTTTATCGTCGCATACCATGTTTGATGAGATGGTCATGACCAACCCCGATCTCGCTCGGGTGATTGCCCAACACATGCGCTAACCGCACGACGTGACATTTCACTATAAGCTGATCGAGCTTGAGTCAGAACGTGTGGCAAAAGAGCAAAGCCGTCAAGGCTTCTCAGATTTGCCCGTAGAATGTTTTGTACTCATGCAGTACGTCGAGCGAGAAGTTGGTGTCCGGTTAGCTGATCTTGTTCCCAAAGATTGGCAAGGATGGCTCTCCTACCAGCGAAACAAGCAGGCACTGGTAATTTGTCGCGGGCGCGCTTTCAAAGAAAGTACGTTTGGAAAAGTGCGTGCCGGGCTCAACGTTCCCAATGGTTTGGATAGTATCAACGAAACGCAAAGGGGCTTTGATATCAGCCCGCCGCAGGATATTGATCACCTTCTGATTAACTTCGGCGGTGAGACTGAAGACCCGCGTGTGTTTCTCTGGTATGGCGAAAACTTTGCACCATACAAACTGATCTACATGGCACAAGTTGACACGGATCCGCACACGGAGTTGGACGAAGCGATAGTGGAAGCCTGCACCTGGATAATGAAACGCCCGAAAGACAAGCCTCTCAGTCAGTTTCTGCAAGAGCGCAAATAATCTGCGCGCTTGCTCTAAGCCAGCTCGGATTTCTTTACGGAAATCTTTGCGCCTTGATCAACTTTGGCCGCTGTGCTGGTATCAATCTTAATTGGATTATTGGCATTACTCTCATTGTGCTCGTTTACTTGCGAAATCATTTGCGCAAGTGCTTTACCCACACGTTCTTCACCGGCTGACCTTGCGAAGCTCAACAACTCTACAGGGACCGGGAAGATCAAAGTACTCGTTCTTTCCGATGCAATGTCAACCATGGATTGAAGTTGGCGCAGCTGCATGGCACCCGGGGACGCCGATATAACGTCCGCTGCTAATGCCAGCTTTTCTGCGGCCTGGTGTTCACCTTCTGCTGCCACCACTTTTGCTCGCCGTTCCCGTTCCGCTTCAGCCTGCCGAGCCATCGCGCGCTGCATGCTTTCTGGTATTTCGACATCTTTTATTTCAACTGCGTTGACTTTGATGCCCCACCCTTCAGTTTGCCGATCGATCATAGCCTGGAGCCGTCCATTAATTTGGTCGCGCTCGGAAAGCAATTCATCTAGCTCATGTTGGCCAATTATATTGCGCAGAGTAGTTTGGGCAATCTGGCTTATTGCTGAATAAGGATCTTCAATCTTTGTAATTACTTTATAGGGATCGACAACCTGAAAAAAGCACACCGCAGCCGTTTTGGCAGAAACGTTATCGCGGGTGATAACTTCTTGCATCGGGATGGTCATAGTAACAATTCGCAAGTCGACTTTTTTATAATTGTCGATACCGGGAATTAAAAATGTCGGTCCTGGTCCCTTAACACCGATTACTCGCCCGAATCGAAATACGACAAGGCGGTCGTATTCGGTCACGATTTTCACGCTCGTTGCCAGAATCCCACCAAGTAGAGCTAAGCCGCCTAGTACCTCTAACAACATCTGTTTCTCCTACGTGTTTATGTCTCTATAGAGTAATCCTTTTCTGGCTAAGGTGTGGGGTCGCTCTGGAAAAAATCATGCAAAGAGAAAGACCTTCTTGTCAGAAGGTCTTTCTCAAGCGTAAGAGGGGAGGGGCTTGTCCCCTCCCCTTTTAATTATGCGTGTTGAGCTGTTTTCAAGGTAGCGGTCAAGTTGATCTGAGCGCCTTTGAATAGCTTCGAGACTGGACAACCAGCTTTGGCAGCTTCAGCTTCTTTCTTGAAAGTTGCTTCGTCGATATTCGGAACTACAGCATCGGTGAGCAGATCGATTTGGTTAATTTCGAAACCTTCGCCGACTTTGTTGAGGTGAACGGTTGCTGTGGTGAAGATTCTGGTTGGGTTATGGCCGGCTTTGGTCAAACCCGCTGAAAGCGCCATCGAAAAGCAACCAGCATGTGCTGCTGCAATCAATTCTTCCGGATTAGTTCCTTTGCCGTCTTCAAAGCGCGACGGAAAGGAGTAGGTTCCTTCAAATGCGCCGCTACCAAGTTTGACGCGACCTTGTCCATCTTTGAGTTGGCCTTTCCATTCAGCTTCTGCTTTGCGTGTCGTCATATGTTTTCCTCTGGTGTAGTTAGGTCGGTCGAGTGTAGCATGTTCTTTGGAATGGCTCTTTAAGCCATTTTGCGAAACATGATTGAGCAGATGGCGTCGTTCAATGGGAAGAATACAAGAGTTCAGCCCCATCAGCCGAATTGACAATTCTGACAAGCGCGTTTCCAGTGAGGGGGACGCGTCACAGATGTTAATGAACGGTGAAATGGCCGTTTGCTTACGACCAAAAACGAATCAAGCATGTGCCTTGCGCAGACGTGCAACAAAGAAGCCGGATACGTTGTGCCGCGTTGGTATCAGCTGAATCCACCCGCGGTCGAATGCCGCGCGATCTCTTTCGAGGAACGATTGAGGTACATACGGCGTGATCGGATCGGGCTGAAATTCCGGATGTTTTTCTAAGAACCATTTGAGATTTTCTTCGTTCTCTTCTGGTTCTAGTGAGCAAGTTGCGTAGACTAGAATTCCATCGTCCTTCAGCATGTTGGCTGCGTTATCGAGTAATTTGCGTTGCAATTCAATCAATCGACTGATGTCTGGTGCACTCCGCTGGTAGCGCAAATCTGAGCGTCGGTTGATAACACCTGTGCCGGTGCAGGGCGCGTCTAGCAGGACTCTATCGGCTTTTGTATCAGGTTTGTAAGTGGTGCCATCGGCTGTAATTACTTCTATGTTCTTCAAACCAACTCGTTGGCATGTTTGTTTAAGTAGTTCCAGGCGACTTTCTTGAATGTCGACAGCCAGAACTCGTCCGGTGTCTTCCATCATTTCGGCCATGTTGATCGTCTTGCCACCGGGCGCTGCGCATAAGTCGACGATCATTTCGCCTGGCTTAGCGTCAACGACTTGCGAGACAAAAGCGGCGGCTTCGTCCTGAACAATGAACAGCCCTTCTGCATATCCGGGTAGTTTTTCAATGGGACCTTTGCAATGACCGCGATCTTCTATTATCAGGCAGCCTTCGACGAGCTCGCCTTTTCGGGCTGTGATGCCCTTTCCTTCAAAAACATTTGCTAGTCCCTCGGGCGTGATGCCACTTTCGCAAGCTCGGACAGTCAGTTGCGGGACGCTTTGAGAATACTCTAAGAGCTTAACCGTTTCCTCTTCGCCATACTGACCTAGCCAGCGAGTAACCAGCCATGAAGGTAAAGAGTAGCGCTTAGAAAGCCGCTCTACGGGACTTAGCTCCGGAGCGTCGCTTGCCGGTTCGAGCTGCTTTGTGTCGCGATTTCTCAGATACCCGCGCAGTAATCCTGCAACGAATTTGGAAATTCCGATATGCCGCCCTATTGCCTTGCCGATTTCCGTGGCTGTATTCACGACTGCCGATGGAGGAATATCTGTCATGTGGGTGAGTTGGAAAATCGCCACGCGCAAATTGTTCCTGAGCGCTACTTCCATCTTATTTAGTGGTTGCGTGGAGTGGGCGGCGATTACTTCATCAAGTTGGTCACGATGGCGCAAAACGCCTTGCACCAGTGCAGTTGCAAATGCCCTGTCGCGCTCCGACAGACTTTGCTTCTTAAATGCCGCTGCCAATGCCAGGTTGGCAAAGGCCTTATCAGTTTCTACTTTGCCGAGAACTTCCACGGCAAGCGTTCGTGAGGCTACGCCTTTCAAATGAGCACTCCATTAGACGCCAACTGCTACACCGGACTTTACGCGGGCACCGTTGGCCCAGTCGTTGGCAGCCATGCGAGCTTTATTGGGCGGTTGAACTTCAACTAGTTCTAGTAATTCATCGCCAGCGGCACCACAGGCGATCCACACTTTGCCACCGTCAATAATGATAGTGCCCGGATCGGTGCCGGTTGGTGCGGTGCCACCGAGTGTAGTGCGTGTCGATATTATTTTCAACACCGCGCCGCTCATGAGCGTGTACGTTCCTGGCCACGGATGTAGACCACGGACAAGATTGTGAATTTCCGCTGCGGATTTTCGCCAATCGATGTGACCCGTCTGCTTGGTCATTCTGGGCGCAAACGTGACTTCACTGTCGTCCTGAATGATTGATTCAATCGTTTTGTCTTTCAAGCGAGTCAATGTTTCAATCACAAGGTCAGCGCCGGTGTGAGACATTGTTTCGGCCAGCTCTTCTGCAGTGGTATCCGCGCCAATTGGAACCTTCTGCTTGAGCAACATAGCTCCGGTATCTACTCCGGAGTCTGAAAACATAGTGGTGTTGCCGGTTACGGTTTCGCCGTTGATGATTGCCCAATTGATTGGCGCCGCTCCGCGATACTTGGGCAGCAATGAACCGTGTAAATTGAGCACCCCAAGTGGTGCCATCGTTAACACCTCTTTTTTGAGAATCTGTCCGAACGCGACCATAACCAAAATGTCCGGCGCAAGATCGCGCATCGCTTGCACTACTTCCGGCGAGCGCGACAATCTTTCTGGCTGTAGAACCGGAATACCGTGGGCTTCGGCGACCAGCTTTGTGGGCGGGGCATAAATATGCTTGCCCCGCCCAGCCGGTCTATCAGGTTGAGTGACGACAGCCACAAGCTCGCCATGTGGCCACGTCAGCAGCTTCTCCATAGTGGGGACTGCAAACTCCGGAGTACCTAAGTAGATTATTCGCACTCTACTTTTCCAACCGAATTTC
>JADYXS010000305.1 GCA_021772155.1 Candidatus Obscuribacter sp.
AACGGAAGCTGCGCGGTTGCTGGAGAACATCTCGGCAAATCCGATCGGCAAGCTTGCCGAATCGAATCGCCTCGAAGCGGATGTGGTCGACCTCAAGGGCGACATCGAGAAGTGCATCGCCATCAAGGGTGCGCTCCCGCAGACAGTGGCTGCCATCGCTACGGTGCGCTACCGCGCGGCGCAAGTTCGCGGTCAATCATCCAACCTGACTGCCTATCCGCTCATCCAGGGCGAGGTGGCTCTCGGCAAGGGTGATGCGCACTTCCTGCTCAACGAGAACGGTCACAACCCGGACGGCGACTTGAAGAGCGCCGATGGGCACGTGGCTACGTGCGAAAAGGAGCTGCTGGCTGGTGAATGGGAGAAGTCGCAGGCAGCAAAAGAAGCTGCCGAAGCTTCCGCCCGCTCGGCCGATGCCACCATCACCACGGTGCTGGACGCCAAGACGTTCGTGGAAAGCCACGTAACGTCGGCTCGGGCAAGCCTTGCGACTTTGAACGGCAAGCTCGATGATGCCGACACCGCGGTCGCTTCTCTGGAACGTCAGTTCCTGGCGGACAACTTCACCGGACAGCCGGAGAAGTTGACGACAGCCAAGACTGTGTCTGGCGAGACCGAGGACAACCTCAGTGAGGTCCGCACGGCTTACGGCGAGCAACGCTTTATCGCAGCTCGCGTAAAGCTCGAATCGGTGGAGTCCAACGTCGCTTCGGCGGACAAGGGACTCGCCGGCATCCACACCAGGCTTCATGAACTGAAGGAGTTGCGCAAGCACGCCAAAGAGCAGGCGGTTGTGGTGAACACCAAGTCCAGCGACCTCAAGGAGAAGCGCAAGCAGAAGCAGTTCACGACTGCCGCTGCCACGGACACCGCTCATCGTGAGCTGGTGCCTTCCGCGTCGACGCTGCACCTGGACGTGCAGCTGGAAATCGCAGACTGGCCGACACTGGCTGCTTCCGCCGACGAGCTTGTCCGAAAGCTCGAGGCCCTGGACAAGCAGGTGAACGAACAGGAAGCGGCGTTCAAGGATGCTGAGGACAAGGTTGCTGCCGTGCGCGCTGCTGTGAAGGCGGCAGCACAGGCAGTCGGTCACGAAGACGTTCTGCAGCCGGCGAAAACCGAGCTTCAGAGCGCCAAGGAGGAACTGTCGACCCTGGATGCGGCTTTGCTGGTTGGCAAGTCGGATTGGTCGGCGCTGGCGAAGAAGGCTGCGTCCAAGAAGGACGTGGCTGACAAAGCGAAGCGTTTGGCGCTGCAAGACGTCGAGGCGGCGGGCGAAGCTCGCACCGCGATCGCCGAAGCAGGCAAACTGATCAGCGGCAACACCGGTAAGGCTATCTCCAAGGATAAGACCATCGGTGGGCGGCGTCGTGAATTCAGTGAGGATCTCGATCTGACCGACGCGTCAAGCAAGCTGACTGCAGCTCGCACCGCGCTGAGCAATGGTCAGTACTCCAACGCCAAGAACCTCGCGGCTCAGGCAAAGCAGAAAGTGGCCGACGCCAAGGAGGTTGCCGGTTCGACAATCGATGATGCGATCACAGCGGCCGTCGTTGCCTACAACCTGACTGTGGAGCAGTCAAGGCCGGCGCCTTCGACGCACCGCAGTAGCGACGACAACAACGGAGGTGTCTCGTACACGCCGCCGGCTGACACCGGATTCTCCGGTGGTAACACCGATGCTGGCTTCTCTGGGGGCGACTCCACCGGCAACTCCGGTGGTAGCACCGATAGCAACTTCTAAGCACCGTCGGTGACACCATCACCGGCCCGCTGATCAGCATCGCCGGGACGGCTTGGGTGCTTGCACCTGGGCCGTCTCGGTCGTCGCTTGCGACAAAAGTCCCGGAAAGACTCAACGTCCGTATGCGCAGGCAATTCCGGTTGCCTGCATTCTTCTCAAAGCCGAAACCCGGCAAAACCAATCCGCCTCAAAAGCGGACAACTTGGAGATTTGACTATGAACACGATTCTCACGCTTCTCGCCATCGCCGCCGTCGCCACCGCTGTCGGTGCCTACTTCTCGCCCCGCTTCCGCCAGATGCTGCGCATCTTCGGTAGCTCGACCGTGAGCAAGGCCACCACCGCCGTCCAGCGCGAAAAGGACCGCGTCAACCAGGCCGTCGCCTCGCTTCCCGCCCAGCGCGAAAGCGTCGCCCGGCTCATGACCTTCGCCGGCAATGCCCAGACCGCAGTCTCCGACAAGGAAAAGGAAGCGGACGGGCTCCTCACCCGCTTCCAGACCTCCGTCACCATGTCCGCCAGCAAGCCCACCCAGGACGCCTTGAAGGTCCAGTGGAAGACCGCCAAGGACGCCGTCGCCGGTCTCAAGACCGCGGCCACCGAAGCGCACACCGCCGCCGAAGAGGCCCAGAACCTGCTGGAAGAGTACCTGCAGACCATCGCCCAGAGCGAAAACGGCGTCGCCAAGCTCGAAGCCGACGCGACCCTGGCCAGCATCTACCGCCAGTCCGCCGAATTCCGCCAGAAGTCCAACGACCTCAAGAAGGGTCTGGGCGAAGGCGCTGCCGACCGCAAGGAAGTGGCCGACGAGCTGTCCACCGCGCGTAACGCCAACGACCTGTCCAAGGGTTCCGCCGCCGACCGCGAAATGGCCGAGATCGAGAAGAAGGTCCAGGTCAACGACGCCGACGCGGAAATCACCGCGGCCCTCGCCGCTCGCGCCGCCGCCAAGAAGTAAGCGTTACCAGCTTTCATGTCAGACCGTAGTGGCGTTGCCTTGCTTCGCCACTACGACTGACATGGGTTGGCGCCACCCTACAACCGACTAGCGTCTAGAAATTGGACACCAGGTGGTGCCGGCAGTGCAGGTTTCGCTGCGTTGTCCGGCACCATTTCTGGTGCCAATCTCTTTCGCTTTTCGGCCTTTTTGGGGTTGTTTGACAACAAGATCGGCCATCGGGTCCACGGCGCTGGAGACGTTCAGCGCCCAATCAGTTGTTCAAGTCGGCCAAGAAGCTGCCACTGAGCAGTTCAAACACGCCGAAGTGACTGTGCATCAAAGGAGCCATGCTTAGTGAGAATCGCCAGGATTTGCAACCCTGAAGCCCGGGAACCGTTCCCGAGCTTCGCACACCACACCACCACTTATGTCGGAATCCCCCACGACAACCCGAGTCAGCTCTGCATCCTTAACGATGAAGAACCGGGTTTTGTGAGCATTCAGGCTGATGGTCGTGAGATTTTTTCCCAGCGGTTAGTCGACGGGCAAGCGGACATCGAACTATCGAAGTTCACCGCGCCCGTGCCGCCGCCAGCGAATCTGACCGACACTCTTGCAAGGATCATCAATCTCGCCCGGCGCCTCCCCGGCTGCCGACACACGAGGCTATACGCGTTCTCGGTCGTGTTGCTCAGCGACACCCCGGAACGCACCGTGCTTGCGACATATGATTTCCATATCCTCTGCTCGCAAGAATTTGAGGAAGCCTGCAGCGTCCACCGGCAGATCTGTCACAGTCCGGAGGCTATCGCCCCGGATTCGATCTCAGATCGCACGGCAGGCCGCTGCTGCCCCGATTGCCGAGAAGTCCGCCATAGTCGCGGGCATCACGGTTGAAAGAAAAAACCATGAATTGGAAATCGCTAGGAAAAGGAGCGGTCGACAAGGCCGTCTCCATCGCAACTGACAAGGCCACCGGAACCGCCGCAGGCTTTCTGGTGAAAAAGCTGGGACCTCACAGGATCTTCCAGAAGTTCGGCTTCATCTGTGCCGGAGTCGGGCTTTTGCTTGTCACCATCGCCCTTGTCTTCGGCAAACTGCAACTGTTGCTTCTCACCGCCGGAGTACTCGCCATCGCTCTTGGTGTCGGGTTGTATCTCCTGAATGAGCTGCTGATCTCGCTGGTGTCAAAACTGGTCAAACGGATTTCGACCAGCCTTTGGCAGAGATGGTTTGCGCAACAGAGCAAGCAGCCCTGAGCGCACCAAAAGGCGCCGACGTCTTGACGAACGGTCCTGATTAACAGCGCATTCGGGCGCTGTCACCCGGACTTGCAGAAGGGCCTACAACGAAGGGGCGTGCTTGCGCGTGCCCCTTCGTTTTCCTTTTCAACGCGCCTTTCAAGGTGTCGCAGGTGAGATAAGACCCTCATCCCTGCGACATCTTCTTGAGCAGCAGCTAACTATATGATATAGCTAATCCAAACCAGTCGCAGAGCGCCTACGCCATCTGCCCTGCATTGTGAAAATGGATCTGGCAAGCTA
>JADYXS010000306.1 GCA_021772155.1 Candidatus Obscuribacter sp.
GTCTGAAACTATTCAATGATCCGTCCTTGACATTCCGGCATAACCGCGTCGCTCTTAGATTCACTGGTGCTAATATTTACCAAATCCTTGAGGCGAGTGCGGTAGCAAGATGCAAACGGCGGCGAAGCAAGAGCTTCAAAACAGCGCGATGATGATTGGCAGAGGCAAGGCCACACGCCGGGCATACGGTTTTGATGAGATAGCTTTGGTTCCCGGGTTGATCACACTTGATTTCGAGTTGTGTGACGTCTCCATTACGCTGGGCAAGCATCGTCTGGCGTTGCCAATTATGGCTTCCGCTATGGATGGGGTGGTAGACGTAAAGACTGCGGTCATCATGGGCAAGCTTGGTGGCTTGGGCGTGATCAATCTCCAGGGTTTGCAAACGCGCTACGAAGATTCCACAGAGGCGTACAACCAGGTGATCGGATGCGACAACACGCAGTTTGTTGAAGTTATGCAAAAGCTCTACGCGGCGCCGGTTCGGGAAGAATTGATTGCTCTGCGCGTCAAAGAAATCAAAGCCCAAGGAGTGCTGGTAGCGGCATCTATCACGCCCAATATGGCACGACAATATGGTCCGATCGCTGTGAAAGCAGGCGTTGACTTCCTTTTCATTCAGTCGACTGTTATCGGTATTGAGCACAAAACTGCTCAGGGCAATACGCAGCTAGATCTCAAAGCATTCTGTGCTGAAATTGGAGTGCCCGTCATAGTTGGCAACTGTGTTACTTATGACGCAGCGCTTCGATTGCTTGATACGGGCGTAGAAGGAATTCTCGTTGGCGTCGGTCCCGGAGCCGCCTGCACTTCGCGCGGCGTTCTGGGCATTGGTGTTCCGATGGCCACAGCTATTGCAGATTGTTCCGCAGCGAAGGCTGATTACGAAGCTCGCACAGGCCGCAAAGTGACGATGATTGCCGATGGTGGCATGGCCGTTGGCGGTGACATTTGCAAAGCCATTGCGTGCGGTGCCGATGCAGTGATGATTGGTTCCCCGTTGGCACGTGCCGAAGAAGCACCCGGCAGAGGATTCCACTGGGGAATGGCAACGCCGAGCCCTGTGCTACCGCGGGGTACGCGCATTAAGGTCGGTCGCGTCGGCAAACTCGAACAGATCATTCTCGGACCGGCAACTGTGGACGACGGCAGTCAGAATCTTATCGGTGCGCTGAAAACGAGCATGTCGACCTTAGGTGCAGCTTCCATACAAGAAATGCAGCAGGTTGAGGTGATAATTGCCCCTTCAATCCTGACTGAAGGGAAAGTGTTTCAAACAGCTCAGCATCTCGGCATGGGTAGATAGCAAATAGTCTTGTCCTTCGACTGTAAAGAGGAAGTCGCTCAGGCATGGCGGATTGCACTCAATTCGGTCTTTAATATTGACTGTAGAGGTCCTAATTCCGTCCAAACCAGAAAGGGGTTAACTAGATGCGTGCAAACAGATTGATCGCAGCGTCAGTAGCGCTAGGCACCCTTTCATTCGTCGCTGGTTTTACGACACCGGCTCCGGCAATTGGGGCGGAAGCCTCGGCAGCTCTGGTAACGCTGGGCGCAAATACGGTTGCTGACATGGCCGCTGCAGCCGCGCCGGCGGTGGTCAACATCGATGTCAGCGAAATGGCCAAAGCTTCTATGCCATTTGCAATCAATGGTTTGGGTGGGTTGCCACCGGATATGCAATTTTTCTTCAACGGTCGCCAAGTTAGCCCGAAGGATCTCTTCGGCGGTGGTGGTGCAGGAAGTGGTGGCACGCCCCAGAAACAGGCCACACCTAAATTCGAAAAGCGAGATACCGGCTCTGGCTTCATCGTTCGCCCTAACGGTTATATAGTCACCAACGCGCACGTCGTAAAAGATGCAGAGAAAATCAAAGTAACTTTGAATGATAAGCGTACATTTGAAGGAAAGATTGTTGGGCTGGACTTCTTTAGCGATCTGGCAGTCATTAAAATCAACGCAGAGGACCTTCCTACCCTCAAGATGGGTAGCTCAACAACATTGCGTCCCGGTGAGTTTGCGGTGGCAATTGGCAGTCCGCTTGGATTTGATCACACCGTGACCCTGGGAATTATTTCTGCAGTCGGTCGTTCTGTGACCGACGTTAACGGCAACATCAACTTCATTCAAACCGACGCCGCTATCAATCCCGGAAATTCCGGCGGACCGCTGCTCAACCTGAGTGGCGATGTGATAGGCGTCAACACTGCCATTCACCGAAATGCTCAAAACATTGGGTTCTCGATTCCGATCGATGTTGCAAAAACTGTGGCCGATTCGCTGATTGCCACAGGCAAGATTTTGCGACCTTGGCTTGGGATTCAAATGCACGAATTGGATGAGGGTTTGACGAAGAGCATCGGTGTTCCGCTGGCAACTAAAGGTGTGGCTATTGTCGGTTTCGTCGAAGGCAGCCCAGCTAAATCCTCAGGACTTGAGCTTGGTGATGTCATTCAAAAGATTGATAATAAGGAAACTCCTAATCCGAAGGACGTTAAAGAGTACGTACAAACAAAGAAAGTAAGTGATGTGCTTAACTTCCTGGTATTGCGCAAGAATGCCGTACAAACGGTATCGGTCAATGTTGGTGATTATCAGGACATGCTAGACAAGGCCAAGGCTGCAGCAGCAGCACCTCGAAGAGGGCGTCCGGCTGATCCTGACGAATAGTATTGGGACGCGCAAAAATGAACAGGAAAAGTTCATCGCTTATATTTGTCACAGCTGTTGTTCTGATTGCCCAATGCGCAGATTGTCTGGCGCAAGAAGTCTACGAGCGTGCAAGCTATGGTGATGCTGACGAGAAAACCATCCAAGCGATTTTGAAGAAAGACCATGGACTCGCGGAGACTTATCAGCGGCTGAACAAAGTGGCCGACGCCGAAGCAGAGTTCAAGATTTATCTGAACATGGCCAAGCAAAGTCCAAGGTTGTTCGAAGTCACGCAGGCCTATCGTGATCTTGCGCGATTTTATGACGAAACCAAACAGTCTGCTAAGGCGATAGAAGTTCACCGGAAAATCTTGCAGCTGGACAAAGCTAGAGGGCGCGATTGGACTAATGCCTACTCGCTGCAACAACTGATTTTTCATTACTCCAAATTTGGTAATTTCAAAACTGCGGCGCAATACTGTTGGCAGCTCATTGTCCTTCAGAAGATACTGGAAGGACCAAACTGCCTGGCCGTCCTACACCTAGAAGAGCAGTACGCAACTCTTTTGCAAAAGAGCCATCAATATAAGCTAGCGCGAGAAGCTCAGGCCCGTGTTAGGAAAATGAATGCTGGCGTAATCACGATGTAGTCCGCCTCAGTAATTACCAATAAGGCAACCTTGCAATCCCCAGACACGACTAAAAGCTCCCTGTTATGGGAGCCCTTAATCGTGTGCGTTCGGGGAAACTCTTACGCATGTCAGGGCGGCATCACTGCCCGGACTATCCCTCCACAAATAACTCCCAGGCTTTAGGAGGGACCGTTCACATTTAATATTCGGACGGCCCGTGTGCCTACGCCACAGCTCAAAACTGGCTGTAGGGATGGTCTTGGCCGTGTCTGTCGGGCATTCCTTGCCACGTGCTGGTAGGGGAGGGGACAAGCCCCTCCCTCTTACGATCGCGAACGGAGGCCGGTGTTGACTGCTTTGACGATTTTGACTGCGGCGACGGCGGCGCCGAATCCGTTGTCTATGTTGCAGACGGTCAGTCCGGCTGCGCAGCTGTTGAGCATCGTAAGCAAAGCTGCCAATCCCTGAAAGCTTGCTCCGTAGCCTACCGAAGACGGCACGGCGATTACTGGTGCTTCCAGCAATCCGCCGACTACGCTCGGCAGTGCGCCGTCCATTCCGGCAACTACAATCACCACAGATGCCTTTCTAAGCATTTCAAGGTTATTCAATAACCGGTGGAGACCGGCAACGCCAACATCAGATAGGCGAATCACGGGAACGGCCTGCGATTGCAATACCAGCGCGGCTTCTTCTGCAACCGGCAAATCTGCAGTTCCGGCGGTTACTACTGCCACCACAAGCAGTGACTCATCCGGAACTGGAAGAGCTCCATAGATAATCATTTTTCCCAACTCGTGATAAACCGCGTCGGGGATTTGGCAGAGCACTGTGGCTGCCAGCTCGGGCGTGGCGCGCGAGGCTAAAACAAGTTTGTGATTTTGCTTTAGTCGTTGAAGGATTTCGACTACTTGCAATGCAGTTTTCCCCGGGCAAAATATTACTTCCGGAATGCCCTGGCGCAGGCTGCGATGCGAGTCCAGCTTGGCGAATCCCAAATCGTCATAAGGCAAGTGACGCAAGAGCTCCAGGGCCTCGTCGGTGCTCATGTCGCCCGATGCCACCGTATTCAGTATCGCACTCAAACGTTCCTTGTCCATTAGACACCGATATCGGCGTGTTGAAGAAAGGTGTTGGCTGCGCCTTGACGATAACCTTCAGGATCAATCGAGACTTCCCGGTAGCCAAACTCCTGCAGTTTTGCTATCACTTGGTTAGACAGCTCGCTATCATCTAGCAAGCGCGGAAGCTCGTCTTTGTCGATCTCGACTTTGGCTTTATCGCCGTAGTGCCGTACTCTTACTTGTTTGAAACCGAGCGAGTGCAGAAATGCTTCCGATCTGTCTATTTGACTGAGTCCCTGAAGCGTTACAGGCTCGAAGGTGGGAAATCTTGAGGACAAGCATGCTGCCTGTGGTCTGTCCCAAGACGGCAAAGCGGCTGCTTTGGCCAATTGCCGGATGTCTTCCTTGACCATCCCCGCTTCCTGCAGCGGACTTATTACGTTGAACTCGCGCGCGGCTTTGTGACCGGGGCGATAGTCTTTCTGATCATCAACATTGGCCCCGTAAGCGATGCTGTTTATGTTTTCTTGCGCGGCAATCTGTTCCAGTTCCGCAAACAATGTCTTCTTACAGTGGTAGCAACGCATTTGATCATTGCGTTCGTAGTTAGGATTATCAAGCTCATGGGTGGATATTTCTTGCAACTGCCAGTTGAACGCCACCGCTTGCTCGCGAGCAGCGATGAGCTCCTCAGCTGCAAGACTTGGCGATACGGCGATCACGACTTTGGCGCGTTCGCCCAGCACCTTGCGCGCGTAGTAAGCCAGCAACGAGCTGTCAACGCCGCCGGAATAGGCAACAATCAAGCTTACTTGTTCGTGCAGTAAGCGCTCGAGCTTTTGTTCTTTGTGCTCCAGGACGTCGGCGTCGGTACTCATGGGTTCCCCATCAGCGGGCGGCTTGGGCGACGCTACTCATAGTACTTTGTAGCTGCTGTCCGCCAATTATTGTATCTAAGCTGCGACGCATTGACTGCTCATCGTCAGCTTGAGCGGAACGGAATATGGTTTGCAGCTCCAGGTTCAATAGATCCGGATCAATAACCTGCGGTTTGCCAACGAAGATTTTGCGATAGGAAGTTTGGGTTAGCCCCTCTTCGGCTGTGAGTAATTCTTCGTGGAGCTTCTCGCCCTGTCGAAGCCCTACGAACTCAATAGCAATGTCTTGTCCCAATCGCAGCCCGGATAGTTTGATCAAGTCTTTTGCCAGATCAAGGATTTTAATTGGCCTGCCCATGTCCAGAACGAAGATATCTCCAGGGTCGCCTATGGCGCCTGCCTGCAGAATTAGCTGCACCGCCTCTGGTATCAGCATGAAGTAACGCGTCGCTTCCGGATGAGTTACCGTCACTGGACCACCGGCGGCGATCTGCCCCCGCCAGATCGGGATTACGCTGCCGCGACTGGCAAGGACGTTGCCAAAGCGAACAGCCACAAAATTGGTTTTCGATCTTCGTGCCATATCCTGCACAACCAGTTCTGCGATGCGCTTGGTAGCGCCCATAACACTGGTCGGATTCACTGCTTTATCGCTGGATACAAGGACAAACCGGTCAACGCCGAACTCATCCGAGAGTCTAGCGAGATTGCGACTTCCACCGACATTATTGGTGATGGCTTCGCTGACGTTCAGTTCCATGAGTGGAACATGTTTGTGTGCAGCAGCATGGAATACTACATGGGGTCGATGTTTCGAAAAGATGTTCGCCATTCTGTGCGGATCGCGAATGTCGGCAATGACTGGTGTCAGCACAACTGGCTCCGGTCGGCGTTTAAGCTCTTGGTGGATTGAGAAGATGCTATTTTCACCACGACCAAGCAAGATAAGTTCTTCCGGCTCAAATCGCATTATTTGTCTGCACAGTTCGCTACCGATGGAACCGCCTGCGCCTGTGACAAGAACGCGCTTGCCTTGGATGTACTCTGAAATCAGCGAGCTGTCGAGGTCGATAGGTTCCCGACCGAGCAGATCTTCCAAAGAGACTTCCCGCAATTGGCTTACGCTTACGCGGCCGTCTATCAATTCAAACAAGCCTGGAAGAATGCGTGTCTCGACTTCGCATACTCGGCAAATATCTACGATGCGTCGAATTTCCGCAGGGTCAGCGGAAGGGATCGCAATGATTACTTGATCGACAAACAGTTCTTCGACGAACTTTGCCAAATTCTTGGTGGTACCAAATACGGTGAGATTGCCTATTCGCTTTTTTACTTTAGCTGGATCATCGTCTACGAATCCGACGACGTCTACGCCAACATCCGCGCGATGTCTAAGTTCTTTCACGACCATTTGTCCAGCATCGCCTGCACCGACGACTAACGCTCTGCGCTTAACTGGTTGACGCCAGTGCCGTCGTTGTTCGTGCTCCGTTTGCATGCGCCGCGAAACCCGAGCTGTGGCCAATAGCAAAAAGACAAGGGCTGGCTCGGTCAGGATGATGCCGTACGAAAGTTGATGTCCATCCACTGGCAGATTGCCCAGCGCGCGTAGGATCATCAAAATCGTCGTTACGCTAACCGTTGCCAGCGCAAGTTCTACTACTTCTGTCAGACCGGTATAGCGCCATAATCTGCGATAGACTCCGCAGATGCCGTTGGCTGCTAAACGAAGCGGCACCAGAACCGGCATGAACACCATCAACTGGCTCAGGTATTCCGGGCTCAACTTGCCGTCGAAACGTATAAGGAACGCTGCTGCCAGGGCAAACGAAATAATCAGAGTGTCAATGCAGATCTGTAAAAGCCGCAGCCATTCTACCGAATGCCAGAAGCCTTCGCCGGCGCCATATGTGATACCACTCTGGACATCACCGCTTTTCAAATTCGAACGCGATGGTTCGTTCAAGAGATTCCACCAAGCAAAATAAGACGCCCTATCCTAACACAGGGTTGTAAAGTCTTAATTTGCGCTGTTTAAGGCAGCTTTCCAACGACAAGCCAGCGATGAGCTGGGGCTTATCTAGTGCTTGATGTCCTGATCCTTGAGACCGGCTGCCCCTTTGGAAATCCAGTCTTTTGCAATGTCGATGGGCACTGCGGCAAACTTAGCTGCACCTTCGCAGGCCTGGTCGTGTGTCATGTCCAGCGTGCGCAGTTCTCGGTAATGCTGGATAACTTCCAATTGAAGCTTGCCACCTGGGCGTTTGGGCTTCAGAGACATCGCAAACTTCGGTAACACTTGCGAGAGGAAGGCGCCGCAACCAAGTGCAATCATTGCAGCGACAGGCGAGAAGGCGGAAACCTGCCCTCCTTGCATGCGTCCAAGTAGCCAGCCATGAAGCTGCCCGAGAAATGGGATGTGAGTGCGGTTGACGACTTCGCCGGCTGGGAAATTAAGACCAACCTGCAGGAGAATTTGATAGACGGCAAAGAAAACGACGTAATTCCAAGGGTTAACCCAATAACGTAAGGCCGTTTCTTCTTTTTGGTCATGTTTTCGGCTGAAGATCTCCGTTGAAGGGCGTACCCATTGCTGAGGCGTGAAGGGTTTCTTCGGGAAAAAAGCGAAATAGCCGCCGAGCATGGCAAACAGGAGCATGGACGGTCCGATGTACATCTTGGTGTAGTTGAAACCGGCCGTCACGTATACAGCGGTCCAGGCACAGATCATGCTCAAGAAAATGAAGACCGGGAAGCGCCACCCTTTCATTTTCTTTTCCAGCACATAGCCGAAAATCCAGAAGCACAAGCCATTGATAAGCCAAATCCATTGCGACAGCTGCGCAAATGTGGCTGTAGTCAGGTAAGAAATCATCCCCGCGTAGTTGCTCGCCGCAAGTAGCGCTTCGAACCCCTTCGGCGTGAACGCCATTAATGACACCCAGTCGATTTTGCCACTGGACACGAATAACGGCATGATGCAGATCATCAGCACCGTGAAAATTGGCTTGGGATCTGGCGGTGATATATCAACTGTTCGTTTTAAACCGGTCGTCATAATGACCTTAATCTACACAATGGGGGGAATAGAGAGTGTCTGCTAAAAATATGCCCAGAAAGAATGCTTCTAATGTCTTCAACTCAGTAGTTTGCACTAGATTGCGCAAATTTGACCACTTGTCTTCTATTTATCTGCCACTACAATATTTACCAGTCTACCTGGCACCACGATTACTTTACGCACAGTGCGACCGGCGATCTTTTCTTGTATCTTTACATCGGCTAAGGCTAGTTTCTCAGCATCTTTTTCAGGCAGTGTGCGTGGTGCATCCATCTTATTCACAATTTTGCCATTGACTTGCAGCACCAGTTCAACAGTGTCTGATACTGTCAGTTCGCGAACGTAGCCAGGCCACTGAGTTTCATGGATCGAATCATCTTCGTCCTTGGCAAAGCCAGCTTGATGCCACAGCTCCTCAGATATGTGCGGCGCCATTGGCGCCATTACGAGCAGCAAACTTCGCAGAGCAAAACATACAAGTTCCTTGTCTTTTTCGGACAGGTTGTCGCCGGCTTTGACTTCATCCGATTCCTTGCCGTTACCATTGGCGGCGGGTCCGTGATAGATGAATGTGTAGAGTGCGTTGACCAACTCCATGCATCGTGCGATGGCGGTATTGAATGAAAAACGCTCACGGCTTAGGTCATCCGACACCGCCTTGATAGTGGCATGAACGGCTTGCAGAACCGGTTTTGCTCGCCCGTCCATGTCTTGGGCTGAAAGAATCCCGACAGCTGGAACGATAGGTTTACCTTGAGCATCGACGATTACATTGTTGTCAACTAAGTCTTGGGCAAGTCGCCATATGCGATTGAGGAATCGGAATTGACCGATAGCTCCTTCTTCCGACCATTCCAGTTCCTGCTCCGGTGGCGATGCAAATAGAGTGAATAATCGCGCAGCGTCAGCCCCGAAGCGCTTGAAGAAATCAGTAGTGCCGACCACGTTTCCGCGGGATTTTGACATCTTTTCTATACGTCCGGAGTCCGGAGAGAACTTTGTCACCATGCCTTGAGACAGCAAGTTGGTGAATGGCTCGCTACAGCTAACCAAACCAATATCCTTTAAGGCTTTTGTGAAGAAGCGTGAATAGAGCAGGTGTAGGATCGCATGTTCAATACCGCCTACGTATTGATCCACCGGCATCCAGTAATCGACTTTTTCTTTGGAAAAGGCGGCCGAAGTATTGCCTGTGTCGCAGTACCGCAAGTAGTACCAGCTCGAATCGATGAATGTATCCATGGTGTCGGTTTCGCGCTTGCCTGGTCCTTGGCATTTTGGACAGTCGACATTCATCCAGGCGGCAGTTTTAGCCAGCGGATTGCCACCTTTGCCGGTGAATTCAACGCCTTCGATAGGAAGTTCTACCGGCAGCTGGTCTTCCGGCACTGGAACGACGCCGCACTTTTCGCAGTGAATGAGTGGTATCGGGCAACCCCAGTAGCGCTGGCGGCTGATCAGCCAGTCGCGTAAACGGAACTGCGTCTTGGCTGCGCCGCTTAAATTCTTTGCAGCCCATTCGATCATTTTTGTTTTGGCTTCGGAATTGGGCATTCCGTTAAATTGCCCGGAATTGATCATGACGCCGGGTTCAATGAAAGCCTCTTTGAGTTCGCCGGAGGGTTGTCCGCTCGCGGAAATCACTTCGCGAATCGACAAGTTGTGTTTCCGGGCAAAGACAAAGTCCCGGTCGTCGTGGGCCGGTACGCCCATCACCGCGCCTGTTCCATAACTCATCAGGACATAGTCAGAGACCCAAATTGGGACGATGTCTCCGTTAAACGGATTGACAACGAATGCACCGGTTGTCACTCCAGTCTTTTGCTTCTCGTCTGCGGAGACTCGCTCTAATTCTGTCTTGCGCTTTGCTTCGTCCACGTATTTTTCAACGGCTGGCTTTTGCTCATCTGTGGTCAGTTCTTTGACCAAAGGATGTTCCGGTGCCAGAACAAGATAGCTGACACCAAATGCGGTGTCTGGGCGAGTTGTGAACACGGTGATTTTGACGTTCGGTTTGCTTTCCACGGTAAAGTGCAAATCTGCGCCTTGCGATCGGCCGATCCAGTTCCTCGGCATCAACCGCACGCGCTCGGCCCAGCCGGTGAGTTGATCCAAATCGTCTAAAAGAGCGTCTGCGTAAGCGGTGATCTTGAGAAACCACTGCGCCATTTGCTTTTGTTGTACAGGCGTTTCCGGATGTCGCCAACAGGCACCATTTTCGACCTGCTCGTTAGCCAGAACTGTCTCGCACTGAGGGCACCAATTGACTGGCGCGCTTTTGCGATAGACCAGGCCGGCGTGGTAAAGCTTAAGAATGAGCCATTGCGTCCAGCGATAGTATTCCGGTTTGCTGGTTGTAACTTCGCGATCCCAATCGTAACTAGTGCCCAGTTTTTTCAGCTGTTCGTCACGCATGAATTTGATGTTCTGGTCGGTCCATGCACCGGGGTGCATATTTCGCTTGATCGCAGCGTTCTCGGCAGGTAGTCCGAAAGAGTCCCAGCCCATTGGATTCAGGACATTGAATCCTTGCATTCGGCGACTGCGAGAAATGACATCAGAAATGGTATAGACCCGCATATGCCCCATGTGCAGGTCGCCGGATGGATAGGGGAACATGACCAGGGAGTAGAACTTTGGACGACTATCGTTTTCCTTGGTTTTGTAGATTCCGTTCTTTTCCCAGATGGCTTGCCACTTTTCCTCAATTTGTTGGGGGCTGTAAGGAGCTGCCATTTTGGACCTCTAGTATGCAGTGCTGCGCAAGGAATCTTAGCCTAGGCCAATGCCCCGGACAAGGAGAATTGGACGTCATGCTAAGATTCTTAGCGCCCAGAGCAGGTGATTCGAGTGGATACGCTAAAGACAGACGACTGGAAATCAACAATCCCCGCTGATGTTTTGGACGAAGCGCGTGAGCTTATCCGCGGCGCTGAGGTTTTGCCGGAAGGTCTAAAGGGACTTGCCCAGCGAATTCAACTTGCACGACTAGAAAAGCGCCCGTTGCGAGTGAAGCTGGGCGTCGACCCTACCTCGACTGATTTGCACCTGGGGCATGCGGTTGTTTTTCGCAAACTGCTTCGCTTTCAAGAGTTTGGGCATCAGGTGGTTCTGATCATCGGTGGCTTCACCGCGAGAATTGGAGATCCCACAGGGCGAATCGAGACTCGTCCTGTACTGACCGAGGAACAGGTAAATGCCAATGCGAAGACCTACCTCGATCAGATGGCGCTGATTATTGATATCGAAAAAACTGAGGTCGTTAACAACGCAGATTGGCTTGCACCGCTCAACCTGGAGCAGCTCCTCAAGCTGGCAGGTAGCGTCACCGTCAATCAACTGTTAGCTAAGGAAGCATTCGGTGATCGTGTAGAAAAGGGGCTGCCGCTCGGTTTGCACGAAGTCTTTTACCCGCTGCTGCAAGGATATGATTCTGTAGCTATCAAATCTGATATCGAGCTTGGTGGCACGGACCAGCGCTTTAATATTCTCCAAGGACGAGAACTTCAGCCGCATTATGGGTTCAAAGTTCAACAACTTGCTTTTCTGCTTCCACTGTTGGAAGGAACGGACGGCGAAAAGAAAATGAGCAAGACCTACGGCAACTACATAGGGCTCAAAGATGCGCCGGTTGATATGTTCGGCAAAGTGATGCGTATTCCGGATGGGCTAATTCTCAAGTACTACGAACTGACAACAACTTTGACGGGCCCCGAGATCGAGGATATCGGCAATCAGATCAAGGCTGGTGCCAACCCGATGCAGTTCAAAGAACAACTTGCCCGGCAGATAGTTGGGCAGTATCACGGTAAGCAAGCCGGGCAGCATGCTGTTGACGAGTGGAAGCGCGTGCACAGCGAGCGGCAGGCGCCGGACGAGATGCCCACATATGTGGTTACCGAACCAGCCCAATTATTTCGCTTGATGGTCAGTGCTCAAATGGTCAGCGGAACTGGTGAGGCCAAGCGTTTGGTGGCTGAAGGCGGGGTCCGGTTAGACAGTGAGCAGCAAAAAGATCCCAATGCTGTCATCGAAGTACCTGCGGGGCAATCGCGTGTTCTTCAAGTAGGGCGAAGAAAGTTCGTCCGACTTTCCCACCAATAAACCTGTTTAAAAGTCGTCTTTAAGCGCTTTCTTGCAGCAAACCGCTGTATTCGCCGCGCAACCAAACAATCATTTCATTAAGGGTATGATTGCCAGCGTCAACGGTGTAGATACAACGAACGCAATTGCGGAACATCTCTTGGGAAATTACATCGTGAACAAACAGCGCTTTTATCAAATCGTTCTCGAGCTCAGGGCTGTGTAAAAGAATGGTTTGCAGATGCGCTTCAGTGACCAACCCGCTTCGAACAAGTAATTCCAGCACGCGTGATTTCAGATAAGACATTTCCGATAGAAAATCTTCAAGTCCAACCTGTTTTGAAGCTACCTGGCGCAAAAGCTCTGAAGCTTGTACTTTGCTGACAGCGCCATTCTGAATCATGCGTTGCAGTTTTATGCAGGCGTCTAGCACCAGAGTCGATACCATGCGGGCCTCAAGCAACACTTGTCCGATGGCCTTTTGATTCAGAAGTCCATTTTCAACTGCGATCATCGAATCGCTTTCCGATAGCAAACCGGCGCTGCTGAGTAGCTCTCCGACACGGACATGGTTTGGTGAAATGTTTGCCGCTTGCGCCAAAGTTTCTTCAAGCGGAGTTTTTTGCTGATAAGAAGTACGCAGTGCGTTGACTGTTTCCTGACGACTGACAGACTTTTCCCGCAGAAGCACTAACGCGTTAAGGGCTGAGCCCAGTCCTGAGGGGGAAAGCGCTCCTGCAAGTACCAAATTTCTTCCCAACGGCAGACCGTTTTTGGCTGCATTCCAGCTCGCTTGTTCTACCTGCGCCTTGGTGATTACTCCTGCATCCTGAAGGATCGAAGCCAGGTCAGTTGTCTTAATCGCCTCGTCTTCTTTGTAACCAAGGTGGACCAACGCCGAGTGCACGCCGCCCTCCTGGGCTCGAGTTTGCTTCAATGCGCGGGTGCCCATTTCCACTGTTATGCTGCCATCTTTGATCAGACGCTGAAGCTCAAGGGCGCATTTCAAGTCGGCGTTGGTAACGAGATTTGTGGCGACCAGAATTTCGCCTAACTTCTGATTGTGTTGCCTGGCCTGCGACAAGGCAGAGGCCATGTGGTCCGGGCGGATAAATCCAGCTGAGATCAGAAGACCTCCCAGGCGCACGGGGATAAGGCTATTTGTTTGTTTCATAGACAACATGGCGCACTCTCGACGAATCGAAGAACGAATTGGGTTCACGCTCACCTGGGAAA
>JADYXS010000307.1 GCA_021772155.1 Candidatus Obscuribacter sp.
GAGCGCCATTCGAGGAAGCATTATGACTGAGGGAACAACAAGACGACGCATGCTGCAACTTGCAGCTTCAGTACCCCTGGCTGTCACGTTCGGATTTGCATTCTCACCGCTATTCCGTTTCCTGCTGCCCACAAGACAGCCGCTTGATCTTTTGGGACCGTCGGATCAACCTAGAGCGCTTGAACCGGTGACGTTCACTGATTCCGATTTCCCAGAGCCGTGGACTTGTATCCCATTCATGTTCCAGCAGTCCTACAAGGAATACAACCCGGAAGGCGCTGAAGTGCGCAAGATTCCTGGCTATGCCGTCAAATTACCTAATGGCGATGTGGTGGCATACAGCAGAATTTGCCCACACCTTGGCTGCATCTTCAACTTTGTGAAAGATCCAGATGAGGCCGCCAAAGGTTACAACTTCCGTCCAGACGGACCAGTATTTGCCTGCCCGTGTCACTTGAGCGTCTACGACATCGCTCAAAATGGCAAGGTCGTAAGCGGGCCGGCGCCGCGCCCGCCGCGTAAATTCGAGATCAAAATAGAAGGCGGCAGTTACAACATTGTTTCTCTGGAGGCCGGGGGAATTGCTTAACACAGGCGCTCTTACGACTGCGTTCAACAAGACAAGCGATTGGTTAACCACTCGCGTGAATAACATTGACCTCTTTGATGAACACCACCTGATAGACGCTAAGACAAATCCGTTTTACGCTGTCGGTTCCATCTTCTACCTGGTCTGGTTCATCGTGATGTTGACCGGACTGGTTTTGATGATGTGGTACATCCCGACCAAAGCCAATGCGTTCGACTCGATTTTAAACATTCAGCACCACATTCCTTTCGGCAATATCCTTCGCGGAATGCATAAGTACGGCGCGGACGCGATGATCATCGCTGCCACGATCCGAATGTTCCGCATGTTCCTTGCAGCTGACTACAAGCCAGGCAAGGAATTCAACATTGCAATTGCCCTAGTTACGCTTTTGCTGGCGATGTATTCCGGACTTACCGGTTATCTGTTGATCTGGAACCAGCGGGCATTTTGGGCTACCAAGGTATTCGCCACCTTCCCCACATACATGGATCAGTTTCCTGTAATGGGAGATTTCTACTTGCCGTTGGTCAAGTCCATACATATGGGCTGGAATACGGCTGAATTCCTCCTCGGTGCCGGTGGTGCCATTACCCAAGAGACAATCACTCGCTTCTTCTCCTTGCACATAGCGTTCTCCTTAATTCCGTTGATCTTCGTAGAGATTTATTTCTATCGCACAGGTTTTAAGCGTGTTCCGCTTAATTGGCTCAAGCGCTCGGTTATTACGGGCATGCTCTTGGCGGTTGCCGTCTTTATGCCGGCGGCACTTGGGCACCGCTCCAACCCGGACGTCACTCCATTGCCGATTCTGTCTGACTGGTACTTCCTGGGTTTGTATCAAATGTACAAGTACCTGGAGCCGGTTGTGGCTACTGAAATCACAATGGTGATTCCGCTTACTGTTGTTATCCTGCCATTTCTTGACGTTTGGATTACTGGTCCGGAAAAAGCGATCACCAAGCGTCCGTTGATCTTCATGGTTTCATTGATGGGATTCCTCAATTGGATCATTTTCTCCGTTCTTATCGTGATTAACGTCGCCAACATTCACAGCGATCCGCCGTGGTGGAGAAATGCTCTCTGGCTCATGGTCGACGTTGGAGTTGTGCTTCAGTTGATCGTGTATCTGACGACTAAAGATGTTCGCCAGAAAATGGCCATGGCAAAAGGCGCTCTGACAATGGGCATAGTGATGGCTATTCAGGGTCTGGTCGGATTCGTCTATTTCTACATGGCCCGGACAGAAATGTTCTTATCCCCTTTAACTCAAGCATGGACTTATTGGTTCTTCCGTCTGTCCATCGGCGATGATGTTGCCACTAAATCGGAGACTCTGGTTCGCACTTTGACCACGCTCCGGTCGAATCCGCCTTATTGGTTCTGGCAAGATATCCTGGCTCGTAACGTAGATATTCCTGACAAGCAGGTGATTCAACAAATTGCCGTGGTTACAGACCACCAGACGAGCTGGGATTGGCTCTTCAGGGCTATTCCGACGTTCCAGCCGGATCTTCATTGGGTCGTTCAGAAAATGAATGAAGCGCATGTGCCAATCAGCAAGCTGGATGATGTATTAACCCGTCCGGGTGCCTATGGACTGACGGATGTTCAACCGCTGCAGTACAAAGGCCTGATCGATTTCATGATCAGCAACCGCTGGACGGGCGACTACGCCACCTTCATGGACCGCATTTACGGCGCAGCCACAGCCAAGCCTTATCCTGTTGAATGTCCGCCGGTGGACTTAGCCTGGATGATTGCTGGTCCGGTATGCGCTATTGCTTGTTTCTGGGTGTATTGGAAGTTCAAAAAATTGACTCTTGATGCACCTGCGGCTGCAACTGCCGCTGCTGCTACTGCCAAGACGGCGTCATAGAGGGCATGCCATGAACATCCATTGGTCAATTCGCTTAACGGCCTTTATCGCTTCTGTGCTCGCCCTTTCACTTTTCTTTGCCGGATGGCGCGAAGTGATGGAGCACGGACAGCTCTCCGGAGCTGCTCTACTTGCCGCTGGAGTATTGTCGACGGCGATGTTGCTAGGTTTGCAGGGATTTTGGATTTACTTCGAAGAAAAGCAGAAAGGCACGCTCCGTCGTCATATCGGCTGGTTTGAAGCTCTGCATTCCTTCCTTGCACCGCACCAGAGCAATGGATTTGTGCGCTTGATTCAGCCTGTGATGACCATTGAGAAAGGGAAAAACGAAAAATGAAGCCTATCGTTTATGTCATCTTTGCTGTCTTCGCCGGTTTGGCACTGTTGATAGCGCTGATCGGTCTACCTGCTGCAGAGCTTTTGCCGGCGCAGGTTGATCCAGGACCGATTGCTGCCGGTCTTTCACCAGTTCGCAGCGTGCATGCAATGGACATGTTTGAGGACGTCGGCAAGAAGTTGACTGAGATCTTCTACAACACATCGGACTTGAAAATCTACGTTGAAGGCAGTCCCAAGTCTGTTGGTGAGGCACCCGGTGAAAATAAGGCGTACACAATGTGGGCCGTATTTCTCTCGCTCGCTATGCTTTGTGCCGCCATTGCACTTAATGCAGTTGGGCGATACGACTCAGAAGAGAAAACAGTTTTACCAGTGAAGAAGTAAGAAAGGTAAGGGGTATCAGACCGTGGCCATACATCCACTCTATACGGATTCGCTGAACAAAGGGATGCTCAAAATTGAGCATGTCACGAACGTCATTGCTACCAGCAAATACAATCCGTTCTACTATCACGGAGCCCTCCCACAGTTCTTCCTGTGGGTGCTATTTCTGTCAGGGTTGTTGCTATTTGCTTACTACATTCCTACCATCGACCAGGCTTATGCTGCCAAAGAGATGATCAACGCATACACCTCGGTGCAATACATCACTAACACGATTCCTTTCGGAGCTGTAGTTCGTGGGATTCACCGTTATGCTGGCGATGCGATGGTTATTACCATTCTCTTGCACGCAGTGCGCGTTTGGTTCACGGATCGCTACCGTCAGTACCGCATTGTGCAGTGGCTGAGCGGAATTGTATTGTTCGTCTTGGTTCTGGTAATTGGTCAGACAGGTTATTACCTGGTTTGGGATGAGCGTGCTTTAGTTCTTACACGGATGACAGTGGCTGCATTCGACGTACTTGGACCTGTCGGCGAACCGCTCAAATGGTGGTTTCTCAATGGACGGGCAATTACAAACTTCACTCTTGCGAACTTCCTGTTCATCCATATCGGGCTTTCATTTTCTCTGTTGTTTTTCCTGTGGATTCACTATGTGCGCATGCAGCGCCCAATTGTGACACCACCGCCGGTGATCAACTACATATTGATGGCGTTGGTTGTGGTCTCAGTTTACTTCTGGCCTCTACACATGGAGCCGCCGGCTGTAATGGCTATGCACCCGACAACATTTGATGTTGATCCTTTCTTTCTCTGGCCTTACTGGTTGATGAGCAAGACCAATCCTTTAGTGTTCTGGATTCTTTCACTGTTTCTTGTAATCGGCTCTTGCTTGGTACCATATGGACCATGGGCGAAAACACCGCCAGTGCCGGTTGCGGAAGTTGTTGATAACAAATGTACCGGCTGCTCACTTTGCGCGAAAGACTGTCCGTTTGCCGCTATTGAAATGGTGCCGGCACCGGCAGGAAGTCGCTTCAAATTGCTTGCCACCATCCTGCCGTACCGTTGTTCTGGATGCGGTGTCTGTGTCGGGGCTTGCGCCTTCGATGCAGTTGATCTTGCAGACATTCAAGACGCCGATATAACCGCCCGAATTAAAGCTTTGGCCTCCTCACAAAGTTAGTCTGAAAAAAGGAATTCTCAAATGGCAGCGAAAGTCATCAATCTAGTTTGCGAACGGGCGTGCGACCTGTCGTCTCATGTAGATTCCGAAGGCAGACTTAAGGATATTGCTGGAGCTTGGGTTGTTTCCTATCCCTGCTCCGGAATGATTCAACCGTTACAAATCGAAGCGGCACTTAAGGCCGGCGCCGAAGGTGTAGTTGTTCATGGATGTCAGCTCGGCGATTGCTATTACCGGGAAGGCAATAAGATGATTCACGATCGATTGATCGGAGACAGACCACCTGGTCTGAAGAAGGCCGTCGACCGCAGACGGGTAATCGGATTGTGGCTATCGAGATACCAGACGCAGCGCTTCCTCACGGAAGTCAAAGAATTTTCTACCTACGTTAGCTCTCTCGAGCCAATAGCTGCTGCTGCCGCCGCCAAGCCGGCGGATAAGCCAGCACCTAAGACTGACGTCACTTAATCGGGGATTTAAGAAAATGGCTGAAAAGGCACCTAAAGTAACCGATATTCAACTGATTAGCCGCTGGTTCTGGTTTTTCGTGTTTTACTTCGTTTGCATTTTGATCATCGCGTCCTTCGGACTGGTCGCGGAATTCTAAGAGTCGGCCAGAAGGCTTAGATTTTGATTTTCAGCGCTTGATTTTCGGGCGTTGCGGCAAATTTATGAATACTTGAAACTCCCTGCCACGACCGCTTTAAGCTTCCAGCGTTAATAGCCAACCGATATCGGTTGGCTATATGACATTAGATAGTGAGTGCGAGCGGCAGGCGCGCGCTTGGAAACCGCCGCAAGCAATCGTCGAGCATCTCA
>JADYXS010000308.1 GCA_021772155.1 Candidatus Obscuribacter sp.
AGATGAAGAAGCCACCATCGCTACCGCCGCTACCGCCGCTGCCACCATTGGAAATCCAGCGGATGAAGCAGATGAGCAGGTAAATGGCCAGGATGACGCCGAAGATAATCAGCGCCCAGACCCACCAGGACCAAGCGCCGTCGTCTTCAGGCTCAGCGTTGGTGCCAGCGACGCCACTACTGGCCGTGGGCTTCTTCACATCGATGGCGGCGTTGATGTCAGTCAACACTGCCTGAATCCCGTCGAAGGGACTGATGCGAACTTCGCGTACGTGCTTGTTGACGGGACTGTCGGATTGGTTGAAGTAATCCTTGGTCAGCCCCCAGTTACGCAGCGTGTCACCGCAGGTAATCGCCGTTGAGGCGTGATCTGCAGCCTTGCTGCGCACCACAAGCAGAATGACGCAGCGGTCGGCCGCGAAGCCGGAGACGCCCACCCACCTGTCGTAGAGCTGCGGACGAACCATCGTGCGCGCCCAGTTCTTGTAATCGCCGTCGCGTAGTTCATCACCTTGCTGTGTGATGACGACGTAAATGGAGAGTCCATGCTTCCTCGATAGTTGATCCACCCGACCATCGATGAAACCGTCTTTGCTCAGCGGCTGGCTGTGTTGAGCCAGGGCCGGATCGATGTAGACGTGCTGATCCGATTGGAATTGCGGCAACCATGTGGTGCCCGCTTGTGCAGACTCGGCAGAGCCGATCAACAAAGCAACGAGAAGTGTAAGTACTGAAGTGAACCTCATATGTTTTTGCTCCGTGTCCAAGTTTCTTGCGCCGATTTGCGGTGGGGTGCCACCGCGGACAGTGTTTCGGCTCTGCAGCGAACTGCTGCGTGCTCGGCATCCAACCTCGATGCCGAGCGAGACGACAAGTACTATGCCGCCCCAAGGGATTTGATATAAAAGGAAACGCAAGTGGTGGGCCGACGACCCGAAAGTCGTCGGCCACCAGGGGATGATCAGGCGTTGATGCCGGTGATCGCTGCAATGGCGGCGCCGGGAAGTCCGCTGATTACGCCTTCCATCTGGCGCTTACCTTCACCGAGATTCGTCGGGTGCTGCCACTTGACCGGGCGGACACTGGCCAGCCGCGGACGAATCCGCTGCTTGAACTGGCTGCCGCTGTAGCCGACTGCCACCACCGTAATCTTCACAGTGCCGTCGGGCTGAGGCTCAGTCCTGACCTGCAGATGAGAGCCGGTCTTGTCTCCGACCACGAAGCTCGTTGGCGTTTTGGAAGCGTCCGTCCCAAGGTGACGCAGATCGCCAGACAAGGCGCGCGTTGCCGTTTCCAGCGTGCCACCACGATGGAGAATGGGGCTGCCGGAATACGTGGTTCGCAGGATGCTCTGCTTTACCGGTTGGCGGCCGGCGCTTACCAGCAGGAGCATGGCGACGCTGAGGCCGCCGGCGAAGGCAAACGAGGCAGCGCCGGTGACGTAGATGCTGGCGGGTTGAAAGGTCATGACCGCGCCACCGACGATTGCGCAGGCGACGGCTACGATGCCGATGAGAATTTTGAACATGGATTTCATCTCCTGGTTAATGTTGTGAGGCTTTACACCTCGGGTTGATGTGGCGACGCTACTTGATTGGCGTCGCAGTGGACTGGCTGGTGAGCAGCTGGAAGAGCCGCACCGGCCAAATGAAGGGGGCTGTGACGAGATAGGACAGGAGGCGGTCTTCGACTGCCCAGCTGGATTTGATCCGGAGCTTGCGCCTCAGGGCTAGGTACCCTTCGGTGCCCATCAGGCTCCACAAGCTGAGGCAGTAGTAGAAGCCGAACCACGCGCGGCCAGGCAGCAAGTGCGCGACCGAAACGTAGATGGTGACCAGACATGCCGCGCACAAAATGTACGGCAGCAGCCAGCGAAGAGTCTTCATGGAGGTCCCCCACCTCCGCGACGGCTCACCACTCATGGTGCGCGGTCGCGGAGGGAGCAGTTAGTGGTTGTTCGGTAGACCGTTCAGAAGCAACGGCGATGCAAACAGCTGCATCGTCTCTGCCTGCTGCCGGGTTGGAGGTTGTCGAAACTCGCCGTTGAATTCTCCGGCAAGGATCGCGGTGCCGTCAGCGTCAAGCACGATGAAGTTGAGGCTCATCTGTTCAAGCCCAGTCACAAGGCTCATCCCGATCTTCGGATGTGTGTCCTGGTGTTTGCGCTCGCGGATTTGCCGCTTCAAGAGTTCTATCGCCTGACGCGGACTATTTGCATCAATCGAGAATGGCACGATGCCTGTGCCTACGAGAAAGGTATGCATTGCATTTCCTGACCGGAGCGTGGTAGCTGCTTCGAGCAGCGGATTTACCGACGTTCCTTATCTTCGTCGACTGATTTCTCCGTCGACAGGTTAATGGTTGGTTGAACTCACTACTTGTGGTCTCACACGTTGAAGCCCAGGTGTTGGAGTCTCAGCTTCAGATCGGGAACGCCCCGAAACTGAATGGTATTCATGCCGAGAGTTGTGGCTGCCTCGATGTTCGCTTCCAGGTCGTCCACGAACAGGCAGTCTTGTGCAGGTATCCCGCTGCGTTTCAGGACCTCACGATAAATCGCAAGGTCCGGTTTGCAGCAGCCCACCTTGTAACTGAGGACCAGTTCTTCGAAGTGGCGAGCGACGTTGTACGTCGTCTGCAACCACTCGTACTGCACTTCATTGGTATTTGACAGCAGATAGAGCGGGCATTGGGCCTTCAGCTGCGTCAGCAACTGCGCCATTTCCGCATTCTCGCGGAAGCTTTCCGTCCAGATTTTGGTGAAATCTTCGCGGTTCAGCTCAGTGCCAAGTTGCCGGTTCAGTTCTGTCAGAAAGCCGACTGTGTCAATCAGTCCGCTTTCGTATCCGAGCTTGGAGACTGAAAGCATGACACCACGCAACTGCTCGGACGTATAGCCGGAACGTGCGCAAAGTCCTTTGCAGACAGTCTCCCATTCGAAGTCGATGAACACGTGTCCCATGTCAAAGACGAGAAGTTTCATTTGGTCTCCTTGCTCGCTTGCCGGGACTTCATCAGGCGATGATTCTAGCAGGCGTTGTTTCACACCGGCTGAAACACCGCCCGACAGAAGGCGCTGTGGTGGAAGATGAGATGAATGTACGTGCCCCAGACC
>JADYXS010000309.1 GCA_021772155.1 Candidatus Obscuribacter sp.
AGAACCATCAGGCATTGCTCTTGTTCGACTTCGTAAACGCGTACTACCGGACGATCCCGTCGGGCAGTTGCTTTCCAATCGACGTTGCGAACATCATCGCCAGACACATATTCGCGCAGGCTGGCAAAGTCCGTTCCGTGTCCTCTACGACGCATGCGCAGGTCGCCAAGTTCGGATGATTTGCTTAATTTGACCGACAATTCTTTGAGCGCCACAAGATCGCTGTAGACTTTTACATCGCGCCCGGCTTTAACTTTCAATTCTCGCCAAAACAGTCCGAGACGGCTCTGGTAGCGCAAGTTGATGTCAGCGAAGTGGTAGGCACCACGGTTGCGAGGCAGTAAGTTGTAATTGAGTGAAGCGCGAGAATTGCCTTTGAGTTTGAAATCGAATTCCTTGACTTCGCTTTCGAACTCTTCCGGGTGATCGTCACGCACGCGCATCTCAAGCTCGGCGGCGCCTTGATTGAAGACTTCAATGAGAACTTCGTTTTGTCGTCCAATCGACAATCGATCAGCCACTGCTCTTGTGGCGCCAAGTTGCTTGGCGGACTGCGTCGTTGCAAAATCCAGCGCCAATGCTAGAAGAAGAACTGCATCGTAAACAAACCCGACCTGTTGGAACATCGGGTTGATGTACATCAGGAAGAAGAGCACAACTCCCAGGGTAAGCAAAATGTAGAGGCGACCGCTGGCGATCATTTTCTATCTCGGTACCGGCACAAGTCCAAGTAGTTTCGTAATTACTTGAGTAGTAGTAGTTCCTTCAAGCTCCGCTTCCGGCGTAAGTATAATGCGGTGCCGCAGGACTGGCTGAGCAACGAACTTGATATTGTCTGGCGTGACAAAATCTCTACCTTCCAAAGCTGCGTGCGCCTTTGCTGCAGATAGCCAGTACAACGAGGCTCGCGGACTTGCACCAAGATGCACATCTGATAGACTGCGTGACTTTTGTACCAGCTGCATCAGGTAGTCAAAGATGCTGTCGTCGACATTCACCTGTTTCAAGCGAGTGCGACATTCGATAATGTCTTGCGGTGACACCACAGGTTCGACATCCAAATCTCGTTGGTAGCGCCCGGCCTGCCAGTTGGACAACATGAGGCGTTCGGCATCTGCGGCCGGATAACCAATCACGATTTTCATCATAAAACGATCAAGTTGCGCTTCTGGCAAAGGATAGGTCCCTTCAAACTCAATCGGGTTCTGAGTGGCAACTACCATGAATAGAGGCGGCAAGGGCTCTGTCTTTCCATCAAGAGTGACCTGACGCTCTTCCATAGCTTCAAGCAGTGCCGACTGAGTCTTCGGCGCAGTGCGGTTGATTTCATCGGCCAGAAGCATGCTTGTGAAGATAGGTCCCTTCTTTAGAGCGAAGGTTTTCGTGCTGATGTCATAAATGCTCGTGCCCAGAATGTCCGATGGGAGCATGTCCGGCGTAAGTTGGATGCGGCCAAAGTCAGATCCGATCAGTTTGGCCAGGGATTTTACCAACAATGTCTTGGCTGTCCCTGGGACCCCTTCAAGCAACGCGTGCCCATCGGCAAGCAGCGCCACCAGCAGTTGATCAACCACCATTTCCTGCCCAACGACTGTGCTGTTGAGGGCATCTCTGAGTCGAGAAAAAACCATTGTGATTTCTTTAGTCAATAGAGTACTCAGAATCGACCCTCCTATCTGCAGCTGCGTGTAATCTTAGCGTAAAGCGCCTCCGTCAGAGGAGAAATGAGGCCGTTTTGCGTCCTTATGCTCCCATAAACCTGCGCGCAGGCAACAGTTCGCGGGACCCGGCGGTCAATCCGTCGCCGGTTGCTACCAGGTCCAGCAACTCCTCTTCGCTCATGGTTCTACGTTCTAAGGCCGCTTGGGCCTTGAGCAAAAAAGTCTGGCAGTCCCTTTCTGGCTTGCCTGAGGACTCAGACCAAGCCATTGCTAATTCCGACGCGGGGGCATCGGGGGCCACGCCAAGCGACTTGCAAAGCTTCGCTTTCAATGGGATAAACATCATCGCCCAGGCGGTATCGCGCGCCTTTGCCCGGCGATACGTCTCTGACATCCCTTCTATGAATTCCAGGTTGGATATTTTTCGTGCAGTTGATAGCGTGCGTGCTTTACCGAACCGCTGATTGAGACTAATAAAGGCAATAAGAGCGATGAGCATTAGCTGCAGGATAATGAAGCCGACCGGGCTCTTAAGAACCACGAAGAAGACATTTGTTTGGCCAGAATACCCATGACACTTTTCGTCAAAGAGAATCGGATGTTTAGCTGAGGCAAGCCAGTTGGCCATGAACTGAAAATTGTTCTTGAAGGCTGGATCAGCGATGTGCTTGTTCGAGCAAAGATCCGGTACCGAGCCTATCAGGCAGCGTCCCTTACCGTAGTTGACCGCAGTCAAGCAAGCAGGCTTGGCCTTCCCGACAATGCTTTGGCCACCTTCGATGCCCATATCAGAAGAGACGGTTAACGTAGGAACCAGCGCCACTTCCGGAATTGAAGAATTGGTCGCAAGTTCTTTGTTCTTTGCAAGCGGTGCCGCTGAAACATGGAGTTTCAGTTTTTCGACGAGGTTATGACCGGTGTGAAAAGACAGATAATCAAGATAGACAAGGTCGTTTCCTTCTTTTACCCAATTGGTGATGTGATCGATTTCCTTGGATTCCAGGTCTTCCCATGGCATGACAATAAACAGGGTTCCTGAAGTCTTTAGCTTGCTCAGGTTGCGGTAAGGAGACATCCATCTTGATGTTGGCACCCCAAGTTTCTGTGATAAATCAAACAGCGCACTGTAACCGGAGGCCTTCTTGCTGAACGTGGAGGGGAAGGGCAAGGCCTCGGGCAGCGTTTGACTCAATGTATCTTTGTAAGCGGCGCCGATCATCACACCTGGGATGCAGACCACGAGCAATGCCACCAGCCACCAGTTGTGGTGACGGTAGCCGGAAGTGGTAGCAGGTAGCTTTGCGTCAACCGCTTGCGTCATGGTTTCACCGATTTGTTTTTCTCGATGGCGCTAAGACCAATGCGCTGGATTTCCGGACTGATTCCGCTCAGCAACTGTTTAGATTGTTGATAATCATCAATGGTGGCACTTTTGTTGCCAAACCAAATCAACTCAACCGTTTCCGCTATTTCCTTGAACTCATCTCGTATTTGTGGATGTTTTGCCAGGTTATAGGCATATTCATAGTTCGTTTTGGTCGGCGCGAATTGCGCAATTCCATTTTCGTGCAGGCTTTGCAGGACGGACAGATACACCGCCCGACAGGCGACTTTGTAGTCTTGAGTTGTTGCAAGCCTTTCGGCCTGTCGTTGCCAGCCGTCCGCGTCCAGCAACTCTTCTACTTGAGTTGCACCCTTGGTTGCACGAGCGGCAGCTGCGCGCGTAGTCGCTGCCCGTTTTACGAGATAGTAAATCAGCCATGCAATTGCCGCAACGGCAATTGCATAAATAAAGATCTGTATTAGGAAGCTCAATCCGCGACTGTCAAGGCTGCCGCCGCTGGGTTGAAAAAGTTCGCGCAGGAACTCCAGAATCGCCCGCACTGCGCGGGAAAGCGAAACCATCAGGTCTTCGATAACTGCTGGTGGCTTCGTGAAATGATAGCCGCTTGCAATTTCGCTAATTTCTTTGCTGACGTCTCGGAATCCCACTCATTTCTCCGTGCTCAGGCAACTTCCGAAAGCATTGATTGCAGCTTGCGCCGGATGTCCAGACCCTCGCTGCGTAAGCGTAAGTCAAAGTAAAACAAACCGAATGCAAACACCACGAATGGTCGCAAATACATTCCCATTACCGATTCCCAGGTTTGGGCAAGGACCAGAATATAGAGCGGGGGCTTGTAACCGCCGGAGAAAGGTCCCTCGGGGCCGCCTCCGCCTAATCCGTGTTGCATAGCATCAGAGAATGTTAGCACTGCTACTGGCAGCGACATCGGATAACTCACAACCGTAAATGTAACAGCGAAAACCAGACCAAATGCCACTGATCGCCAGAAATGCCGCAGCACCATATTCGCTGATCGCCCGATAATAGCCATAACAGGTTCGTCTTCGCAGGCGAGCATACAAAGTGCCATATGTGACACGAGCAGATAAAGCACGATGATACCAGTCATCAACACGCCGCCAAGCGTAACTGACAGCGCCGTGGCCAAGGAAGGCCCTTGTCCGGAAAGAAGCATCCCGGAAGCCATGACGGCAACGGAGGCGAAGATTCCACCTAATAACAATGCGAATGAGGCGAAGTAAATTCCCAGGACTGCCCACTTTCGTCGGTACATGTAGGCAGTGGCTTCATCCAGAGTTGGGGAGAATTTGAGGATAACGCGCACTAACGCCAATAGCCGAAGCGCCAGAATCCACCAGGCGACCATGAACACAGAAAATCCGACCAGCCAGATGCCTGCCAGTCCGAAAGCAGTGCCAATGTCTTTGGTCGACGCGACATTGGCTGCTCCGTAGGTGAATACCCATTGAAATAGGATGCCAGCCCCGGTGGCGAAGACCGTTGGTATCAGCAGAAAATTCCAGATCAGCTTTATGTTGGCTCGCACAAGCCGACAGGCGAGGCCGACAAGATCTCCGACACCTTGCGGTGATTCAGGCAAGCTGGTGAACACTGCGGACTCCTGAGGGTGGCTTATATAAGGTTACCGCACAGAGCACGGTCGCTACTTTCTCGCTTCCGCCCTACAATGTACCCGCTATATCCTAAAGACTAGCTTCTGAAAAAGGTCTTGGCATGCAATCTTCTCGACACGACATTCCTCATCATTTCACAGCCAGCGGCTTAGTTATCGAACAGGGTCACATTCTGCTGGTAAACCATAAGCGCATAGGAGCGTGGGTTCCTCCCGGCGGTCATATCGAGCCCGATGAATTACCGGAAGAAACCGTTGTAAGAGAGATTCTGGAAGAGACGGGAGTGTCGGTGGCGGTGATTTCCAAGCAGTGGGCACCAAACGACGATCCAGATGCCTTCTTTCTTTTGCAGCCATTGTTCATGCAAGCAGTGCTTGCAGTTGAGAAGGGCGAACGCTTCTATCACGTCGATATCGTATATCTGTGCCGATGCACAGAGCGCTGTGCGCCTGGAATTTTGCCGGTATTGGCAAATAGCCCGGAGGTCAAGGAGTCCCGCTGGGTCAAGCTATCGGAGTTGCACACGCTGTCTTTGGCCAAAAATGTGCTGGAGATACTCGACGTTTTACCGACAGAGGTTCAGCAATCACCGCTCTCGAGCATACCTTGAGAACCGGCTGATAACAAGAAATAGATGAAATACGAGATACTTAGAGAGATTTTTAGCTCAAAACAGGCATAAAGAATAAGAACCCGCAGCGACTCCGGCAGATCGAATGACAACAGAAATTGCCCAAAAACTAGAAGGCGTCCGAGACTTCAAGAGAATTCTCGAGACCGTGGTTAAGGAGCTGGGTGAAACCTACTCTGCGGACGTAAGCCAAATTGTCCTGAGTAATCCGCTCGACCACAATATAACGTCGATCTGCGAATACAAGCTTTACCCTGAAGCCAATGCAAACGAGATGCCTGTAAGGATGTCTTTTCCTCTTCCCCTGGAAGGCGTAGGTTTGGGCGCAGTTTCGCTGGCGAGGCAAACAGAATTTCACGAAAATGAAATCAACTGGATTCGCATAACTCTTGCTGAGCTTTGCGACGTTATCAGACATGCGCAGATTAACGACGTTGTTCAAAGGGATACCTTCCGCAATACGTTCCTGTACGAAATTCAGAACGTCATGAACTATTCGCTGGGAATTGGCGATGCTTTATTTATGGTCGTCAACATTCTTGGAAAAGTTCTCAACACCAGCCGCTGCCTGTTTATATGTGTCGACGATACTCATGCCGGCTGGAAAGCTTATGAGTTCTGGCAGCGGGAGCGTCTGCAAAGCTGCCAGCAATACGGCTGGCCGACTACGGATTCCCCGATTGTGGCAAGAAGTCTTCTTGCCAGCTCACCTTTGATCATTGAAGAAGCTAATCAAAACTCTTATCTGACACCTGTCCAAGAAGAACTGCAATTGCTCGGAGTGCGCTCACTCTTGGGCGTGCCGTTGCGATCGGAAAATGCCACTCACGGCTGCATCATTCTGCAGCACTGCGAAGCGAGGCATGAATGGACTCGTGGTGAAATAGACATGGTGCAAAACGTTTCGGACACAGTTGCCGAAGCGCTAGCCAAGCTACCGGAAGAAAAACGTGGGCGCGAACCAATCATGCGCCTTCAAGATTTCCAGCGCGAAGTAATCGATACTTCTGGCGATGGCAAAGAAAGCATGCTTGCAGTTCGTCGGGCGTTGCGTAGTAGCCTCGGCCAAACATCTATCCCGAGTGCGCAGAAAACATCCGCTCCGAAACCGCCCGTTCCGGCGGCAGCTCCCAGCATCTCAGTTCAACTGAAGGCACCAGTTGAATCGCCCGCACCGCAGGTGGTGCCAGCGGCAGCGGTTGCTAATGTAGATCCAGCTGTTGACCAAACATCCGGTATACCGAATGAAGACCAGATGAAAACCATCGCGCAGTTGGCTAATTCCTTGATGCATCAAGCCTCCGGCGATATCTCGGCCGATGAGGTGTCCGCCTCGCTTAATTCAATTTTGGGCGGCATGGGAAAAGGGACAGAGCTAACCGGCGATCCCACTCTTCGCAATCTACCACCGGTGTCAACACAACCTGCTGCTGCGCAGACTGATTCTCAGAACAACGCAGTTCAGGCACCGGGCGCTCCGCTGGCATCGGATCAGTCTGGACAATGGGGGAACCTTGACGCGATCGTTCCGCCAAATTCTGCTGCCGGGGCCGGGGTCGAAGATGTAAATGCCTGGGGAAATCTCGATGCTATTCCAACTCCGTCAGCTGGAGCCGCGAAGGGTTTGAGTTCAATGCTTGGGAAAGCGCGGTCTGCCGCTCCTGCACCAAGCGCGTTGATGGCATCGTTACACCGCGACAAGTCCAAGTTCCAACAAACTGTTGACTATGTTGATGGCGGTGAGATTCAAATCGATGACGCTCAAGCTGAAGCCAAGCTCAAGGAGATAATGAAGCAGTCGACGAGTTCGACGAGCGATTACATCTTCGCGCTGACCATACTTGATCCGCGTATGTTGGGCAGAATAGACGGTTGGGTGGCTCAGGTAGAAGAGAAAGACAAATATGCCAGCCCGCATGTGATGGCAGTTACGGAATACAGTGTGGCAATTGCGCGCCTGCTCGGTTTGCCGCAAGAACAACTCGACACCATCAAGCTTGCCGCCATCGTGCATGATGTCGGCAAGATGGGCTTGCCTGCTCAGATTCTGCAAAAACCGGAAGACGAGCTGGAAGACAATGAGTTGCTTTGGATAATGAAGCATCCGATCGACGGCGCTACGTTGCTGGAAGGTTTCCCGGAGCTTGCACGTCTTGCGCCGCTTGTCCTTGCACACCACGAAGAATACGATGGCAACGGCTATCCAGCCGGTCTGGCCGGTGAAGCAATACCGCTGGGCGCTCGCATCATTCATGTGGCAAGTGATTACCATAAGATGATCTCGCCGTTGCGGACCGGACCAGGAATCAGCCAACAGCAAGCGCAGCAAGCTTTGCGCTCGGGCGCAGGCAAAGCCTACGATCCAGGAATTGTAGAAGCTTTAATCGCCTGCGAACAGCAGGGGCTGGTCGCTTTATCCAGATGAACGGCTCGTGCAAGTTGGCATCGAATTTGTAAGAGGGGAGGGGCTGACCGTAGCGCGTGCACAGCTTGCTGTGCCGAGGACGGCCCCCAGTGGTGCCCCCTCCCGCTCAATTTTGTTGGCGTGTTTGGGGTACCTGGAGGAATAAATTGATGCGTCGGCTATCTGCGTATTTATTACTGCTTTTGCTTAGCGCTGTCACTGCTCAAATTGGTTTGGCGACTCAGATGCCGTCGTTCCTCAGCCCCGCGTACGATGCTTATCTTCAGGGGAAGTTGGCGCTGTCAGCACAACTTACTGAAAAGGCTAAAGTTCACGCAGAAACACTAGCTGGTCCTGAACGCATTACTGCCCTGCGGCTGGTTGCTGAACAATATCTGTATATCGGAGCGGGCGCAAAAGGATTCTCGGTGATCAACCAGGCAATTGCGCTGAGCACGCCAAATACGTTCGATTGGGCAAAGTGTAAAGATGTGCAAGGGGCGCTTTTGCAACTGCTCAATCGTTCGCAGGAGGCGGAGAAGTGCATGTCGTCCGCACGCAAAGTATTTGCTAACTCAACCGGTAAGAAGCGGTATCACTTAGCTGTTTGCGATGGCAATATCGCGGCGTTGAGGATGGCTCAAAATGATTTTAGTGGTGCGATTGTCGTTTTTGAAGGCGCCTTACCTATTTTCGATCACGAGCAACTCGAAAAGGATGAACAGTATTTTGGGATGGTCGGAAACTATGGTGCTGCTTTGTCCAAGGTAGGACGACTCAAAGAAGCGGAGGACAAGTTGCTGCAATCTGAGCGCTATTGCGAGCAACATATGGCAATCCAGAACCCCCAATTCAAGGGTGCCGTGCATAATTTGTCAGTGCTTTATAAAAAGCAATTGGATGCTGCGATCAAGGAGAACGCAGATCCCTTTCGTCCGCAGGTCGCTAAACCACTAGTCAATTTGGCATCCAGTTTGAAGGGGGAGGGAAAGTACGCTGATGCTGAAAAAATGTTTGCTCTGGCCCTCAACGTGAACAAGAAAATTTTGCCTGCCGGCCATCAATTGATCGGCATCATAACTGCTGAATACATTGATTGTTTAGAGAAGGAAGGAAAGAAGCAAGCTGCTGACGAGCTGAAGAAGACTATCCCAAGCAAGTCATGGCAGCACTACTTAGAGTTTGGCAAAGAGGCTGCGGCCCGAGGCGATGACGCTGAAGCCGAGAATCGTTTCTTTGTAGCAGAGCAACGTACACGTGTTGCTAACAAAGATACGATGGACACGGTCCAATGTTTGAACGAATTGCTGCAGGTCTACTATCGAACCAATCAGTGGGAGAAGGCGGCTTCAACATACGCGCGCATGCTGCCTGTGCTTAAGTCCGCTTATGGTGCCAAAGATCCGGCATACGAAAAATCGGTGCGAAACTACGCAGCAATACTTACCAGGCTAAATCGGAACGACGAAGCCACTAAGGCCCTTGCCACCATTAAGCACTGAACGCAAAAGGAGTCGCGTCTGGCGCGTCTAGTCGTCGTTGCGGCTTCTTGCCAAATATGCCAAGCAAACAATGCCGCACATGAGTAAGAAGCTTTCGAGTGTGGCTTTTGGGCTCTGCTGATAGGTTACGTAAATGTGATAGATGCATGCTGCGGCGAATGCCGCCATCGCCACCACCGCACCAATCAAGAAGGATAGACCTACGCCTGCGAGCAAAACCTTCTTAGGCAGCTCAAAGAGCTTAAGGTAAAAGCCGTGATGCTGGTAACCGTGTACCGTCTTTCCTGTCGTTGTGTGGGCAACGGCATTATTTGCGAGCTTCGAACCACCTGTGCAGTAGTTGCCGTTGTGGTTTCTTTATAGAAATCCCCGGACGTTTCGCTTTGACAATTCTTTCAGCTTCCGTCAAATCGGAGGCCAAGCCTCGCGCCACTAGCAGCGCGACGGCAACAGCCGCTGATCGTCCGTGGCCGGCGGCGCAATGAATGTATACCGTCTCGCAGTTTGACGATAGATCGCGCATCAGATTCTCAAATTGCTCATCATTGGGCGCGTATCCATCCAGCGTTGGAACGCAGATGTAATTTAACTTTCTAACCTGGGGGGTGGCAGAAAATTCTGCCGTCAAATCTACCACTGTGGTGATGTTGGCTGGCAGCTCTCCATCTATCGTTCGGCGTCCCAACCAAATACCGGGTGAGACCTCGTTGCAAATATCTTCTCGACTTAGGAGGCGATGGCGAAAGTGCCACACAGCGGCATTCAGCACAAGAAAAGGAAAGAGGATAATCCTATTGAGCCAGAGGCGTCCACCATCAATCTTCTTACCGAAAATGCCTGCACCGAATCGCGCATAACCCAATCCAACAAGAATGGATCCGACGCCGTACCAGCAGAGAATCCAACCCGTGTTAAGAGCAGTACTTCCGCTTAGTACCAAAGCACCGCCAGTCACGAGAAGCATCAACGTGTAGTTCGGCTCGCGCTCGTTTAACTCCAGTGGATTCATCACAGCTAAAATCTCCAAACAAAAGAACTTTATACCCGGACTGCATCGCGACTAAACCTGGTCTTCTGTATGCTAGCCCAGAGATTGTCCACGCCAAGGTTGGTTCCTTTGAATTTGTGAAGTGGTGCCATTGCATGTGGTGCGCTCAATTGTAGAGGGCAAGTCTGCCCGCGCTCCTAGGCAGGCAAGAAGGACAAAAAAAGGAGCGTGCACTTTCGCGCACGCTCCTTTTTTTTCATCGACGCTTATGGCGTCATTTAAGACTAGCCGCCGATCAAATCGCTGACGTCCACACCGCGCAAGCTCAAGCTGATCTTGTGCTCTTTCGGGGAGAACTTTTTGATGATTGATTTGACTTCTTGTCCAACTTGAACAATTTCTTCCGGCTTAACGTTCGGTTGTTCCGACATTTCGACGGTTGGCAACAGAGCATCAACACCTGGATAAATTTGCACGAAGGCACCGAAACTCTGGATCTTGCGAACCGTTCCGGTAACAACTTGTCCTTCACTGAATTTGTCTTCGATTTCTTTCCAAGGATCAGGCAGCATTTGCTTCAAGCTCAAGCTGATATGGCCCTTGTCGCGGTCCACTTTGAGAACCTTGGTTGTAACCACTTGTCCAACCTTGAGCACATCGGAAGGATGCGAAACGCGCTCCCACGATATTTCTGAGATTGGCAAAAGTCCGTCCAGACCGCCAAGGTCGATGAAAGCTCCGAAGTCGGCAATGCGCACCACTTCTCCTGAAACGGTTTGCCCGGCTTCCAGAGTTGTGAGGATTTTTTCGCGCTGAGTAGCTTTCTCTTCTTGAACAGCCAGACGTTGGCTGAGAATTAGTTTGTTGCGCTTGGTATCGGTTTCCAAAATCTTCATCGGAATTTCCATACCGATAAGCTCTTCCGGAGTCGTACCCTTCACGCGCAGTTGACTTGCAGGAACGAATCCACGCAATCCGTATACATCGACAACTACGCCGCCTTTGACGACAGCGGAGATGCGGGCGCGGATTGTATCGTCGTTTTTCTTCTGTTGTTCCAGTTGAACCCATCCGCGGGCCTGGGCAACACGCTTCAAGGACAGCGTAAGTTGACCGTTCTCGTTTTCTTCACGAAGAATGTAAAACTCAAGTCGGTCACCGACGTGTACAACATCATCCATGTTGTCAATCGGCACGTTGGAGATCTCTTTGGCAGGCACGAAGCCTTCAGATTTGCTGCCTACATCAACTAAAAGGCCGTCGCGTTCAATTCTCACGACGTTTCCTGGAACGATGTCGCCTTGCTCAAATTTGTAGCTGAACGACTCCTCCAGAAGGCGTTCAAACTCACTTTTTGTATTGACAGTTTGCTCTGACACTAGATTGGGCTCTCCTTTTTTCAATGTATTAGACGGCATCGGATTGCGGACCCCTTATATATGACTATTTTTGTTGAGACCGGACAGCCGGCTCTCAGATAGGCATTCCATAGAGGAAGCCCCTGAGGACAGCCGTTGCGATGTGCCCTGGCGATCCTTTGCAACCTTGTCAGTTCTAAAAAGCGCGGCAGTGCTGCCTTTGGAGGATTCTTTCTATTCTGACAAGTCAGCACGAGTAAGTTTAACCCATGCTGCACCTCTAACAATACAAGTAGACCCATAACTACATCGTCCTTATTAACAAGACATTCAGTATGTTGCGCGCTTAAGGCTGGCGACGTCCGTGGTCTTGACTAGCCCTTCCTGAGGACAGTGCGGCTGAAATGCAGGCACGGCGCGGATCGAGCGGGAGGCATATGTGTTTGTAGTTGTTAATATAGGCGCTGGAGTGCCGATGGATACAGGGTTTTTCAGAGCATTCTCATAATTTGCTTTGTGACAAAACGTCTCTTATAATTGCCGCGAGCTGAATTTCTCTACATATATAGGTTCGGTGTACTTTCAATAGCTCGTGCGGTGATTGGGAATTTTTACGCCAAAGTCCGATGTAGAGCGGTAGCAGACCATCCTTTATCTTCCCGTTGTGCAAACCGAGGGACCATGAAAACCAAAGCAATTGCCCAAATAAGCCTCGCCACCGGGCTTCTCAGCCTGAGCTTGGCTGGTACCGCATGCGGTGCCGATACCTTACCAAATCCAAGTAACAGCGCAAGTCCGTCGTTCACGATGTCCTCCAGCACCCCGGAGCTGGAAGCGGCCGATCAGCGTGTCAAGCAAACTGATGCGCAATTGCAGGTAGCAAAGAAGCAGTTGATTGCTGCTAAATCGCTACTGCGCGCCGCCGAAGCTGATTTGCGTGCAGCCAAAGCAGACAAACAGGCGTTGGCTTTGAATACGCAAGCTCAAGGACTGGCCGCCGAAGCGGGCATGACCCCATCAACCGCGCCCCGCGCGCTTGCTCAAGCGCCTGCGCGCGTGCCAGCCCTCACTTCAAACGGCATAACTACAACGAACGTTGACCTGTTAGCGGCACCACCAACTGCTCCTTCCCGTGATGGAAGCGTCACCAAGCCAGTATCAGACTTTGACGCTGAGCCGGTGGATGCTGAAGAAACAAGTGCACGAGCACCAAGCTTGCAACTGCGTTAATCAGCACACTTACTGCAATTGGCCACTGCTGAGTCGCTCCATAGCCGCCCGAGCAGCCGCTTGCTCGGCGGCTTTTTTGGTTGTGCCGCTACCGTCGGCTATTCGTTGATTGCTCACCAGTACTGCGACTTCGAACACTGGATCATGGGCTGGTCCTTCGGTTTTGGTCACGGAATAGACCGGTGTTCCTTGGGCACGAGCTTGCGTATATTGCTGCAATTGTGCCTTGTAGTTGTCTTTGACCGAATCGTTGGCAATGTCATCTGCCAGGCAGCAGAAGTGGTCTTCGATCAGTTTCCGCGCGTGCTCGAACTTGGAATCGAGATATAAGGCGCCGAGAATCGCTTCCATGGAGCGGGCTATTGTCGACGGTTTTACCGGAACGCCGCGACCCCGGCGAATGAATTCGCCCAGACCGAACGTTCGCCCAACCAACCCAAGAGTTTTTGCGCTGACTAAAACTGAGCAAATCTCTGTCAGTTCTCCTTCGTGCTTGTCATCGAATTTGAGAAAAACATATTCAGCAATGAGAAATTTAAGGACAGCATCTCCGAAGAATTCCAAGCGCTCGTAGTCGCGCACACCATGCTCGGAACCGAAGGATTTGTGCGTCGTCGCTTCGTCTAAGAGCGACAAGTCCTTAACCGGCACGCCGAGGCGCTCTAGCAGCCGCTGAAGCTGGTCTCTACGTTCGGCAGAAAGTGCGTAGTGTGATGTCATCAAAAACTCTACTGGCTGCTTGTTTATCGCTCTATAATCTACACATTGTATGCTCATATACAAATGATGGTTGAACCCTTGCTATGCTTGTTCTCGCAAGGCGGTCCAGAGTTTTTTGCCGTCCCGGAGATACCAAATGTACCAGCTACAGATCGCGGAAATAGTGGCATTCGTCGTTGCTGGCTTTGCGTTACCGGCTCTTGGAATGATCGGTGTGGCTTGGGTTATTCAAAACTTCTTTGGTTATCACACACCAAACCCAACGAAGAATCAACCGTACGAATGCGGCATGGCACCGGTTCAAGATGCTCATGTGCAGTTTGACATCCGATATTATTTGTACGCGTTGCTGTTCATCCTGTTTGACATCGAAATAGTCTTCATCATTCCGTGGGCAATAGCGGCTCATCAACCTGCTATTGCAAACATCCGTTGGCTCGCTCCGATTGAAATGACAATTTTCATCGGAATCCTGGCAGCCGGCTTGGTCTACGCTTGGAAGAAAGGCGCTCTTGAGTGGAAGTAGGGAAAAATGGCTGACATTGACACGAAGATTGAAATTCCGGAAGAGCTCAAAAGCACAGTATCGCTAAGCAATTTGGACTTCTTGGTCGAAAAGCTGACCAAAGTGGTCGATAACTTGGTGGATCCTGTTGCTAACTGGGCACGTTCTAACTCTGTATGGCCGCTGACCTTTGGCACCTCGTGTTGTGCGATCGAGATGATGTCAGTTGGTATGTCGGCTTTCGATATTTCACGCTTCGGCTCCGAAGTGTTCCGTGCAACTCCTCGTCAAGCAGACATGATCATCACGGCTGGCACCATCACTAGAAAAATGGCTCCAGCGCTAATTACGCTTTACGAACAGTTGCCCGAGCCAAAGTATGTTATTGCCATGGGCGCATGTACCATCACTGGTGGCATGTTCAACGATTCATATTCTGTCGTTCAGGGAGTCGATAGGATAATTCCTGTCGACGTTTACTTACCTGGATGCCCACCGCGTCCGGAAGGCATTCTTGACGCGCTGTTGAAGTTACAGCAAAAGATCCGCACTGAATCCTATGGTGAAAGGCGCCAGAGAAAATATGCGCAAACCGCTGTTCGACACGTGGATTATGACACTGGACTTCCTGTCGAAACGCTGCAAGCACTTGTCGAAGAAGCTAGAGAAGAAATGCCACCGGCCGCTAGTAACGAGCAAAAGAGCGCTTAGGAAGGGATCACAGCAATGACTGAACAACCTGAAGCAGCTAAGTCTGCCGAACTGCCACAAGAGATTCCGTTGGGACCGTACGGGCAATTCTTGAAAGATCTCGGTATCGGATCTACTCGCTTACCTGATAGTGTCGGCACCGCCGGTAAGGTGGAGACCATTGAAATTGACGGCATGGATCTTCACCAAGCGATGAAGAGCGTACGTGGTTCAGAGACCCGCATGGACTTCTTGTTGATGGTCAGCGGTGTCGAAACAAACGATACCTGGGACAGCGTCTATCATCTGTGGTCTTACGAAGACAGCACTAAAGAACTCGTGGTAAAAGTGCGCGTTCCGAAAGCGTCTGTTGCGGAAGGCAAGCTTCCAGCTGTTCCAAGCATCACACCGTTTTGGCCGGCTGCTAATTGGCATGAACGTGAAGAATACGACTTGCTCGGAATTAAGTACTTCGGACATCCTTATCTTCGCCGCCTGATGAATCCTTGGGATTGGGAAGGACATCCGTTGCGCAAAGACTATAAGCAACCCGTCGATGCGCTGAATGACAAAAATCCTCATAGCATGAGATAGAGCACAAAATGGCTACCGAAAACTTACCAGAAACTGCACCTCAGTTGCCATCCTTTGTTCGTTCGACTCAGTATGCCGAAGACGCGCAGCTGAAAACGGACGAGATGATTATCAACATGGGTCCTCAGCACCCTGCTACCCACGGCGTGTTGCGTTTGCTACTGACGTTGGATGGCGAAATTGTTCGACACACCGAACCTGTTGTTGGTCACCTGCATCGCGCTCAAGAATGGCAGGCACAGAACCGCACTTGGTACCAGTACCAGGCGTTGATCGATCGTGTTGATTACCTTTCTGGAATGTTCACAAGCTGGGCTCTGGCTCGCACTTGCGAAGAGTTGGATGGTTTGAAGATTCCGAAGCGCGCTGAGTACCTGCGTGTGATCATGTCGGAGATGAATCGCATAACCTCGCACCTGCTATGGCTGGGAACTTATCTGATCGACTTGGGCGCGATGTTCGGATTTCCGTTCTATCCGTTCCGTGATCGCGAGAAGTTGCTCGATTTGTTGGAAGCTGTTTCAGGTCAGCGGATGATGTTTAACTACATTCGCATCGGCGGAGTTCAAAGCAATCCACCGTTGGGATGGTTCGACAAATTGAAGGAATTTGTTGATACCTTTCCTTCCTGTATTGATGACTACGAAGCGATCGTCACTGAGAACCCGATTTTCTTGAAGCGCACGAAAGGCGTTGGTGTAATGAGCAAAGAACTGGCGATGTCATACGGCGTCACCGGTCCATGCCTTCGTGCATCTGGAGTGCCGTTCGATTTACGCAAAGATCGACCTTATTCAGTCTATCCAGAGATCGATTTCAAGGTAATCAGCCTTACTGGGCAAGGTGATGATACGTGGGCTCGCTACATTTGCCGCGTTGCCGAGTTGCGCGAAAGCAACGAGATCATTCGTCAGTGCATAGAAAAAATCCCTGGTGGGACCACCGAAGAATTGCGCAAGAAGCGGGAAGAGTGCAAGGCTTGCGGTAAAGCTGATTGTGCGAACTGTGGCGGCGACCTGGCGATAATGGTCAAGAAGCAAAACTCCGGAATCCGCATCAAAGCCGGTGAGGGCTTCGTTCCGGTAGAGTCTCCACGCGGAGTACTGGGAACTTATATAACTTCAAATGGCACCGACAAAGCTGCTCGAATTGCATGGCGCAATCCCTCGTTCTCGAATCTTTCCGTATTGCCTGAGTTGCTTGTAGGAGCTCCGATTGCCGACATAATGTCGGTGTTTGGATCAATTGACGTAATCCTTCCTGACGTTGATCGGTAGGAAAAAAGGACAGACATGACCACCTCGATAGCATCAGTACCGAAATCTAGCGCTAGCGTTACCTCGACAGGACCAGGAAACTGGGTCGAGGTCGCGAAGTTCATCCGTCTATGCGCAATCTGGATTGGACTCATATTCGGTCCAGTGTGGATGGTCTCTTGGGGCGTGGGCGAACTCATTCCTTACTTACTAATTCAAAGCGTTGCTCAGTCCCCAGAAGGCCTCGCTCAGGTCCAGCCGCTAGTAGATACTCTGCAATTTTTCGTACCATTGCTTGCTGTAATGATTTTCATTCCAATTAACGCCATGTTTATGGTGTTGTGTGAACGCCGTGGTCTAGCGCTGTTCACCGTGCGGAAGGGTCCGAACAGAGTTGGTTTCGATGGACTGGCACAAACTTTTGCTGATGCACTTAAGTTGCTATTCAAAGAAGACATCACACCGAAAGGTGCGGACATCCTCTTATTCACGTTGGCTCCAATCGTCTTCTTTGCGCCATCTATTTTCGGCGCGGTTCCACTTTTGTCCGCAGTCACCTACAACCATCCGCTGTTTCTGACGTGCAACCTGCCAACTGGAATCTTCTATGTCTTGGCCATGGGTTCAATCCCAGTGGTGGCACTAGTTATGGCCGGCTGGTCGAGTAACAACAAGTACTCGTTGGTGGGCGGCCTAAGGTCTGCTGCTCAGGCTATCAGTTATGAAATTCCCCTAGTCCTGTCTTTGATCACGGTCTGCTTCCTTATGGGAACACTCAACGTTGCTGATATTGGTGCCAACCAATCAGTTCACAGAGGGACCGACGAGCTCAAGCGCTTGGAAGCAGTGCAGTCTGTACCACCGCAATTTGTTTTTGTCAAAAATCCGGAAACTCCTGAAGCACCAAAGTCTGCCGGAATATTGCACTGGAATATGTTGGGGAACGTACCGTTCCACCTATCTGAACCACAGATTGCAGGCGCGACAGAATCCGGCGAATCGTCGACCAGTAGGCTTCTTGCAGGGCTGGCTCTGGCGTTGTGCTCAATTGCTTTGCTCGGCATTTACATGACCGGTGCTTGCGCGGAAATCAATAGAATTCCCTTCGACCTTCCGGAAGCGGAAAGCGAATTGGTTAGCGGATACAACACTGAATATAGTGGCATCAAGTTCGCCATTTTCTTTCTGGCGGAGTTTACGAACCTATTCATTGTTTCGACGGTCGCTACCGTGATGTTCTTGGGAGGCGGATCCTCGCCGATTCCTGGTTTGCTGGATCCATATTTCTTCCAGCAAGTTTTCTACGGTATCGGTTCCGTTCTGGGGAATCTTGGCCTCAATACTGGCATATGGACAATCCTTGGCACCGTTCCACTTCTTGGCGGTCTTTTGTCCTGGATCGGTTCTGTCCTTGTGAACCTTGGTCTCAACCCAGGCATACTGACATTTTTTGGCAGCATAAACCCAGTGACAATTCTGGGCACCATGCTCAATCCCGTCACTTTTTCCGGCTGGCTGTGGGTCGTGGCCAAAGTTTACGGCTTTGTGTTTCTCGCTATCTTGGTCCGTGGAACGTTGCCACGGTTCCGTATTGACCAATTGTTGAACTTCGGATGGAAGCGGCTGATACCAATCTCGCTGATACTCTTCCTCGTGGTCACTTTTCTGAAGGAGATCATTCGTGTCTAACCTAATCTCCCGAGCAGTAGGCGGTCTCTATCAGGTTTGGCGTGGGCTAACCACTGTTGGCAAACACACCTTTCGCCAACCTATTACCAAAAACTTTCCGGACCAAATGCCGCATCTTCCGGGAGCATTTCGCGGGCGGCTAGCTTTGACCGTCAATCCGGATACTGGCGAACATCTCTGCATTTCTTGCTTGCAGTGCGAACGTGTGTGCCCCGACAAGTGCATCGAAATTACGTCGCATAAGAGTCCTGAGACGAACAAGCCGGAACTAATAGAGTTCAAAATTGACCACGGTCTCTGCATGTTCTGCGGGCTATGCACGGAAGTTTGCCCAACGAGTTGCATTATCAACACGAACGACTTTGAAATGGCTGATTACACGCGTCAATCTCTTGTTTATGACTTGCCTAAACTCACTTTGACTCAAGAAGAATCTGCGTATTACTTCGAGAAGAAGGAAATTCCCCTACCGAAACCGAAGCCAGCCAAGAAACCGGCACCTCCAGCCGGTGCAGCCGCTCCAGCAGCAGCTGAAGCAGCTAAATCAGCGGCAGGTGAAGCAGCTAAACCAGCGGCAGTTGAAGCAGCTAAACCAGCGGCAGTTGAAGCAGCCGCTCCAGCAGCAGCTGAAGCAGCTAAACCAGCGGCAGTTGAAGCAGCCGCTCCAGCAGCAGCTGAAGCAGCCGCTCCAGCAGCAGCTGAAGCAGCTAAGTTAACACCAGCCGAAGCCGCCAAACCAGCGGCGGCAGTTGAAGCAGCAAAACCCGCTGCAACTGAGGCAACAGCAGCCACTATTGAAGTTTCTAAACCGGCAGCAGTGGAACCAGCCAAATCTGAAGCGAAGTCAACCAAACCGAAAGCCAAGCCTGATTCCAAGGCATCGGATGCTAAAAAGCCGAGCAAGGACAAACCGACCAAGGATAAAGAGGGCAAGTAACGTGGAAGTTGGCTATTTCTCATTTCTTCAGAATTGGGCGGCGAACAACGTAGAAGCACCAGTTTTTTATATGCTGGCATTTCTCGCGATACCGCTTGCTTATGGAGTGCTCTTTGATCCGCGAATCATTCGTTGTGGCTTTTTGCTAATTGGTGTGTTCGGAACCATCTCCGGAATCTTCCTTTTACTGCAAGCGCAGTTTCTGGCAATGGCTCAACTGATGATTTACGCGGTGGGCATCACTCTTGTTGTCGTCATCGCTTTGATGTTGACCAATCCCCGTATGGAACAAGATGTCAACCTTACTGTTCCTGAACAGAAACTACCGGCCCTTTTTGCTGCGTTAGCATTATTCATCACCATCTATCTTGCAATACGTTCCGAGTTGTGGCAGGTGAAAGAAGCAACTCCATTGCCTCCAGAGTTGAATCTCGTGGCGATTGGCACGAACATGCTTGGATATTACGCGCTGCCGTTTGAGTTTGCATCAGTCCTCCTTTTGATTGCACTGATTGGTGCAATTATGCTCGCCAAGACAGAGCACTTGACGCGTTCTGAGGAATGGATTGAAAACGATGAGTCTTACAGTGACAGGAAGGAAGAGAATGTCGTCAAAGTCTAATCTCCTCAGTTATGTGTACATATTGATTGGAGCCATTTTGGTGTGTGGTTACGCCAACGGTCTTGGACCGGCGATGGTTAGTCCATTCGGGATAGACAAGGATCTGGCTGACGTTGTAATTGCTTTGGCTGTGGTTGCATTGGGTTTGCTTTTTGCAGGGCTCGGAGCCGAGCTACCGTTTGTGGTCATCACTGGTACGATCGGTGTTTTCGTTGTACTGACGCTCCAACAGACTGAAATCGTTCGCTATATGACTCTTTCTGCGGTGCTGTTCTGCATCGGCATGTACGGCATGGTCGTTTCGCGAAACGCGATCAGGGTGCTTATGTCAATCGAGCTCATGCTCAACGCGGTGAACATCAATTTTGTCGCGTTCTCGCGCTATATCGACCCGACTCTACTTAGAGGACAGGTTTTCGCCATCTTCATTCTTGCCGTAGCAGCAGCAGAAGCTGCGGTAGGACTGGCTATCGTATTGGCGATTTACCGCAACATGTCCACTGTCGATATGGAAAAATTCAACCTGCTCAAATGGTAGCTCCAACTAATACAGAGTCGGTGATCTGTGACCAGCAAGCAGAAAAAGTTCCTAGTATGGTTACTAGAAGGCACTAAGACTACAAAACACGGCACTGAGCAACACACTCGATCCTCGTGGTGGAATGTGATGTGTTTGACTGGAGTTGACTACTTCTCCACGTTGGGATATCAACCTGGTATCGCCTATTTGGCAGCAGGACTCCTCAGTCCGATTGCCACGCTGATTCTTGTGCTGCTTACGTTGTTTGGCGCGCTTCCTGTTTACATGAGAGTGTCCAATGAAAGCTTCCACGGACAAGGCAGCATCGCAATGCTTGAGAGTCTGCTTCCTGGCTGGAAAGGAAAAACGCTAGTACTGGTTCTATTGGGTTTTGCAGCGACCAGTTTCATCATTACGATCACGCTTTCGGCAGCTGACGCTACTGCTCACATCGTTGAGAACCCGTGGTGGCCGGACTATCTACAGAATAGAATTACAATTACGTTGGTATTGCTGTCAATTTTGGGTGGCGTATTCATGCTTGGATTCCGCGAGGCAATTGGCGTTGCGGTTATCCTTGTCGTCGTTTATCTCACGCTGAATGTCTTTGTTTTGTGGACTGGCTTCGAGCAGTTGCTCAAACTGCCGAATGCTTTTGCTAACTGGTGGGGCACGTTACTGACAAAATTTTCGACTCCATGGTTGATGATTGCCATTTCGATGGGTATGTTTCCGAAACTGGCCTTGGGACTTTCCGGGTTCGAAACAGGCGTGTCCGTCATTCCACTTGTTAAGGGGAGTCCGGATGATACGCCTGAGAGTCCGCTCGGACAAATCAAGAATACGAAAAAGCTGTTAATCAGTGCAGCAGTGCTAATGAGCTTTTTCCTCATAGCCAGTTCCATCGTAACGACGCTTCTCATTCCAGCAGCCGAGTTTGCCGAAACTGGAAAAGCCAATGGCAGAGCGCTTGCGTTCATTGCCCATGAGTATCTCGGGAATGGATTTGGCACCGCATACGATATCAGCACGATTTGCATTCTCTGGTTTGCCGGAGCTTCTGCCATCGTCGGTCTGCTTAACCTTGTCCCTCGTTATTTGCCAGGATATGGGATGGCACCGGACTGGGCGCGTGCGACGCGTCCTTTGGTTCTATTCATCATGGCTGTCTCTTTTATCGTAACTTGGGTTTTCAACGCAGATGTGGATGCTCAGGCAGGC
>JADYXS010000310.1 GCA_021772155.1 Candidatus Obscuribacter sp.
AAAGTCCATCGGACCGACCGAGCTTGGCGAGTTCTTCCTGGAGAACCTGATCCGCTGGAACATGACACCGGAGAAGATTCTCTACCTGGCGCAGCAGGCCGCGTTCGACCGGAAATACACGGCCGACGACCTGGCTTACTGGCTGGCGAGTTTCATCAAACGGTTCTTCATCGCCAACAAGCGTAACTGCAGCCCGGATGGACCGCAGGTCGGGCCGGTCAGCCTGTCTCCGCGTTGTGCGTTCCGCATGGCCAGTGATGCCGACGTCGGCATCTGGCTGGACTGGGTTAACCGCTGGGAGTGCGATTCGCCGGAAGCGGCAGCGCGGCTCAACAAAATTCTGGCAACGGCAAAGGGCAGCTTCACCACCGGTGCAACTGTCCGCGCGCCTGTCCAGAGTTGAATCTCGGAAGGGAGAAAGCTGACAGTATGACTGCCAGCAAATCCCTGAGCAGTACTTTCAACCAGCCGTAGGAGCACTCACGGCTGGTTTTCACCCAGCGCGCGCCAACAGTAGTTGGCGCGCGCTGACAGATAGTTCATCGCTTAACAGAAAGAAGCAGTTCCATGACTCGTAAACCACGCAGCAAAAACTTCCTCAACGGCGGCATCATCAACGCCTTCCTCACCGTCGACCCGCGCAATGATTTCGCCGACTACAAGCGCAGCGCCATCCCTGTTCCGGGCGGTCGCGAGATCGGGCCGGTGATCGGTGAATTGCAATTGGCAGGCAAAGAAAGCGGCTTCTTCCGCGTGCAGGCCGACGTCAGCGACGACCACCCGACCAACTTCTTCAGCTCCGCGCACAACAATCGCAAGCTGCTGAAAAATGGCGTGACGTGCGTCCCCGATGGCAACGGCGTCCTCCATACGATCCTGCCCCGACACATGGAGCGCGGCACCTGGGGCTTCCAGTTCATTCGTGGCATCCACGCTCGCTGCTACGACCGCTTCTTCAGCAAAGGCACGCAGCCGAACATGGACCAGTTCTCTGGCGCCACGCCCGAGGTCGAAGCTTGGCTGAAGAGCCACGGCGTCACCGATGTCTACCTCGGCGGTCTGGTCGAGCGCATCTGCCTGGGCACCACTGCCATCAATCTGGTGCTCCAAGGCTTCCGCGTACACCTCATCGAAGAGGCCGTTCGCGACATCGAAATCCCCGCCTGGGCCAATGTCCTGGACATCATGGCCAAGCTGAAAGTCCAGCGCGTCCGCAAGGCCGACCTGCTGGCGAAAATGCAAACAGCTTGACCCGCTGTGCCGGTTCCAAATTGAGCGGCCTTGGATAAAGGTTGCCCAGTTGGTGCTGCCAGCCCAATCGGTGCGCTTCAAAACGCACCAAAGAATCACGTCCAGTCCGATGCGGTGCATCGGCATGCTGAGCGTTCCAGCATGACTCTGACCTGCTTCGGCAGGTCCGTAGTGAACAACCTGCCAACCGGCGAATAACGCGCGCCGGGCGGCAGGCAATCAGGTTTAAACCCAAAACTGGGAAGTTAAAAATCATGAGTTTCTTCGGAAAAAACAAATCCGGGTCGGGCGAAAAGCTCAACCCATTCCTCTACATCATCGTCGCCATTCCGCTCCTCTTCATCGAGGGCGGCAAGTGGTGCACTGACAAAGTCTACAGCGGACTCGCCGGAGCCTTCCGCGCGCTGTTCGGGCTGATCTTCGCCGGTGGCGCAGCCATGTACGCGGCCGATCTCGTCGGCTCGCATTACCCAAGCACCTGGAAGTGGGTAGGCGCCGGCATCGTTGCGTTCCTCGCGGTGCTGTTTTACCTCTGGCCGTTGCTTTACCGCTTCGGTGTAAGCCCGACAATCGACTTCTGCGAAGCCGTTTCTGACCGCGTACGCAAGTACACCCGGGAGAAATTCAAGGGCTTGGTCGACGGTATCGTCAATGGTATCAGCACCGTTTGCCTCGGCTCCGGATCGGCGTGGTCCAAAGTGCTCACCAAAGAGCATGAAGACACGTGGTTCGGCAGGCTCATCGGCGCCGTCTCATACGTGTCGCTGCTTGCCGGTAGTTGCTACCTCGGCTGGCAGACCTACGTGTGCGTGGCTGCACTGATCGCGGTGCCCATCGTCGGCTTCTCCGTGGCGGTCTGCGCCGGCGTTCTGGTAACCGGCCTGGTCGGTGCCTTGCTCGGACAGTTCATCAAGTACGGCAAATTCGCCTTCCTCGGACTCGCCATCGGCGTAGCCGCGGTCTGGGGCGCTGCACCGTATGTGGTGTCGCTGACCGGTGCTACCGGTATCTGGATCTACGCTGCTTACGCGGTCGCTTACGTGGCCTTCGTTGGCTATGTGTTCCCGTTCGTGAACGTCGCGTTCACGGCAGGCTTCCTCGAGAAGGTCTGGAAGTTCCTCAAGCCGCTCCCGGAGAAGGCTTACGACGAAAGTGACGACAAGTACTCGGAATTCTTCCATCATGTCGTCAACCTCTTCGCCACTGGTGGCATTGGTTACGGAACCTTCGGGATTGCCGCTGGGCTTCTGCCCATCTGGGGGGCTGCCGCTGTTACGGCCGCAATCAGCCTGATTGCGTACATCCTGGTCTTCAAGCTCATCAATCATGGTGGCGGCAACTTCGTTGTCGGTGCCCTGAGTTCGATCGCCGCGGCGATTTTTGTCGGCATTCAGTATCACGAAGCCGGCTACGTCTACGGTGTCTACGGTGGCATCGTCGCCGGCGTCTTCACGGCGTTGTTCAATGGCGTTGTGCTGTTCCCCATCGCTTACCTCGGTTCGCGTGCGGTACTTCACACCATCGGTCTGAGCAAACTCGGCTCACCGCTGGCGGCGCTCTACAAATTCGCCAACGAACAGTTCAAGAAGGGTCTTGAAGAGATTCGGCACGCGTACAAGAATTGCTACAAGGACAAGACTGGCTACCAGGACCTTGTCCTGCATGTCACCAACATCGCTGTGGCGGTGGGCGCCTTCATCGGCACAACCGCGTTGCTGGCCGCGTTGCTCGGCGTGAATTTGCTCAACCTGCCCTTGACTGTGCTGGCAACGGCGCTGTCCTATGTGCTCGTCGGCAAAGTGTTGTTCAAGAGCAACTACGGTCTGGAGTTCCTCGGCTGCGCGCTCGGTCTTGCCGCTGCCGTGTTCCTCGGTGCGCACGTTTACTCGTCCGACGAGGGCGCGCTGATCAAGATCGCTGGCGTCGCTGCCGGCGCTGCAACCTGGGTCGGTGTGTACTACATCGCCTTCCCTGTGGGCTATGTGCTGGCTCGGCTGATCACCAGCTGGGCGCTGCTCGGCTGGCTTAAGCCGATTCTTGCCACGGTCTATGACTGGGCATGGAGCCTGTGGATTGTGGTTTGGACGCAGGTCGTCCGAGCCTACAAAGGTCTGAAGACGCTCCTCACTCCCCTCTGGCTGCGCATCGTCGCTGCCGGCAAAGTGGTGAGCCAGGCCTATCGCGACATCCTCAAGCGGATTCGCGGCGGCAACTAAGCAAACGCTTCGGCAGGCGCCCCTTCGATGATGGTGGCAACATCGCATCGAAGGGGTTTGCTCCGGAGCGCAAGCCGTAGTGGCAACAACATGTAATTTTGGGAAAGGGCCTGCCCTATCCCGTGGTGAGCACCACCCGGTGCTCATTCTTTCTGAAAGGGGGGACGCTGCGCTAGGTAGCGTCCCCTTCTTTCGTTTTCTTGTGAAGGAAACCGTCCCCATGA
>JADYXS010000311.1 GCA_021772155.1 Candidatus Obscuribacter sp.
CGCCGATCGCGCGGTGCAGATTCACGGCGGCGCCGGCTACATGCAGGCCTCAGCCGTCGAGCGTCTATATCGTGATGTGCGGCTGTTCCGTCTCTTTGAGGGCACCAGCCAGATCCAGCAACTGGTGATTGCGAAACACATGCTGAAGTAGTCCGGCGGCACGGCTGCCCCCGGATTGATTGTAAGTATTTGATTTAATTAATTATTTTTATTGTTTCGGCATTAATCCAGGAAAACAGAAAACCAGATTTACGCGGTAACAGGCTGAATCCATGACGAAAACTACCAATGGCCCGGGAACAAAGGCGGATTTAAATCCACCTTTTAGGGCTACTATTTCACGTTAGAACGCACGAGACGCCGACGCTATGATTGAAGAGATTGAGGTACTCGATTCAACCGGGGAGCGGCGGAAGATAAGCGTAAATCAGCTGCCGGTTACATGCCCGCGGTGCAATACATATCTTTCAGCCAATGTATTGGGCGCAATAGTGACTGGGACGAAATCGGACGCCCGTCGTGATGCAATTGCAGTTTGTCAGTGCACCTCGGGACCCTGCGGTAGCATATTCACGGCCTTCTACACAATCGTAACTGAAGGTGGCGTTGAAGAGGGAAGGCTCCTGCAGAGCCGCCCCCTCGAGTACTCTGCGCCTTCCGAGTTCTCGGAAGCAATTAGAAATCTATCTCCGGTCTTCTGTTTAACTTACGTGCAGGCTTCATACGCTGAAGAGAACGGACTGTCCGAAATATGTGGCGCCGGGTTTCGTCGATCGCTGGAGTTTCTGTGCAAAGACTTTGCCATTTCACGCCTCAAGACTGACGATGCCGAAGTGCGAAAAAATAAGATCATTCGCTCATCGCTTAGCCAATGTATAGATGAATATTTGCCCGACGCAATAAAGGACGCGGCGCACCGAGCTGCGTGGCTAGGGAATGACGAAACCCATTACTATCGGGCATGGTCGGAAAGGGACATTAGAGACCTCAAAGCGTTGATTCAATTGACCGCTAAATCCATAGATTTCACTTTAGAGATGGAGCACTACATTGCGCTCATGCCCGCTCCCAAGATGTAACGTGCGTGGGTTCAACAACCGGTTGCAGGCGACGCGCATGAAACCGCGCGCGCCTGAACCGGAACGTTAGGTCTTACTCCTATGGAAATTAAAGATATTGTCGGACTGAGCGAACCATTGAAACGCCTTATTGAGGTTGTTTCAGGTGGAATTGGTGCTGTTTCGAAGCCATACCTCATTAAGAAGACGGCTGATGCGAAAGCCTACGAAATAAAGGTCATTGCGCAAGCTATGGCTGAGAGTCAAAAGCTACTGACGCACTCTGAATATGAAGACGGAAAAATAAAAGTCATCTCTCCGGACGCCCAACCAGAAAATCTGCCAGCTTTACCAAATCGCGTAACGGCGCGTTTGCAATACCAAGAACTTCATCAGCAACAAAATGTGGAAGCTGTTTGCGCAAATGCAGCCGAGAATCTGGCGCAGGAAACTTTCGTACCAGACGAAAAGCCGGAACCCGAATGGGTTTCACGGTTCATGGATATTTCGTCCGGCATATCCACGGAAGAACTGCAACACCTTTGGGGGAAAATCCTTGCTGACGAAATCAAAAGACCAGGCTCGTTTTCCTTAAGAACTCTTGATGTTTTGCGGAATCTTTCAAAGAAGGAAGCAGAAAACTTCGTCAAGCTTGGTAACTACATTCTCCGATCTGGCGACAAAGTCTTCTTCATTGACCCCACAGCCTTCATTTTCACAAAAGATTCTGGGGTTACATTCCTAGACATTCTTGCACTGAAAGATGCGGGACTCATTTTTGAAACAAACTTGGAGTTTTCATTTAGACCGGTAGCCGCCGGAGGTATATCCAATCTTTTTTACGGGCCATTGGTGCTGCTTTTCGAGTGTGAAAAGGACACTCAGAAGCTTGCTAGCAGCGTAGGCCTGTTAACTAAAGTTGGCGTTGAACTACTCCAGTTGATCACGATTCAACCTGACATGGACTACGTAAGCTTTGTGGGAAAACGCTTTCACTCCGACGGAATAAAATTCGCGTGGGCTCCAATTCTTCAATATCTTGGTGACCATGTTTCATATGGCAACAAAACCTATGTCGAATAATGACGACCTAACCCTGCATTCGAGAGGGAACATGACCTACTTTATTGACCTGTTTTCGCCGGAGACGTACGAGGCCTTCACGCGCTCGACCCAAAGTTTGTCGGGCTTTCGAATGCGGCACAAGGGTATGGCCGAACGAATCAAGCCGGGCGACGTGTTCGCCTGCTACGTGACGAAGCTTTCTCGTTGGTGCGGACTACTCGAAATTGTCGAAGGACCGTTCATCGACAACACCCCGCTCTTTCTGCCAGAAAATGATCCCTTCGTGGTGAGGTTCAAGGTCAAGCCGAAGGTCTGGCTTCCGCTCGATCAGTCGCTACCCATCCACGAAACCTCGATTTGGAATGGCCTATCGTTCACTCGCACGCTTGAGAAGGGTTCGATCGCTTGGACTGGCAAAGTCCGTGGCAGCCTTGTGAAACTTGACGAGAAGGACGGCAAGTTTCTTGCCGAAGTTTTGGCGGCACAAACGGAGCAACCGAAGACGTACCCCCTGGATGACGCTGATCGCAAGAAACTGACGACACACACCGTCAATCGCCTGGACAAGGTCGTCACAGTCTCAGTACCAGAAGATACGGCACCGACTGAGGATGTGTCGGCACCGCAGGAAGCGGCAGCGAGAGAGTCCATTCAGATCCAATCCCTCATTGCGCAGATCGGCGCTCGCATGGGCATGGCAATCTGGATTCCTCGGAACGACCGGGGCGGCGTCCTCAAGGAGTGGAAGAAGGAACCTCAGCCACTGTTGGAGCGCCTGCCGCTCAATTACGACGACACCACGCTTCGAACAATAGAACAGATAGATGTGATCTGGCTGCGAGGGCGCTCAATCGTTCGTGCTTTCGAAGTCGAGCATACGACTGCGGTTTACTCGGGCATCCTCCGAATGGCAGATCTGCTTGCCCTCCAGCCAAACATGGACATCAAGCTTCACATCGTTGCCCCAGTCGCCAAGCGAGACAAGGTCTTCCAAGAAATTCGTCGGCCGGTCTTCTCGCTCTTGGA
>JADYXS010000312.1 GCA_021772155.1 Candidatus Obscuribacter sp.
GTCGTTGTATCTACGCAAGAGGTCGGGATTGCCACGCAAAAAATGGTTCATCAAAGCAACGTTATGGAACATGTTTTGCGGGTATCCGATGCGTGCCTCAGCAAAACTGCGTTGCAAATCAGTTCGCATCTGGTCGACACTCGGAGCGGGCGTGTTTCCAGCAGTTTCACCGGGGTTAGCTGCCGCCATAACAATCGAATCAGCTGACGTTTCAGCGATTGTGGTGCCTTGCCGGCTGGGTGGTGATGGTCGTTCAGGCTCCATCAGCAGGCTCAACAAATTTATCGAGCCAAAACCGCTGCTGCTTCCTGTTAACTCCGACTCAATCCTGCTGTCTGACAATGCCTTTTCCGATCCTTCTAATCATTGCTTTCAATGCATGATAAAAGAACGGTCTGACCAATTCCTGACTGAAATTTGCAGGCACTTACCTTAACGGTTCCGACTAGTGACCGAATATCGCCACAGCTGATTCCCCACCTCTCTAAACAGAGCCGTGTCCTGGTCGTATTGAGTGCGAATGAGGAACTGCTGAAAGGTTGTCCAGAAGCTCGCCCTCCCGGCGTTACCAGTACCACTTGGGATATTGGCACCAGCACGGCCGAAAGCTTCCCGGATGTGATTTGTTTCTGCCCTGTTCGTAAGCGGCACTGCCTCAATGGCGGTCACTGCCTGAGACCGTACCTGCTCATTCCTGCTGGACGTCATGCCAGCCATATGGAGCCAAGCACTTCGGCGCAGACTCTCGGTCGACCCGCTATTGGGAGCGACAAGTGCAGCGGCAAGAGATGTTCTTAGCGCTTCGTGACCGGGCAAAGCAAGTAGCTGCTCGAAAACTGCTGCTCGTGGATCGTTTGCAGTTAGTGGATTTTGCCTGATAGCACTGATGCACTGTTCGATCTGCTGTCCGGCTTGGGTCAGCTCTGGCAAATCAGGACTGAGAACGCGCGCAGCCGCCAGGAAGGACGTTATTAGCGATAGTTGCGCTTCACTGGTACCACCGCTTAGTGGATACAATCTCGTCAATTCAGCAAGCGCTTCAGTGATACGTTGGCGCTCGGAAGTCGACAACGGCTGAACTCTCGCTAGAAGTTGCGTTCGCGCGGTTGCATCGAGATTGGTGGCAACGACATGCCAGTTTTGGCCAGTGTACTGTAGTGCAGCTGCTTCCGTTTCCCGATTAGTGCTATTCAACAGGTTCCGAACCAATGCTCCAAACGACTGCTGCAACTGTCCTGTTGTAGTATCTAGTCCATCTTGTCTATGGGCGCGAGGCGACCCAAGCGCAGCCGCCTGTGGCGATTCAAGCAAGGTGCGCGCCTGTTCAGGCGACATGAAAGGCGCAAGAGCGGCAAGTCTATTAATCAGAGTTTCATTTAACGGTCGAGATTGGTCGGTGCCAGTGAACTCATTAATCAGTTGCCCAACGGCATTACGGGCGGCGGTAGCGACAACGGGATCGACTTCTCTGCCTGCAGCTATAAGCGCGGCTGCGCCGGATAACGCATCCATGTACCGTTCTTGACGTATCGAGCTGCCGCTCGAGCTACCCGGTGCATTTCTTTCGGTGGTATAGCGCAGCCAGGCGTTCAAACTTGCCAAAACCGGCGCTGGAACAGAAGTGATTCTAGCCGCGACTTCTGCTGTGGTTCGCAATAATGCGGCGTTATCTGGTTCTCTCGCCTGCCTTTCCAACAATTGCGTGAGGATCTGAAGTTGGCGCTGCGGATCGCTGGACAGACCAGGCAACGCGCTACGCACCGCCGTTGTCAGAGCCCTGTCCATCGCTTCCATAACATTCGTGGTGCGATCACTCACCAATGTAATTGGCCTGACAGGCGGAGTTATCGCGATCAACAGAGCCGCGGCGGACAAGGAGCGGTGAGATGAAGGGCCACCGGCGTTGGCTTGTTGCCTGACCTGATCGACCAACACCCCCTGCAGTTCCGTTTGAATTGCCCTCCATTGCTCCATATCGTAAAGACCAGTGCGGAGCGTAAGATGCAAGGGAGAAGGTGCAAATTGAGCCAGCAAGGAATTCCAACGGTGATTCATACTCTGGTCGCGAGGATGATTTCTCAAGCGACGAGGATTTCTCAAGCCTTCGGCAAGCCCCAATTCATCCATCAACGCTTCATGAGCCAGATGCGTAGCAGCGATTCTGGCAAACACTTGCCTATCCACTGCTTCCGTTGGCTGCAGATACCTGATTGCCGAAATCCCATATGCTTCAAGCTCCAATTGTGCGCGATTGTCGCCGGCTCGGGCAAGGGATAAGAGTGCCTCAGATGGCACTCCGAGATATGTGATTATGTTTTCTGCGGACGCATCTGAACTATCTTGGGCTCTACGGAGCGGCGCAAAGCCGTTGATCAGACTGGATAAGGCTGTTGCCAAACGCTGTTGAAGCGCGGTATCTCCTACCGGCGCTTCGCGAAGTTGCGCACGGATCAAATCAACAAACTGTCTGCGCACGGGCTCGCTTGCGATTTGCGATCCAACGCTGCCTAAGATGGTTGCTCCTTGATCATTAGTGACCGCGCCTGCCAGAATCGCTTGCAGAATGCTGCGGCTTTGGTTATTGGCGTCTGTCAAACCACCGACCAAATCTCGCAATCCCGCGCGGGCAGGAGTGGACAGAGCTTCATTGACAGGGGTAAGGTGGGCGGCTCGGATCAGAATCTCTGCTGCTCTTTGAGCCCCAGGCTCCGCGGGATTTCGCCCAATCTGATCTGGTAAACCAGCCAGCGCTTCAGGCAGATTAGTGGGCACTGTCTCACTGCCAGTTGCGATTGCAGTCATCATGGACAGAGCCGTTGCACGCGTGGCTGCCTGATCAGACAGAGCACTCCAGACCTGGTTACGTAGATATTCTGAACGTCCGGCAGCCAAACGCAACAAGGCAGCATTAATTTGCGGTCGGGAGCTGGCACCATCGGCAGTGGCAATATCGATTAAGCCATTGAGTGCTAATCGACTGGCTGAATTGGCCGGAGTTCGCTCATCAATACCGCCAGCCAACGATGACAAAACTCTCAGAGCGTTTTCGTTTCCTTCTCTGGCTGCGCTTGATAGTCGATTGATTGTGGCAGCATCAGTACTGGATACGCCCTCGCCGTTCAGTGCTATTGAGGCGGCAAGCGGAAGCAAAGCAGAATCGCGGCGCAATGCACTGAAAACAGCACTTCTCAGGTCATTGCGAAAGGAGGCAGAAGGCAAAGGATTGAGCAACCTGGAAACGGGCGACGGCCGCTCGCCTGCGATCAATGATTCGAGTGGATTGGGAATATTGGCAACGGACAGTATTGTCGTTTGAGCTTCGCTGGCTAACAACGGATCAGCCCCAGTCGATACGTTGAGTAGCATGAGCAATGAAGCATTATTACGATCACTTGCGTCTTGTATCATCCGGTTGCGCAGCAGTTCACGACCCTCCGGCGTTGCGGCTACCATGCCACTCATCTGAGAGAAAACCTCAGGTGAATAAGCAGTCGCTCCCGCTCGTTGCGCACTATCCACAAGCGCTGTCATTATGTTTCGTCGCAATGTTGCCAGGGCCTCAGCGTTCAAACCACTGCCGGCTGGCGCATTCATTGCCTCCTGCAAGCCGCGCAGGAATGCAGCACCAGAGGGTTGGCTCGCAGAATCGTGAATGAACCCCTGCAATTGTGCCAGCGTCATTTGTCCAAGTTGCACTCTTTGCGCCAGAGGAAATGCAGTTACCGCAGGTTGGGCTGAATCGGCTAACACTGCAACTTGCCCCGGAATTAAATTTTGGGACTCCAGAGGACCCACACGCTGGTCGTATGCACTGATTTCGGCAGTAACTTCAGTAGCGTTGGCAGCCATAACCAGGCGAATTTGCTCAGATGTGAAGCGCGCCACCAGGTCTGCTGCTTGCTGCCGTGTGGCGTCTGGAGCATGTGTGGCGATGTCATTGATGGCCACCAGTCCGCGTTCACGCCATTGCCGATCTTGGGTGTTGTCGATGCCCTGACCGTAAGCCAAATACTGGGACCAGGCAAGACGCTCTTGCCAGTTAGTACCTTCGCTGGCTCGCCTGTGCATAACACTCAATGCTGCCTGGCGTTCCGACGCAGTGGCATTAACATTGGACTCAGTTAGCAAGCGCCGAGCGGCTGCCAGACGCAGTTCCAGCGTTGGCTGCAAGCCAATATCGCGGGTGAGCTGGGCAGCATAGGTCTCACCTGTCGGTGCAAATGCCCGCTGAATGCGCCCTTCTCGAAACTCTTCCACGACAAGGGCGCTCGTTGATGGTGCTGTGTCACCATAACTTCTCCGGGTAACGATAACGCGACCGTCGTTTAGAGTTTCACTAGCAGAAACTAGTGTACCGTTGCGGAACTCTTGAACCAGGTTTCCTCTTCCAGTAGGAATAGTGCGGCTGCCGGTGCCATTGGTTAAGCCATTTGTATCAGCGCTCACGGCAATAAAGGAAGCTTCCATCAAATCGCGAGCGTTGGTTATGCGGCGATTATTGATCGTCAACGGTTCGCTCTGATTGATACTCGCCGGCACTTGCACGTTGGCCATGGTCATATCGCGCAGGACGATCTGCAACAACGGTCTGTCCGGTCCCTGTAGAGCCTGTTGCAACATGGCTCGGGCATCTTGACGATAACCCTCCTGACTGCCGGTGAGTGCCACCCTGGCCACGACATCCAGGGCTCGGCGCCGGTCCTCGGCGGTGAATCCAGGATTGACCAGTTCTCCGCGCTCGTTGCGGTCAAGGATAACGCGCGCAGCGGCCAACCGCACCTTTTCGGCACCATCAATGCGGTTCTGTTCTTCAGCTGGGTTAGCCGTCATCTGCACAGCATCAGAGCCGTCGCGCAAAGCGCGGCGGTAGAGATCCATCAGTGCCGTATTCGCTGCCACTATCGGACGCCCGCGAGCGGCGCAAAATAATCCCTGCACCATGTCATCAGCGTCGCCGGCCTCTATATGTCTACGGAGGCTCTCTTCTCTATTTAGCGGAGATGAGGTGGTATCAGCAGTGGTGCGATTCCAGACCGGTATGATGCGATCACGCATATCGGCAAGAGTTTGCCTGGCCTGGGTACGGATTTCTTCATAGGGGTGAGCTCGCATCGCCGCTTCAAGCGCCGGATAACAATCCCGATAATTCCATTGCTGCAAAAGCTCGATCATGCGCCGCTGCAAAGCCAGCTCATGGGTGCGTGGTGCACCGGTAGTCGGCAGATTCCACCCTTGCGTATCGGCAAACACTCTGCTGATGATACCGGCGGCCAGCTGGCGATGGAAAGCACTCGACAATTGGGGGTTATTGCTCTCTCGAACCGCGGTCATCAAGCTGTCAATAGCAGCTTGATTTCGCTGTCCTGGTGGCAGTGCCGCGTAGTCTCGCAGGGCATCGCGTACACCTTGCGAAGGCGTGATACCAGCCGCGCCCAACGCATCGAAGACGCGTGCCGGCGGATAGCTCTGCGGGTTGGCAATGAATTGTTCCAGGGCGCGCGAGGGCCCGCTCATCTGGTTATCGACGAAGTGCGTCAGTGCAGTCAATAGATGACCTCGTGCCTCTGGTGGCACGGCAGTAACACTCTGCAACCCGATCTGCAAGCCCGGCAGGAAGTCGCCGCGCACCTGAGTACCAGTGCGGCACAACTCGGCGACCCGTTGGGCGGCGCGTACACGAAAGGCGTCCTGGGCCTCCGCTGTCTCACCTGGAGGCGACGAGCCTATAGCCATGGACATCAAAGCCATTCGAGCCTCGCGGCCGCCGGCACCGGTTGAGGCAGCTAAGGTAGAGAGCTGGGTGAAAGCTGCGTCGCGTTCAGTGTTCAGAGCCGTGCGGGCCGCAGTCATCGCCGCGTTTCTCGCGTTGTCGATTGTCGCTTGATAGCTAAATGTCGTATACCACCAACCATTATGTGCTGCTGTAACAGCTGCCTCACGTTGGCCCCATGTTGTGTTAAAGGTTTCGTTATTCAGTAATGGATAATCTCTGCGAATAAGATCGCGAGACGTCGCCTCGTTATACATCGGCAATTGCAACAATCGAGCCTGGATCCCTTGCAGAGTCTCCATGTAGCGCTGATCCCGAATGGGGCGTGTGTTTTGACCACGCACATCAAGCAATCGTTCTCTCACCGTGGGATCGGTTTCGTGCCGCAACGCCTCAACGACGATTCGTTGCAATGACGCCGACGCTTGCCCGCCTGGTGCAATCAAACGTTCAAGAGCATTGACTGCTGCCAACCTGACGGTGGCATTCGTCTCCGACGCAGGATTCATCGCTCTTTGCAGCCGAGCTATGACTGTGGGGTTGTTTTGCGGGCTCAAAGCTGCTGTTGCAGCAATTGCAACAGCGCGCATTTCTGGATTATGGCTGGCATACAAACGTGATTCAGAAGGATCAAAGATCGACGACAGGCTAATGAGAAGGGAGGAGCGCAGGCTATGCTCCTGCTCCGTTTCGCGGGCCGTGGCGCCTGTAGTTCTTAAGAATTCGCCGGCCCGTCTCATGAGTTCGTTTTTGAGAAGGGCATTTTCAGAAGTTGGCGTTTCAGCCAAAATGTTCAGGATCGCTTGCCGTTGCTCGAGGGTGAGATTCTCTCGCGGATTCTGCAACTGGGCTAAAGCCACTAGTGCCACGTCCGGTCTGCCAGCGGTGATGCACCCCGCTAAAGCTCGATCGAACTCTTGATTGTTGGACATGCCACCCAGATTGCCCAGATCGCGCCTGGCCAGCAATCCACCGAGTCTGGTGGCAATGTCGGTGCTTTGGGAAGCCGTAGTGAACTCTTGCGTCATGAACTGGGCAAAGGCGCCTGGCTGATTGCGGGTGAGCAGCTCCCGACCGAATCGAGCCAGCTCTTCTTGAACACGCTGGGGCTCTACATTGTTGCGCGTAGCATTCAAGACGCCTGCAGCCATCGCTCGAACATCGGAGTTTTCAGTGGCATTGCCTGCCACTCTTTGCAAAGCCTGCTGCAAATCAGCCGATGACACCCCGTAGCTTTGTCCTCGACTTGCCGCACCGGAGCGCTCTTGTAATTGCAGCGCGCTCAGCATCGGTCCGAGTCGCACAACAGCATCCATGCGATCGCGCTCAGTGGCTCGTGCATCGGTCAACGTATCACGCAGTATCGCTGCATATGAAAGTGGCGTACGCTCTCCGGCGCGGACCAATAAATCGCCTGTGACAAGACGCCTGGATGGCGAGTCGCTATTGGTTACGTCATTCCTGAGGAACCCTGTGATATCGGCAAATGTAATGTCCTGGCTGACAGTTCTGGCTGCCACGTTAACGGTAGTAGGGGGAACCTGGGGGCGGGCGGGGTGATGTATGTCATGTGCAGGTATCGTAATCTGGCGCGTACCCAGCACAGTGCTTGGTGCCAGAGTCTGATTGTCTCGCTGCGTCATGAACAGAAAGGCAGCGGCCGCCGCAGCCTGAAGATCCGGGTTGGCTGTAGCGGCATGATTCCTTATGTCTGCCGCTGAGAGATTGCCTCGGCGTGCGCTCTGCAATGCTGCAAGGTCAGCCCCTACCGCTTCTGGTGAGCCGTACATGTAAGTGAGCAATTGCGTGCGAAATTGATCGCGTTGCGCCTGCGGAGTAGCGGGATCAAGCATGCGTGATGCATCCTGGAATAACTCGCGAATCTGCCGCTGTGTTTCGGGAGCACGGCCGCGGGTGAGCTGCTCCATGTATGTGTTAAGGGCGGCCCGCTGCTGTTCAAGTGTCTGGCGCCGCTGTGCCTCCGCGGCATCCCGCGGTGGTTCTTGCAGATCGCTGCTACCAGCCAGCAATCGATGCGCCTGTTCGAACGGATTGCCTGCTTGGCCGGCGCCCTGGGCTTGCCATGTAGCTGCTATCTCATGAGCGATCATTGGTGCGTATGGAATATTGGCGAACTCCATCGTTAGATGAGCAACGCGCTCCGCTCGATGCAATCCACGAACCAACCAACCGCTAGCGGCAATGGCTTGTTCCATTCTTTGAGCGGCGCTGAGAGCGGCAGCAGCCCCTTCAGCCGTCTGTCCCAGTCGAATAACGCCCAGCATGGAACCGCCCAGGTGGCGGAGCGTGCCCTGCCCCACATCTGCCACCATAGCTATACCGCGGACTTCATTGACGCTATGCCAGAATGGATCATTCAGCGAGGCATTGTTGTTCAAAAGGAAGCCGGACGCACCGATGCTGCCACGGACAAGAGCCATGCCGCCCTGACGCATTAAGATACCCGCGCCGCTGCGGCCGACCGCCCAGGCGGCACGTGCAGCAGCATAGGCACCAGTCGCCGATCCTAAGCTAGCGACCGTCATACCTATATCCATGGTGGCAGTGAGCGCCATGCTGCCATAATGGCTAACTTGCATGGTTCTCAAACGCGACTCCAGTTCACGCGCCGCTACAATCTGCGGATTGCCATTTGAATCGCTGATTATCACCGGATCGTTTGGCTGGAAGGGACCAAGCGTGTGCGTGAATGGCTGATTCGTGACCGCAGCAGCGCCAATGTTGAGATAGTTGTAAAAGTTAGACTGTCGCGGCTGCATGGTCGCGTTGACGTAGATACCATCCGGACGCCGATCTACGGTATAACCGCAATCGAGAAGATTGAAAGGACGAGCCTCCGGGCTGGAGTTGCGCGGATCGCCGGGCGGAAGGATGGCCACAGGATTACCGGAGCCATCACGCAGCACGTTTCCACTCGTGTTCAAATTTCCGAAGAACAACCGGCGCGAAGCATTGGCTTCACTGTCGGCATATTGATTGAGGGCGGATTGAACCGGCACGCGCACCTGCTCGACCCAACGTCTGAGGTCTTCAATCCGGCGCAAGTTAGCCGGATTCTGCATGTCGAGTGTTGGTGGCAAATCCAGGTTGAGTCGCAACAATCTACCTTGCGCATCGTACTCCGGACGCGAGCCTGGTGGCATCGAAACACCTGAGAGGTTTCGCAATCCAGGTACCTGCGCTATCGCCGTTGAATAGTTGCGAACCGTCATGGCCAGATCAATCATCTGGCGCATGGCATCACGACGGGCTTCAGAGTTAAGTCCGACCTCCTGCAACCAACCCTGCGGTAAGTGATTGTGCGAATCACGAATGATATCTGGCAGCAGGTGGTTGAGCTCGTGGTCCAACCGAGCCTGATCCATTTGCCTGCGAGCACGTAGCAACCAATCAAAGGTCTGCCCCACCTCACGCAGATGTTCTTCACTCGGAAGACCCAAAGCAGCGCTGTCACCAGTACGCGTGCCAGGAATACCTAAATTAAGATTGACCTGGCCGTTAGCGGCATTGACTCGGAATAGTGCCGGACTGAGGAAAAGTCCATTTTCATGAGGCACGGTAATCGGTGCACCCGCAGGCAGGTCGGCGCCATGTAATCCGGCCAGTCGCTGCATGTTCTGCGGGACCGTCTGGTTCTCCAACCACTGCACAGTCTCTCTGTAGAGTCGCTGCGTCACCGGGCTCTGAGCCCAGGTTTGTTCGGCATTAGTGGAAGTACTCATCGCCAGCCGCTCGGCTTGCAACGCAAGCCTGTCTAGTTCCATCTGCTGCCTGGAAGCTGTTTCGGCCGCTGTAACCCGCCGGTTAAAAGCGGCGATATCGAATTGATGTCCCGGTTGCGTTGCCAGCTGCATTTCCCGCTGGATTTGCGAAGCCTGCGCTGCAACTCGGTTGTTGTGGGTCGCTTCAAGCAGGTTAGAGAGCTGGTCCTGCAATAGCGCGGCGCGACCACGCGGGGTTGAGGTTTCCGCTGGTTGCCGCTGTGGTTGAGCCGGAGCATCGGCACCTTCACGGGGGCTAAAGACCGGAATAAAACCGTTACGCAAGGTCAAATCGCCAAGACGATTACCCTCACGGTGTCGCCACACAGTTTGAGCACCTGGCTGCCTCTCGTAAGTTGAAGTCTGACCGTTTTCAGTAATCCGAACCAGCTGCGCTTGTGCACCATTTTGGTAATCGATGAACACATTTTGCGTAGCTGATTGGTACGTGACCGGACGCATTACGCCGCCGGTGTTTCGGTACCAGACGCTGCTGCCGTCCGCGCGAAAGTCTGCTTGTCTTACTTCACCGCCTGGCGCTGTCAGCAGCAATCGAACAGTACCATTGCTCGTTGTTTCCCAGTTTTGTGAAGTGCGATCAGCGACATTTGGTCGAGCGTTTGTTTGGAATCCGAACGTACCATCGTTGCGAACGGTGAATTGCCCGGCCTGTGCAGGCGACGCCGTTCCGCGATTGGTGCGCGTATAGTTTATGCCGTCGGTCGAGTCCCAACGGCCCATTTCTCCATTGTGAGCATTACGATAAATTGCATGCAAGAGCCTGCCTGCAGCATTGTATTCGTAAGTCCAATTACTACCGTCGCCAAAACGAATACTGCGTGGACGGACAGTACCATCAGGCGCGGTTGTGTACTCAATGGACGAGCCATCCGCGCCGGGAAAAGTCCCTGGGCGCAAAAGTCCTTCTGGGGTGAGCGCGGCTGCCGGCGCATGGTGAGTGTCGCTTACTGGTTCTTGGACCTGACCGATTGCCAGAGTAACCCACGGCGGGGCAAAGTACTGTATGGTGCCACCAGGTAAATCTTGCGAAGCCATAAGGGGGGTAGCCGGTGCCACCTCAGGTGGTGCCGCAGGCAACGCCAACGGTTGCTCTGGTGTCAACGAAAGCGCAGCGGCACCGGGGTCGGCTGATACCAACATAGACAGCGGTGCTTCCTGTGCCACCACAGCAGAAGCCTGTGTTGTATCTCCGGCAAGGCTAGCTGTAGAATCCACTGCAGGACCGCCTGTCTGCCGCAACCGTCCATCTGGACCCAACCTGAAGGTGCGGTTGTCTTGGGTAATTGTCAAACTACCATCAGCATTGGGAACAAACCTGGTGGATGCATTTAGAGGCTCATTAAATCCAGGCAAGCGCGCACCGCGTGGTTGCCAGTTTCCATCAGCACCTAAGCTAAGGACCGTATTTTGAGCTGGATTGGCGGGATTCGTGATACGAATCCCGGTGACTACCCTGTCATTATTTCGGGTGAACTGCCATTGTTGTCCAGCTCGAACACCGTTTGTAAATTGCATCCAATCGATCACTCCGCCTTCGGTACGATGCAAACTTCCCAGCGGTCCGTCACTGTTTCGAAGTTGCGTAAGGCGTCCTTGACCAGCGGCAGATCCTCCAGGCGGTTGCATGTCTGATACCGGTGCTGGTGGCACCATCATTTCCGGCGAAGGGGGAGCCGGTCTCGGCACCGGGGAGGGAAGCTGGTCTGGACCAACTACAGGTCCGGGCTGACCCTGATATTCGGCGCGCTGCAGCCGTTCTTGATCGAAGACAGTTTGCCATCCCCAGCGCCGCTGGTTCGCTTGTGGTGGCGGAGTTTGATTTTCCAGGGGCTGTCCACTAGCATTGACCCACTGAGATCTTTGCACCTGCCCATTTTGTGGATTGAATGTGTCCAGTTGGATGCGCCCATCCGGGTGCCTGGTTGTCGCTCCAGCTAAGTTTCCGGCTGCATCGAACTGCCATTGAACCTCAGTCCTCCGTCCTTGCGCATCCAGATAGCTAGCAGTAACGCGAGTTTCTCTGCCGTTGGGTCCGAACTCATGCCTCTCTGTGGCTCCGTTCTGTGAACTTACGTCCATAGAAGTCTGCCGGCCATCGGCATTGTAGTTGTAAGAAAAACTGTCTACGGTGCCATTGGCGTTGGCTCGGCTGACCGTCTGCAGGCGTCCATTTTCATCGCGGTTGTAGGTATCGGTATAGCGCGCAGTCCGACCATCGGCTCCAAAGTAGACAACTCTGGTGTAGCGACCTTGCGCGTCATAATGAGTCTGATCGACAGGTTGTCCAGCAGCATTGGTGGCTGTAGAGATGGACGAACCGTCAGCTGCATATTGGTGCGTTTCTGTGCGCAGCGGTCGTCCTTGCGCGTTCAACTCCTTGGATCGCGTTATTCTTCCCTGTGCGTCGTATTCGGTATTGCGCAGCAACCGGCCATCGCCATCGGTCGTGCGGCGGGAGGCAACAGACCCGTCAGGACGCAGTTGATACTGATACCGCTGATGTGATTCGACCGCACCGTTTGCGCCGTAATTCCACCGTTGGCTGACCTGACCTTGAGGAGTCAAGTGTTCCTTTCGAGTCAAACGACGGTCCGCATCATATTGCTGGGAAATAGCCGAACCATCAGGATTGTAGGTGATAGTTTCGCGCGATTGCAGTGCGCCGTTTCTAAAGTTTGTGCGTTCAACTACGCGTTGATTAGCGTCAAGCGTTTCAGTGCCCAGATAGTTCCCCTGGGCATCCGTACGATCACGCACCGTTGTTCCGGCAGGTCTTTGCCGTGCAATCTCCTGCAATGCCTGACCAGCGGTTGCAGAAACCCCAGTTGTTGCTTCTGGATTGAGATTCCTCAGTGCTTCCAATACGTCGGTTGCATGTCGCCGCAAGGGATTTGTTGTCGAAGCTAGCAGGCGCAAGTGCTCCACAGCACCGGGAATGGTAGCCAATCTTTGGGCCAGTTCCCTGGCGGTGCCTGTCGAATCCGGCGCGAAACGGGCGCGTGCATTCAAGAGAGATTCGATAATCGTTTGCGGAAGTTGCGGATTATCTGCAGGCGGATGTTGAGCTAGATGTTGCAGTCCGTCCAAACCGCGACCGCCGCGAATTGCCTGGAGAGCCATTTCGGAAAGGGTGACAATATTTCTCGATTGGTCCAACAAGTGATTACGTACTTGCGCCTGAACGGCAGTCGAGACATGGGCTCCTTCACCGGGGCTCAAAGACGTAAGCAGCAAAGCTCTGCACATTCTTTGCGTTTCCCGATCTGCAGGTGGTTGTGACATCTGTAGCAATCGTTGAGCTGTCTGGTCGTCTCGTACCGGCTGTCCACTTTCGAACAATGACCTAAGGAACAGAGAATTGAGTTCAGGAGAAGGGGGTTGGACCGGGATCTGGTCAACGCCCGCCGGTAGCACAGTCCTCGGTTGATCTGTTACTTGACCGGGCTGAAGTATCTGACCGGGTATCTGCCCACGGATGGGCTGACGGCCATCCGGTGTGCTTAAAGATGTAAGATGGATGCTGTCACCCACATCACTTATCACTCCAGGGCCCAACCGATTGGTATCTAGTGCTGCCAGCGCTCCGGAAAGAGGAACAAGATCTGGTGCAAAGAGTTGTCCCAAGTTTATATTGGGCATGATCATAGACACTGAAGATGCGATCGCTTGCGCAAATTGATTAAGGATGTCACCTGTGGCCTGCAAATATTGCGGACGGTGAGTTTCGCCTTCACGCCTGCGGTCAAAGTCAATGCTGTCGATCTGTCCGGTCTCGTTAACGTGACACTGGATATCCCAGCGCGCCCGATTCACTGTGTAACTGCCGTTGAACGCCAACAGACTCGACGGCGAACCATTCTCACCGCCGCGAACATCAATAGTCTGATAATCCATGTTCGGGAAAGTTATGCGAAACGAGCTTCGGTCATTTGCGGTGTTGTCGCGAGTTATGTTCAACAAGGCAGTATCAGTTTCGCCGGAGTAAAGCGTGACTGAATGTCCCCCGCTTTCCGAACTGTGTCCGATCATTCTTGCGATCACTTGATTGGAGCCATCGCGTATCTCGTACTCAGTTTCATTGCCGGCTCTGTTTCTCGTCCCGATGACCAAGCCGTTTGGATTCTCACCATTGGCGTCCCGAGGCCTGAAATATTGCCATTGTTCGGCGCCGTTGAGAGTGGCTACGGCAGACGTGCCATCGACGCTTTCACCAGTGTGCAAGTTAATCGTTTGATCGAATTGCCGTGGTGCGCTATTGCTGCCCATCGCCTCAAGAGCGGCGTTAATCAGGCAATTGTACGCTTGACGACGCTGTAGATTTTCATTCGACTCAATGACGGTGTCCTGTTCGGAACGATCTGGGTCATCGGTGCTTCCCATAATTACTCCCGTACCTGTACCCGTATCTTGGCGCGGACCCCGTTACTTACATACCCTGCTCAAAAGCGATAACATGGCTCCCGGGATAACTAGTCTCCGAGTCCTTGCAAAATGGCTACCATTGGTCCAAATCCGACCAGCTTGCAGCTTTCGGCCTTTAAATCGTAGAGTACGCTTTCGGGGTGAGAATCCGTGCAGACCTCTGCTAGGCGCCATAGCAATTGCTCAGCGGAAGACTTCCTCTCGCTCGTTTCGTCAGCCAGTTCAGGCTCTGGTAGTGCCACCGTCAACCCAGGTATTTCAAACATATTCCCATCCACGCGATTTCTACATTGCCAAACTAACTGAAGTTTCTGACCACAACCTGACCAAATATTGACAAGCTCGGCAAGGTGGTCGGCACTGCAGAAACGGGAAACGATAAGGGGTCCTTCAATTGCCCGGTAACTCCACTCCGCTATTTGACATCGAGAGCAAGCCGTTCTCTAGTTGCATCGCGTCGCTTTCCTAAGCACCGTATGTCCTTGTCCTGTTTCAGCGCTTCCAGCGTTCTTTTTATCGCAGGTAGATTGCCTGGACGCGCGCTTTGCCCGCCAGCTAGCTTTAACAGAGCTGGCAATTTCCGGATCATGATTACCACAAGGTCTGTCATGACACGATTGTGGTCACCAAATTCACCCGACAGCCATTCGACACGTGGTCGAATGGCTGTCTTGCTCCTTTACCACTTTGTCCGGGAGATTTCCGGGTACCCTGCTGGAAGGACGGAAACATTATTGACGGTATCACCAATTCGAACCGGAACAGTCATGTTTCCGCCGCGCAGCTGAGAGGTGACCGGAACACCTGTCACATGCACACTTCCAGCTGGCGCCCAACGCACGGTGGCATCCCCGACTTGAAAGGAAAGCGCGCCGTCATTGCCAACGGATAGATCACGCACTGCAACGTTATCGGTTGATCTACTGAACGTGCCATCTGCCCGGCGCACAAAAGCTTCACTTCCACCATGATAGCCCCAGGACACGTCCGTCAATCGCCCCTCAGCATCATAGTTTGCAGAAAAATTCTCGCGCTTACCAGATGAGCGACGCAGACGTCCTTGTGCATCGTGAACGTCGCCATTGTATCCTGGCGCCAATTCGTTTATCAACAATTCACATCGACGCCGCATCTCCAACGATGTCGCGCCATCTCTTGCCGACAGCAATCCGGGCACCGCTGCATCGCCCATTCGTCGCAATTGATCATAAGCTGCCTCGCGTCGATGAAACTGCGGGCTGTCAAGCTGCGAAATCAGCGCCGGCACCGCAGCCGGTCCGTATTGGCGAAGTCGCTCCCGCGCTTGCTCGCGCGTGTCCGGCGAACGAAGCTGGTCGACTGTTCGCAAAATATGGTCGCGAACATGTGCAGGTAACCTATCCTGCGCAGCCTGCAAATAGCGGGTCCCGACCAGATCTGCAGCTAGCGGTGCTGGTGTTTCAAAATCGACACCGGCCCGTAGTCGTGGTGGGCCCGGTTCCGGAGCCCGCCAACCTGCCCGCGCAGCCGCCGCCCGCTCCGCTGCAGGCTGGCCGGCCGGTGGCTGCTCTGGGACCCGCTCAGGGGCCAGGCGATCGGCGGCTGCCGGCAGCTGTTCCGGAAGAGGATTTATAGCAAGAAAACAAATTTGAGCAACCTCTGCCGCCCCTGTTACCGCGTCTGCTGGTGTCTGTTGCTGACGATTTTCCATCAGGTCAAGTAAACTGAGACCATTCGCGTCTGTCAATCCCATCAGGCTGTCATTTTGATTCCGGTATTCTGAGTTATCCATTTGAGAAACCTCATTTCAAGTAAAGGAAGAGAAAAACACTAATCGGGCGCGAAACATCCGGGACAATGCGCCATTACGCGACGGAAATTTCACTTCGCTCATCGCCCAATGCGGATGCGATTCCTGATAATTTCTCTGAATTCAGGTCGGGTCAGTGTCGGGTCTGAGATCGTGTACTGGATGCTAAGGTCACCAGCTGCATCGATGCCACCGTTGTGAGTGACGGTCACTCCATTGCGCTTTTGCTGACGCACAATTTCGCGAAAAAGTCTCATGGCAGATTCAGCACCGTTTTGTTGGTGCTCTTCTCTCAATGTTCGCCGAAGATCCTGGTCGTAACCATCGACCTGTTCGCGGACCTGCTGAAGCAAAGCAACAGATGGCGTTCGCCCGGGCGGTATTTCCGACAAGTGTCTAATGGCCTCACGCGCGCCACCAATGTAATCGTTTGCCATTGCCAAACGATTCTCAAAAGTTTGTGGCTCTCGCTCGATCTGCTCTGGCGCAGCAACCTTCGGAAAATCTTCCATTAAGTCAAGCAGATTTAAGCGGCTTTCATTATTACTGTACGGCGGATCGGCATCCAAGTATCCATCTCCAGCCTCAGGCGATGCATGGGCACTCATAATAAATTCCCCTCGTGAACTTATTGAGAGCTTAGAGCGCGAACCTTACCAATACCTGACCAAACGAAATGTTTGCCTACCTTTAGACGTCCGGCTCTTAAGGATGCTATGAAACTGTGCTGCAACTCAGTTACCTCTTCGCTGTGCGCCAGAACTGCAAGAGTGAAGAACTTATCGACTTGCGTGGCGCAGTCCTAATGAGGTAGATTTGAGTCCAGATCAGTGGCCGACGTTTTGAAAAGCAAGGGTCGTGAAGCTACAGAATCAAGCGACACGACGTCATCACATAAATATGCGGACGCTCGCAATGTATCATCCGACGTGCCGTGCAGTTGCTTCAAAGCCGCCTCCTTCACCATCGATGCCTCAGTGGCTCGGTTTAGTTTTTGCAAACATTGCATCAGTATCAGTCTGTCTAGCGCACAATTTATGGTATTACCGCATTTCGTATCAAGATCAACGCCAATCCTGGCGTGTGTCAGTGCGGCTTTGTAGTTACCTTGACGATAATAGATGCAAGCAAGGGCGCCATTAGCGGTGGCTGCATACGTCTGATAGCAATAATTAGCTGACGTTACCGGCAAGCTAGAGCCAGTGTGAGTACTAACAGATTTGCAGATCTTTTCAGCTTCTGAAAAGTGTCCGAGATGGCGATGTGCGATTGCTCGCCGCAAGTCGATTTCTTCAGGCAAATTTTTTTGACATTCTGCGCTCGAATCCCAGTGTTGCGCCCAACGGTCACCCAAGCGAGCAAGCTCTGTATAGCGAGCAGCGCGCAGATAGCAGGAGGAAAGGCGGTGCACAGTTTCAGTATACAGAGCATTTGCACGCGGACGATCAGGGATTGCAATTCCGTCCTCAAGCGGCTTCAGAATTGTGACAAGAATCACTTCCGCTTTCTCGTAATCGCCCATTCTCATGCACGCTCCAGCTAATTTCAGACGCAAGCGCAGCAAATCGTATTTGTTATTTGCGGTCTTTCGTAGCATTTCCGTTTGGACAACACCAAGGGCTTTTTCCCAATCTCCGAGCTCTAGATGTACCGAACTAAGGTCAATCACTGAGTCGGCTGCGCTCTGCTTGTTTTTCCGTCGCTGCTTTATGTCAAAGACAAGATCAGCTCCTTCTTCGTACAATCGCCGCAACGTAGAAATTACCTCCCGCTGACCTTCAGTTACCGGTTCGATTTTTTCCAAAATTGATATAGCATCTCTTTCACGTCCAAGCCGGAAATAGTCGTGAGCCAGCATTACAGATAGGTCAGTTTTAGTACTCAGTGAAATGGCTGGAAATTTTGTCAAGGCCTGTTCGAGTTCATTTATTAACGGCAGCTCGAGACCCACTTGTTGGCAGCTTCGATGATATCGCTCCAGAATGGAGGTGTAGAGCCTGCCGTTTGTCGTACGTTTGCTTTGCAGTGCCTCACGCGCAGCTACGCGAAAGTTTGTCCCGTCTTTTTCCTTCTCGAAATAATTCAGTAAGCGATCATACCCGGCGAGCAATACATTGGGATCGAATGCAGGATTTTGTGCGCAGTGGTGCAGCGCATTCGCTAGCTCCTTCGCTGACTCCGCATCTGCCACGGGCACTCCTTTATGACGCACAAATCGTGCCAGCGTCTCTTGGTGAGTTTCGTTTATCCCAGTGGAAGCTGCCTTATTTTTTGGGGTCTTCGCGGAATTGTGTGGGTGAATTTACCAGATCTGCCATCACGCCTGGTGGCTTAGAGAAACCAATCGTGCATGTTTTATGGTCGTTCTCCCAA
>JADYXS010000313.1 GCA_021772155.1 Candidatus Obscuribacter sp.
ATCCAAAACAATTTGCTCTCGCCCACTGTCTTTGACCGGCATATTCCTCTGTGCTTTGACCTGCCCAATTTCTTGCGCCAGCTCAAGCCGCTGCTTCAGCAATTCGGCAATTGTTTGATCGAGGCCATCGATCTTGTCTCGTTTTGCAGCCAACGCAGATTCTTCAGCTTCTTCTGGCGTGCATCGCCAACCAACCTCCTCCATGATTTCCTCCTAGATACAGCTGGCTTTTACTTCTTTTTGAATGACACGCTTGAGAGCGTGAGCATTCAAATCAGCAATTTTGCTGTTGTGCGTTGGTACGATGCGGCCCACTGCCTGGGCAATTGGGCGCAAGGAGTTTACGAGGTCGATCATGTCTTGCAGTGATAGTGCCTGACGAGCATCGGAAACCGATCTTTCTGGGTCGGGGTGACATTCGATCATGATTCCGTCGGCTCCGCAGGCAATGGATGCGCGGGCTAGGTCCGCGACCAGTTCTCGTTTTCCAGCTGCGTGACTGGGGTCTGCAATGACTGGAAGGTGAGTGATCTGTTTGAGTGCAACGACTGCGCCGAGATCAAGGACGTTGCGAGTGTAGTTATCGAAGCTGCGGATGCCGCGTTCGCAAAGAATGACATTCGGGTTGCCGTGGGCAAGAATGTATTCGGCAGCCATCACGAATTCTTCAATAGTTGCAGATAGTCCGCGTTTCAGCATTACCGGTTTGTTTACCTTACCGACTGCTTTCAACAGCTCGAAGTTTTGCATATTGCGGCTGCCAATTTGTAGCATGTCTGCATGCTCGACCACGTGCGGTAATTGCTCGACTGACATGACTTCGGTCACGACAGGAACATGGTGGCGTTCGCGAATGTCCGCAAGAATTTTTAGACCGTCGACGCCCATCCCTTGGAAGGAGTATGGCGAAGTGCGTGGTTTGTAGACGCCTCCGCGAATCATTTGCACGGGACCCTGAGAAAGGGTTGTCGCGACTTGCTCCATCTGCTCGGCACTTTCCACCGTGCAGGGTCCGCCGATGATCAACAGATTCTTCCCGCCGACGGAGACGTTTTCTCCAAGCTGAATAATGGTCTGCTGGTTAGATTCGCTCTTTGCGACTAATTTTGCTTCTAACATTGTGGCTCCTAAAATTGAATGACAAAAGAAAACCGGACCCTCTTCTTGAGGTTGGAGTCCGGTTGAGTGTGCTTGCAAGTGCGGCTACTCTACCTAAGGACTCCCTCGGGCGTAAAAGAAATAAAAGCCGTAAAACCAGTTCTTCGCGAGCATTGTGTGTCCTTACCTATCCAAGTCCCTTTAAACGAAAAGACCGCAGCTGCTTTAGCATGCGGTCCACCTTGCGTATACGAACGAGCTGTTAACTCACGCCAGGTGAACCTCCATAAACCAAAAATAGTAAAAGCTGCGCGACATGGATTGCTCCGAATTGATATTGCTATGTTAGCCCAGGCATGGAAGGCGGTCAAGGGGAAGTTTAGTACAAGTTACAAAGCCAAAAAAATGCGCCCAGCTGACGCTAAGCGCGATTTTACGTCGATCTGAAGCAGTAAATTCCGGTCCTTTCTATGGGATGGACGGGCTTACTTCGATGTGTCTTCGAACGCTTCGTAATCCCAAAAAATCTTTGAAGCGCCGATATACCACACTGCTATGGACCAGCTGATGAATACGCTGATGACGAGAAGCGCATGGTTCCAAGCGTCGTTCATTCGCAATTCCTTCTCTTATATAGGTTGCCGATGGATTTAATTATAGACATACCGCAAGTTGCGCTGCGTAGCAAGGGTGGGAAAAGGGCTGCCTTGCAACACTCTGACACCAAATGCCCAACTAGCTGAGCTTTTACGGCCAAATTACCTTGGCAAATATGTTCCCGATCCAGACTAAAGCTACACCGAAGGAACATTGTAGGAACACATTCAAGAGGGCAAGGTTGATACTTCCGCCTCGGATGAGTTCGAATGTCTCAAACCCGAAGGTGGAGAAAGTGGTGAACCCTCCGAGGAATCCGACCACTATTAGGAGTCGCAACTGCTCTGGCAGGCCCTTGTCGTGAAAACCAAAATATAGGCCGATCAGCAGGCATCCGACCAGGTTGATGACGACAGTCCCCAGAGGGAAGCCGGCGGCCTTGGATAAATCGTGAATGGCTGTGCCCACCCAGTATCGGGATAATGCTCCGAGGGCGCCACCGGCAGCAATAAGTAGCCAATCCAATTGCAGGACCTTCCTGAAAGACGGTTTTTTGATATTCGACGGAGGATATCACATGCTTTGAGCAGTTCAGCGAAGCGTGGTGGGGTTGATGCGGGTCAACCGATATATGTATTGCCAAGCAATCAATGTGAAATTGAAACCGTCCGTTTTGCCATTGCCGCTTTTAGCGATCGTCAGTTGTATATAGAAGACTGTTCAATGGTGGCAGTCTGATGGTTGCAAAAGGTCCGTTTGAGACCGTGAATGTATATGCGCGAGCTTGAAAAAGTGGTGGCAGATAAAGCGCTTAAGGCAAGTAATTTGCAAGGCGGTTTTTTAGATATGTTTTGTCTCGCTAGACGAGCCGTGTGTGCAGGTCAATTGACTACCTTGCATATATCGAACGCATTGAGTCCGAAGGATTAATCCCTTCGGTCAAAAAATACAACGATGCATTATCTAATGACAGCCTGTGAAAGGCACAACTCTTCTCTGTTTAGGAGGCATGCTTAACTTTGGCTGCGTCCTTTTTCGTGGATCGAAACCGAGGGATCGACAAAATTTTCAATAATGTCTGGAAACTCGTAACCAAGCACCCAGTACAGTGCAGCGACCATTCCACGGGTTGAGTGGTGTTCGACAAGCCTTGCTTGCAGCGCAATCTTGTCGCCTCGGTCCAGCGCCTTGATCTGCTCTGACCGCTGGTCACCTTCCAACTGAAGCAGCTCAACGAGCTTTACTTTGATTTCCGTATCGCTTCTCATGTTCATTCCTTTGAATCTGCACTTATTCTATTAGCTTGAGTAGCGACCGAGTATGGTGGCAGATGAAAAACATTTGAACTGGCGCCCGGACGACCTCCTGGCTGTACTTAACAACTTGCTCAACCGCAGGGAGGGATAGGTTTGGTGTGCTATAACAGGGTCAGATTCGCATGATTGAATGGAGAATACCGTCAATGAAAGTCGCTCAATTTAGCCTGCCGCTGTTAGCCATGCTGGTAATCGGCCTAAACCAAAGCGCTCTGGCTGGTCCTCAGTCATTGCTCGATCCATATTCCACTATCAAAGCGCCGGCGCGCAAAACAGCTCCAAAAACTGCTGTTCCTGCGCGCGACATTCCGACTTCCGTCACAGTCGGTGATGGGCCAGCTTCGGTGGCGCCAAACGCTGTTGCCACTACCAAAATTGTCGCGCCGAAAGGTGGTGGCATTTTAGCCGGAACGAAGAATATGTTTAGTGGTATCGCCGCCGCCACCATGGGTGCTGGCGCAGGAATCGCCTCCGGAACTAAGAAACTTGGCTCCAGTGTCGCCGGTGGTGCTAAAGGTTCCGGCGGATTTCTAGCCAAAGGTGCAAGCTCAGTCGGCGATGGTGTCAAATCCGTCGGTGGTAAGTTAAAAGGTGGCACAGGCTCGCTCGGCGAGAAAATGGCTGTAGTCCCTAAGAAGATGGGCGAAGGCTTGAAAGCAACCGGTGGCAAGATCAAGGATGGCTCAGTAGCTGTAGGACATGCATTGGCTGCTGCTCCGAAAGTGATCGGAATTGGATCCAAAGAAAAGGTTGCCACTGCACCTAACGTCTCGGGCGAAAAGGTGGCGGACATCAGCGGAGCATCCGGTTCCAAGATAACCAACAATAAAGAATCCCTTGGCGGCAAGTTGGTAGCAATGCCGAAAGCCATCGGCAAAGGCGTCGTTGGAGCCGCTGCCAAAACCGGTGAAGCAACCAAGAAGGTTGCCACAGCTCCAATTGGTTTCTTCGGTAAGCTAAATCCTTTCCATCACAAAGAAACTCCTGTGCAATCAACGGCTGCTAAGGAAGGCCACACGCCGATCCACTAGCCCCGGGCGGCGGTCGCAATTCTATAATCTTACCGGGCGGCACCATTAGTGGTGCCGTCCTTTTTCTATTGTACGGGCAGAATGCCCGCGCTTCCCGGGCACAAGCCAAAAGGACGAGGTCCTTCGACGATCGCCCTTCTGTTGTTTCGTTGTGGGCGGCTTAGCCTGCGGCCGATGCCACTTTCAAGCGTTCGCGTTCCACGATTTGTCCGGCACGGGCTTCGCTGCGTGGGAATTCTCGTCCCCTCAGCAGTAACTGCTTATCGAAGCTCGTCGGCTCGAAGAACGAGTTGAAATACTCGACTGCGGCGTCAACATCAAAATCCTTGCAGGAGAAGATGTCTAGCGTGACGAACTCTTTGTCCGGAAAAGTGTGGATAGAGATGTGCGATTCAGCGATTAACACTACACCGCTAACACCCCAATCATCAGGGACGGCTCCGCTGTATCTGAACACGTACGGAGGCATTATCTTCGTCATGTTCAGCTTTGCCGGATAGGCATCCAAGATCTCGCTGATCAATGTTAGATCGCCAAGCTTTTTCTTGGAACAACCATAAGCTTCTAAAATCAGATGTGGTCCAAACATTGTTTCTTCCCCCCTGACCATTTCGTTGAGCTACGAATGGCGCGATATTGTACTTACGGGTGAACGTCTAGTCTTTTCGAGCTAGTGCGTTAAGGGGTACACGAAACGCTTACCTTGATACCCAGTATTGGACTACGGCCGTCCTGGAAGTTGGGCGTTGTGTCTCTCGAGCTACCTCCTGTCAAGTGTTTATTTACAGACATTGCATTCTACAGAAAATTGCATTGTCGCGCTGGTTTTTGGGGGCAAATCAGGAATTTTATCAAAGTTGTAACACAGCATTTCGGAAGGTCCATGTCTAAAGTGGCTCAAGCACTCGTCGCAGGCATACTCAGCGGAATTCTGTTCCGGCAAAACAACCTTTTTTATGTAGCTTGCTCGCTCAGCAATGTTAGCGTGAACTCAGCTGGACGGCCAGCAGTTCGCTCAAGTGGAAGTAACCAGGCCATCGACCTTCAGTTGCCGATGATCTTGCCGCAGGCAAATGAGCCATGCTGCCATTTTGCAGGATTCGTCTTCTTGACCAATTGTTTTGCATCACGGTATTGCTTTGAGTCAGGCACCAAGCTCATCGATATCCAGCAATCTCAGCGTCTTGAGTGAACAAACTCTTCGATTTGGAATTGTTCACTGCAGCCAGGACCCGGTAAGATAGTAAGTTGGAAACTCAAGCTAGATAAGCGTCTCGGGCATAGAGTCAATTACCGTTCATCCCCGACTCCCAACGCACTATGATTTGAATTGAAGCACTATCAGGTTGAGATTAATGGATTCGAATACAGCCAGTACGCACGCCAATAGATTGAACCAGCTTGGTAAACAGACGCTCGAGTTGCGCCGGGACTGGTTAAGCTTCAGTGAAGAAGATGAGAAACTGGTTTTAGAGATCGGTGATTTGTTGTCTGCCAATATAGATTTGCTAATCGATGATATGTACGCTCATTTTTTATCATTTCCTCAGGCGCGACAATTCTTTCCGAATGAACAAATACTCCTGCGCGCTCAAGCGGCACAAAAGCAGTATTTTCTAAGGCTGACTAAGGGAAATTTCAATGAGGATTACGTCGCTGAAAGACTGACAGTCGGCCATACGCATTATCGAATTGGGCTTGATCCTGGCTGGTACCTCGGTGCGTACAGCCGTGTTTTGACCTGGTTGAGAATGCTTGTTCATCAACATTATGGTGCTGATGTAGATAGGTCCATCCGATGCATTTCGGCCCTGACGCGCCTTGTATTTTTCGACATGAGTCTTGCAATTGAGGCTTACTGTATCGCGAAAGAAATGGCTGTTGTCCAGTATACCGAATCGCAGACGCAAGCTTCGGAGTATGCTCGAAGCCTGATTGAGGCCAGTTTGGACCCGCTGGTCACGATTAGTGCGGATGGCAAGATTACCGATGTCAACGAAGCCACCATAAAGGTTACCGGGATAGAGCGGGACAAGCTGCTTGGTACCGACTTCTTGGACTACTTCACCGAGCCGGGCAAGGCGCGCGAGGGGTATCAGGAGGTTTTCGCCAAGGGCTTCGTGACGGATTACCCGCTGGCGATCCGTCACAAGGACGGGCGCGTGACTAATGTCCTGTACAACGCATCTGTCTACAAGGACGCCGACGGTAACGTCTTGGGCGTTTTTGCCGCTGCTCGCGATGTGACAGCGCAGAAGCAGGCTTCGGAGTATGCTCGAAGCCTGATTGAGGCTAGTTTGGACCCGCTGGTCACGATCAGTGCTGACGGCAAGATCACCGATGTCAACGAAGCCACCATAAAGGTTACCGGGATAGCGCGGGAGAAGCTGCTTGGTACCGACTTCCTGGACTACTTCACCGAGCCTGGCAAGGCGCGCGAGGGGTATCAGGAGGTTTTCGCCAAGGGCTTCGTGACGGACTACCCGTTGGCGATCCGCCACAAGGGCGGGCGCGTCACTAATGTCTTGTACAACGCGTCTGTCTACAAGGACGCCAGCGGTAACGTATTGGGCGTTTTTGCCGCCGCTCGCGATGTGACAGCGCAGAAGCAGGCTGCCGAATATTCGCGGAGCCTGCTTGCGCAGAAACAGGACGAGGCCCAGGTTGCAGAACAGCGTGTGAAGGAACTGGAAAGGCTCGCCGACCTCGAGCGCTTCCAGAAGCTTACAGTTGGGCGTGAGTTGAAAATGATCGAGCTCAAGAAGGAGATTGAGGAGCTAAAAAGGCTGCAGGCACCCCAAGCAGAGGATGGGATCTAGGCAGTGGTTGCGGGAGCTCGGATGGACTACTGGTACCAATATGAATGCCATGATTAGCGATTCTAGCGAAGAGAAGGTTCAGCTTGGCGACGTTCAGAGAGCGCTTCTCAACATCTTAGAGGACTCGGATGCGGAGAAGTTGAGACTGGAAGTCACCCTGAAGGCCATGATTAATATCTTGAGCGATTCTAGCGAGGAGAAGGTCCGGCTTGATGAGGTTCAGAGGGCGCTTCTCAACATCTTAGATGACTTCAATATCGAGCAAGACAAGCTAAAAGAGCGAACAAGCGAACTGCAGACCGCAATTGGGGAGATGACGCGATCAAATAAAGAGTTGCAGCAATTTGCATACGTGTGTTCGCATGACCTACAAGAGCCGCTGCGCGCAGTGGTGGGCTTCCTACAGCTGCTCGACAGGCGGTATAGAGGCAAACTCGATGAAAAGGCCGATCAGTGGATAACGCATTCGGTCGAGGGCGCGAATCGCATGCAAGTCTTGATCACCGATTTGTTGACTCTATCGCGTGTTGAAAGCCTCGGAATAGCGCCTAGACCAACAGAGGCGAGTGAAGCTCTCAAAGAGGCACAAGAGAATTTGAGTACATTGATAGCGGAGAGCAACGCCGTCATAACCATCAAGGGGAATCTGCCGAAAGTGATGGCAGATCGCACGCAGTTGATGCAACTTTTTCAAAACCTCATAGCCAACGCAATCAAGTTTCGCGGTCTGGAGGAGCCGCGTGTAGAGATATCGGCAACTTTCGATAGCGAAGCTAATCAATGGCTATTTGCAGTGAGAGACAATGGGATAGGCTTTGATATGGAGCATGCGCAACGGATATTCACTATATTTCAGAGACTACACACGCGCACAGAATATGCCGGGACAGGCATCGGTCTGGCTATCTGCAAGAAAATTGTCGAGCGGCTAGGAGAGCGTATTTGGGCGGAATCTCAACTTGGCAAAGGTGCGACTTTCTTCTTCACTCTTTCGGCGCCAAAGTAAACACATGAGCAAGATAATTCACATTTTGATGGTCGAAGACAGTCCCACTGACGCAGAGCTGGCGAGGGAAGCATTTCTTGAGAGCAAGATCGCCAACAAGCTGACGGTTGTGGAAGATGGTGTGAAGGCACTCGAATATCTGCATAGTACTTGTACTGCAAACAGCGAAAATTGTCCGGACTTGATTTTGTTGGATTTGAATCTGCCAAAAAAAGACGGCCTGCAGGTATTAGCTGAGATCAAAGGTAATGTTTTAATCAAGCATATCCCTGTAGTGATTCTTACTACGTCCAACGCGGAAACAGACGTGATCAAATCGTACCAATTGCAGGCTAGCTGCTATATCACAAAACCTGTTGACTTCGAGAAATTCGCGGCGATTGTGCAAAAAGTTCAGCAGTTTTATTTCCAGATAGTGACGCTGGCACCCAGCGGGCCTCATGATGGTAGTGCAAGCGGGGAACAACCCAAATAGCGGTTGCTGTGGTTCGTGTAGTCAGTAGCTGTATGCTAATGCTTGTTTAGTTCGGGAGCTTTTGAGAGATGCCGCACAAGCAACGCCTTACTGTTCTGCTGGTCGAAGATAGTCCTACAGATGCGGCATTAATCACTGAAGAGCTGGCGATGGTTGAAGAGTATATTTTTGCAGTCGAGCATGTTGATCGGCTCGATACGGCAATCGAAAAGGTTGGAAATGAACAATTCCATGCAGTGCTGCTGGACTTGCAGCTGCCGGATTCGAGCGGACTAGCTACATACAAGGATTTGAGGAAGCAAGCTCCGGAGAAGCCTATCGTGGTGCTGACCGGGTTGGACGATAGGTCAGTGTCAAACGAGGCGCTGAACGCGGGAGCAGACGGATACTTGGTTAAAGGTAAGTGCGATGGGAACCGCATTGCAGCGGCCATCCTGTCATCAATGCTTCGTCGCGAACAATTGACTGGCAATGAAAACATCAAAGGGAACAAAAGCCAGATTGATGGCAGTCGAGGTCCTCTGGAAATTTAGTTTGCCAATCTTCAGTTTTGGAAATCAGCTCAGATACGCATCTTACGTTGCACTCCACACCCAAGCAGGCTGAAACGCGGACGTACTTTCAGTATCTAGTTATTTGCACAAAGCGTGTTCTTAACAGCAGGCTACACTTGTACTCGGTTGACGCGCACCTTGGCGCTCGGGGCAAAGCTGCTGTCAATGGCTGAGGTTAGTTCTTCCGATGCGGCGTTGACCCAAAACTGACAGCCGACAAGAATAGTCTGGCTTTGCTTACCTTTGGGGAAGTGCAAGAGCACAGGGTCTTCACCTTTGTAGGTGTTCAGGATGGCTTTGAGTCGATGCAGGTCGGTGAATGATTGCTCTGTCTGAAAGAAGATGTTCATCAAGTTGGCGTCGGAAATCCTGCGTACTGTTCCGGCCAGAACAGAGGTGTCTTCATCTCCCTTCTTCACCTTACCGCGCACGAGAATAAGTGACTGTGGTATCAGCACATCACTGGAAAGCTTCTCCAGCAGTTCTCCGTAGACGACCACGTCAATTTTGCCAGCGAGATCCTCCATGTGGATGATGGCCAGCATTTTGTTTTGCTTGGTCAGCTTTTTCTCGACAGCGCTAGCCAGTCCGCCGATGATTACGGTGGAGCCTTCCTTGGCTTCGCGTACTTCGCGCAGGGTGTGTGTGGTTAGCCAGCGAAGACGGTTGACTACTCGCTTGAGCGGATGGCTAGTTACGTAGAATCCGAGCAGTTCGTGTTCCATCGTTTGCAGGTCGTGCTCGGTGAACTCTTTGCCGTCACCTTTCATTTGCTGCAGAACATCCATTGTCTGGGCGCTAGCCATGCTGAACAGGCTGATTTGTCCGACTGCCAGCTGGCTTTGACGGCGCTGAGACATGTCGACCAGTCCGTCCAGATTCTCCAGCGCCTGTTTTCTGGTGACATCCAAACTGAGACAGGCACCGCATTTGATCAGCGCTTCCAGTGCGCGTTTGTTGACGACGCGCAGATCTACGCGTCCGAGAAAATCTTGCAACGACTCGAACTTGCCGCCTTCCTCGCGCTTAGCCACGATTTCTTGCACCGCCGCTTCGCCGACGTTTCGTACGGCACAAAGGCCGAAGCGAATGGTATTGCCGTCAGCTGTGAAGTCGTTTCCGCTGACGTTAACGTCCGGCGGAAGAATGTCGATTCCTGTTGACTGGCACTCAGCGATGTAGCCTTGAACTTTTTCTTGGTCACCACTGACACTGGAAAGCAGTGACGTCATGTATTCAACTGGGAAGTGCGTCTTTAGGTATGCCGTCTGGTAGGTAAGGAAAGCATAAGCGGTACTGTGAGACTTGTTGAAGCAGTATTCAGCGAATTGCACCATGATGTCGAACAGCTTGGTGGCAATTTCACCACTTACGCTGTTTTTAGCGCATCCATCTGTGAATTGGGCGCGTTGCTTCTCCATTTCTTCTGGTAATTTTTTGCCCATCGCTCGGCGCAGTAAGTCTGCCTGTCCGAGTGTGTATCCACCAAGAGATTGAGCGATCTGCATGATCTGCTCTTGATATACAATTTGCCCATAAGTATCTTTGAGGATCGGCTCAAGTTTGGGTGTCATGTAAGTGATCGATGTTTTGCCGTTTTTGCAATCGATAAACTTTTCGATCATTCCGGAATCGAGTGGACCTGGACGATAGAGCGCGATTAACGCCGAGATGTCCTCCATGTTCGATGGCTTCATATCGCGCGCCACCTGGCGCATCCCGGCGGAAGTTTCTAGCTGGAAAATTCCGGCTAGATCGCCATTGCTAATTGTTTGATAGGTCAACTTGTCATCGAGCGGAAGGTTGTTTGGGTCGATAGTCAGTCCACGTGTGGCCTTAATGATGTGGACCGCTCGGTCGATCATTGTCAGGTTGCGCAGTCCGAGAAAGTCCATTTTGACCAGGCCGACGTAGGCGACGTCTTCCATATAATATTGGGCGATCACGGTTCCGTCGCCATTCTTCTGCAGTGGTATCAACTCTTGCAGAGGGACGTCGCCGATGACTACGCCGGCTGCGTGCATCCCGAAGGATTTGTTACATCCTTCCAATCTACGGGCAAGATCGATTACTTGCCTTGCTTCATCATTAGTGGCATAGACCTTCTTGAACTCCGGGTGTTCATCGACCATCTCGCTGAGAGGTGTTGGTTTTCCACGAACAACCGGCACCATTTTTGCCAATTTATTCGATTCCGCAAACGGAAACTCAAGAACGCGAGCAACGTCCTTGAGCACTGCTTTCGAGGTCATGCGGTTGAAGGTGATGATCTGAGCTACTTTGTCCTGCCCGTACTTATCGGCACAATATTTGATTACTTGATCGCGACGCTCGATGCAAAAATCCGTGTCGATGTCCGGCATGGATTTTCGCTCTGGGTTCAAGAATCGCTCGAAGAGTAGGTTGTAGCGGATTGGGTCGACGTCTGTGATACCGAGTGCATAGGCAATCAAGCTTCCGGCCGCGGACCCTCGACCGGGACCCACAGGAATTCCATTTTTTCTTGCGTAGTTTATAAAATCTGAAACGATTAGAAAGTACGAAGAGAAGTTCATGTCTTCGATAACTTTGAGCTCATGCCGCGCGCGGTGCTCAATTTCCGGAGTGATTTCCGGATACTTTGATTTGATGCCTTCCCAGACAAGGTAATCGGTGTAGCTTTCAGCGCTATGTCCTTGCGGGACAGGAAACACCGGCAAGCGTGGATTGCCTGCAAGCTTGATCATTTCTATCTTGTCGGCAATCTCAAGCGTGCTCTTCATCGCTTCTTCGACGTATTCGTTGTCGAGGTGATCGCGAAACAGATAGGACATTTCGTCGCCGTTTTTTACGTACTCCCAGCCGCTGAATTTCATGCGGTTGGCATCTGTTACATTCTTGCCCATCTGAATGCAGAGCAAGGCGTCATGAGCCACAGCGTCGGCTTTGTTCGTGAAGTGGCTGTCGTTGGTGGCGCAGAGTTTGATCCCGAGATCCCGTGAGATTTTTATCAGTGCTTGATTTACTTTGCGATCTTCCGGATAACCGTGATCTTGAACTTCGATGTAATAGTTTTCTTTAAAGACGGACTTGTACCAGGCCGCAACTTCACGTGCCTTTTCGAAATCGTCTTTCAACAAGAGCTGAGAAAGTTCTGCGCCCAGGCAACCGGAAAGGACGATAAGCCCCTCACCATGCTCTTGGAGCATTTCTTTATTGCATCGCGGCTTGTAGTAGAAACCATTTAGCTGAGCTCTCGAGCAAAGCTTGATTAAGTTTCGGTATCCGGTTAAATTCTGCGCCAGCACTGTCAAATGGTAGAGCGGTACTTTCGTTTTTTTGTCAGTGATATCGCCATCAATGATGTACGACTCAAGCCCGATGATTGGCTTAATGCCGCCTACCTTCTGACATTCCTTCGTCAATTCAACGGCACCGTACATGACACCATGATCGGTGATGGCAACTGCGGGCATGTTTTCGGCTTTTGCTTTCTTGACCAGGTCCTTGATCATGGTGGCGCCGTCAAGGAGGCTGTATTCAGTATGCAAATGCAGCGGCACGTAAGGACGCGGGCTCATCTCAGGCTCCTCAAGCGGGAATCAACTTCTACGCGAGTTAGATGCGCGTGAAATCGATCTGACTATCCATATTGTATCTCTTTGAGGCTAACGTCAGGTCGCATGAAAAGGTTCAATAATCCGGTTTGCGATATGCGCGGGATGGCTGATGTATATACCGGCGCTGTGGCTGGTAGGGGGGCTGACCGTGGCGCGTGCATTGCTTGCAATGCCGAGTTGCCCTACCTTTCGGCTCCCGTCGAATGTCTGGTCGCCAACACTTCAATCGAATTAGTTCAGCAGGGGCACCAAACGGCAGGGGCAAGCCCCTCCCCTACCAGCACCGCCAGGAACAATGTGCGCGAGCTCCAATAAAAATGCGCTTGCCGGGACAAGCGCATCTTCTTCTTCTTAGTTTGAATAGTTATTAGGCGAGTTCGTGTGCGCGGGCGCTACGAGTGCGGGGTGAGCGGCGGGTGACTACGTGAGATGTATGCGCTTCTCTAGTCTTCGAATCGCCATTGTAAAAACGCGCAATACTGGCGCAGGCCTCTTTTCTCTCGACTTCAACGATTGCCTGTCTGAACCACATCTGAAGGCACTGTTTCTCATCGCTCGTTAAGGTCTCATTGGTCATGTTTGTTCCTCCCCGCTTGACGTACGCCGTCGTGCGATAACGCAACGCTCGCTTTTGTTTCATTCGCTCAAGTTTTAGCTTGTAACGACATCATAATTGCATTCCAAGAGAATGCACTACTTGGCAAGCCAATTGGTAAATTAGCTTTGGCTCAGCCAGAGCCACGATCGCTTCAATACAGGTAGGGAATGAGGTTCCAGGTTCTTTTGCGATAGTCTAAATATGGCTCACCGAGCTGACTAATGCGAAATGCTTCTTGATCACTGATATACCATTTCAACAATATGATGATTCCAGGCAGCGCCAGCAGCGGTAACCAGCTGTTGAATACCAACGGTATTCCGCAAAGCGCAAGCAATTTGCCGGCAGCATCTGGGTGTCGCAGGAGCTTGTGCGGACCGGAAGGAACGATTTCGCTGAAGTTTTTGGCATCGGCAGCCAGTTCTGCCGCTTCACGGTCGGCAGCCGATACTTCAATTGCCGGTGCTGCCGTCAATACGGCCTCATCAGCGGGTTTTGCCAGGTTGGCTTCCTCTGTATTCTCGGCAATCAGCTGTATCGGTCGGGTCCGGTAAGCCCACAGGCGCAAGTAGAGTCCGGCAATCACGATCACAACACCCAGGTTTCGGACGTATTCGTTGATCGCTGTTGGGAAAACGCCAATTGCCAACCGCTCGGAAAGCGCAGCGCAACCTACATAAAGGAAAAAGAAGACTGGTGTTCCCCAGCGCAGCATTCCTTTATATGCCGGAGCATTCTCGACGTTTCGTGTTCGGGACGAAAAGGCGCCTGTCATGGCGCCATCCAGAGCAATCAACGGAATCAGCAGTCCTTGTTGCCAATAGACGATGGCAAAAGTTGAGGCATGAAGTTGCCAGATTTCCCGTCGCACAAAAAGCATGCCTAAAAGGAAAAGGGTCACTTCCAGAATCGCCGGGCGAACTATTCTGCCAATCTTGATCGGTTCCGCGCCCATCAACGCCCCGCCGCGCCGAGAACCTTGAGGCTATGGCGCACAAGTATTTCAACATCTTCGCCAACCGAATCTTCTTGCGCTTTCTTAAAAGCATGGCTAATTTCAGTCGGCGTGTAGCCAAGCCCTTCCAGAATGGTTCGCGCTTCTTCAATAAACTGGTTGCGACCAAGAACGGCGATAGAAGCCATTCCACGATTACCTTGCCAGTCTTGGACTTTGCTCTTTAATTCTAAGATGATGCGCTGGGCAACTTTCGTTCCTACGCCCGGCGCCTGTGCAAGCATTTTTTGATCGTCGTTCAAAATAGCTTCTGCAATTTGATTCGTTCCCAGCGTTCCAACGAGTGCCAGTGCGGATTTGGGTCCGACACCCGATACTGATTGCAATAAAGAAAACATTTCGCGTTCTTCTTTGCTGCTGAAGCCAAAGATCGTCCACTCAGTTTCACGAATGCTCAGGGACGTGTAGACCGTGACGGTTGCGCCCACTTCGCCGCAAGACATGGCCGTCCGCGAAGGCACGGTGAGCTCGAAGCCGACACCCGACACATCTATGACTATTTTATCTGCCGGACCACCAGAAACTTCTCGGGTTTGAAGTGTGCCACTTAAGTATGCAAGCATTTTGTGGTTTGGCTTTTTTTCAGAAAAAAATCGGGGCGAGAGGATTTGAACCTCCGGCCTTCCGCACCCGAAACGGACACGCTACCAAGCTGCGCTACGCCCCGCTCCAGCAGATATATTACCATGACCCGGGAAGGCGTCAAAGTCACTCGGCAATTAACGTCATATTCCCACCGCTCGAGCGCGCTTGTGACAAGGCAGCTCTGGCGTGAGACATTAAGGTCGAGCCTTCCACGTCCATTTCTGGAGCAAATTGGCTGACACCTATGCTCACCGTGATTCGCGTTTCCGCATCGGAAAGAGTGAAGGTGCTCTGCTCAATCGCGGTACGTAAGCGCTCCGCTACTTCCACTGCGCCGACCTTGTCCGTATGGGTTAGCACCATCGTAAACTCGGCGTTTGCAGAGCGTGCAAGCACATCAGAACGCCGATTGTGCCGCGAGAGAATCACTGCCAGTTGCAGCAGCAGCGAATCGGTGCCCTTGGCACCGTGTGCTTTCTGAATTTCCTTCACCTGGTCTGGCTCGACCACAACTACTGAGAGCGGGGTCTGATAGCGATGACACTGAGCCAGTTCCGTTTTCAAAAATTCCATCAGGAATCGATGGTTGCGGAACGACGTGAGAGAATCCACCAGCGCTAATTCTTTGAGCTGTCCATCTTTTTTACGCAGTTCATCGCGGAGAAATTTCTCGCGCAGAATGGTTTTAACCAGTGCAATTGCGTCCTGTGGCTCAACGGGCTTTGTCAACATCGGATTGTCTTCCAGAGCCTGTTTGTCAAGCTGGGGCGACGGCTCCTCTTTCTTCTTCAGAAAGATGACAGGAATGTGCCGTGTCTTTTCTTCCGTTCTCAGTCGGTTGAACACGTCAACACCGCTCATCAAAGGCATATACAGGTCGAGCAAAATCAGGTCCGGTATGCGAACTTTGCAAGCAGCCAGTGCCTTGAATCCGTCGCTGGCAGTGGCAACCGTATATCCACTTTGCTTCAGGAGCTCAGCGACTTGTATTGTGTTTATCTGCTCGTCATCGACGATAAGAATGGTTGGACTTTGTTTCACTTGACGACTATATGGTGCGCAAAGAATCTTTCTTTCATTAGTTTACCTTGAGCAGATCACGCGTTGCTAGGTTTTTTCGAACAGGCGACAATAGTTCTGGGTGTGTGAATGTCTAAGAAGTCACGTCGTAAAAACATCAAGAGTGAAAGTGGTGGCACGTCCAAAGGCGCCGCCGCCCATAACTGGGCGGGCCTGCTTACTTTCGCCGCCATTATGGTGTTGTTCCTTGCCTCGGGCTTCAGCAGCCTGATTTACCAGGTAGTTTGGACTCGGATGCTGGTGCTAGTGTTTGGCGCAACCACATTCGCCACATCGACAGTTCTGGCAATTTTTATGGGCGGATTGGCTCTGGGATCGTTCATCGCCGGACGGTACTGCGACAAAGTGAAGCGCCCGTTGCTCTGGTATGGAGCATTGGAAGCCGTAATTGGCATTTGGGCAATCCTGACGCCAGGGATGTTTGCAATGGCCACGCCTGTTTACAAGGCCGTCTGGCAAGCAACTCACGCTTCGCTGGTGGAACTCAGTTTGCTGCGATTTGCCTGCACTGCGTGCATTCTCATTGTTCCGACAACTTGCATGGGGGCAACTCTACCGCTTTTGGCGCGCTTCATAGCCAATGGCGTGGAGTCGATAGGCAGCCGAGTCGGTACGCTCTATTCGATCAATACCTTAGGTGCTGTTGCCGGGGCGGTGGGCACTGGGTTCTTCATTCTCCCGACTTTCGGCTTGAATGCCACGTTGGGAATTGGTTCTGCGGTAAATATGTTACTGCTCGGGGCAGTTCTGGTAATGTCGCGGTTGATTACGCCGAAGTCCCAAAGTGTATCGGCCATTGCGTCGCCGGCAGATGAGCCTACCTCCGAGCATCAACCACTTTCTCGAAACGTTAAACTGGCTGCCTTAGTCTTCGCTGCCTCCGGTGCCATAGCGATGATTTACGAAGTGTGTTGGACTCGAACTTTGCTTATGGTCGTCGGATCCAGTACCTATGCATTTACGATCATGCTTGCTGCGTTTCTCATTGGCATCTTCATCGGCAGCTTTGTTTGCTCGCGCTTTATTGACCGCGCGAAGGAACCGTTGTTGTGGTTCGCGTTGCTCCAGTTGATCATCGGTGCGCTAACCCTTGTGAGTATGCGGTTGTTCAACCAGATTCCGTATCTTAATTTGCTCGTGAGCAACCTCATTGTTCGAGATCCTGAGACCACAATGTTGGTTCGTTTCTTTCTGGCCGGCTCCGTTTTGGCGCCGATCACTGTCTGTTTGGGCGCAATATTTCCGGCAGTTGTTAAAGCATGTACGACCGACGTTTCAAGAGTTGGGCGATCGGTCGGATTTCTCTATTCCTCTAACACGCTCGGTGCGATCATCGGTGCGTTTCTTGCCGGCTTCGTCTGCTTACCGCTTCTTGGTGCTGAACGAACATTGATTCTGGGCGCGATTGTTAATACCGCGCTGGGTTTGCTTCTTCTCTGGGGCACCGGTCGATTCAGTTTGCAATTGCAGGTAACTTGCACGCTACTTACCATCGCGGTGATGTCGGTGCTAATGCTGTCATCTGAGGTCTGGGATCGCAATGTGATGCTGAACGCTCAAGGATCGAGAAGATGGCTTGGGTTGGGCCATTACCAACTCAAGTCGTTTGACGAGTGGCGGAAGACCTTACACGATCAATGCGACGTCAAATTCTGGGCCGATGGCACTTGTTCGAACGTCGGCGTGATGTATCACAAGATTTCCAAAGTCAGTTCATTGATTACCAACGGGCACATCGATGCTTCAGACGATAGAGATGCGCCGGTACAGGCGCTTCTTTCTGCAATTCCACTTTTGCTCAAACCCGATGCTAAGGACATTGCCATTGTTGGCTGGGGATGTGGGCAAACTGTTGGCATTGCCACGCTGTTTCCTGTCTCCTCAATTGACGCAGTAGAACTTGAACCGAAGGTAATCGAGGCATCCAGATTTTTTAAACACATGAACCTCAAGCCGGAGAGCGATAATCGCGTCCACCTGAATTACAACGATGGTCGAAATTTTTTGCTTGCCACCGACAAGAAGTACGACATGATCGTCTCGGAGCCGTCGAATCCATGGCAATCGGGCGTGTGCAATTTGTTCACCAAAGAGTTTTTTGGCATTTGCAAGAATCGACTGAAGGCCGATGGAGTGCTTTCGGTCTGGATGCAAACGGCGGAAGTGCCGCCTGATAGCCTGTGTGGTGTTATTGCAGCGCTCAATAGTGAATTTGAGTACACTGTGGCATTCACTCCGAAGCAGGGCAATTTGGTATTGCTGGCCAGCGCCAAGCCATTGGTATTTGATTTTGCAAAGATGCAAGAGGCGATTGATTCCAATCCGGTGCGGAAGAAAGAGCTGCATCGTGTTGGCATAGATGCTCCAAGCGACGTGCTTGGCCGCCTCACTGTTTCTTCGCAAGGCTTGCGGAACCTGATGGCAAACTTCCTCAATACCGACGATCATAATCGATTGGAATTCGATGTTGGACGGTCGTACGAAGACAAGTTATTCATGGAAGAGAATTCCATGATGCTGATTGCTCTGTCTCGTGATCCTTGGAAACACTTAGATTTGGGAATCATGAGCAAGGAACAACAGGCTCTTGCGATGATGGCGATCGCTCAGGCTGCACGCAATAATTCCGCGTCCGACAGTGCATTGAAATGGGCCTTCAAATCGCAAGAAATTTATCCTAACGTGGGTGCTTATAGGCTGCTTGGAGAAATTTGCAGTGAAATGAAAAATGTTCCTGTTGCCGAAGTATTGTTTAAAAAGGGCTTAGTTCTAGAACCGAAAAATGCCAAAATGTTGTTGCTTCACGGGAACAGTCTGGTTACGTTGAATAGGCGTGAAGAGGGGCGAAAGGAGTTGGAGCAAAGCTTTCTTATTAATCCCTTGGATCGCATGACGGCCTTTGCTCTTGCTAATAGCTATGCGCCCGAGCTGCTCGGCTCCCCTGCCACGACTGACCCTATTGACGCGGGCGTCCGTCAACATGCCGAAAGGGTTCTCGAATTGCTCGGCGATTTGCCTGACAATGATGCAATGTGCCTGCAACACCCTAATGTCTGCCTGCTTTCGGCGCAGGCCTATATTAAGTTGGGACAGTTAGATAAAGCGGAAAAATATGTGAATCGCTTTCTTGGGTATGTGCCGAAAGGCGGACGAGACATAGGGAACACACTGTTGAAGATGATCTCGTCCTACCGGGCCAACGGCAATTAGTTCTTATTCTTGATTGAGAAATTGGCCGGAAGTTCTTTGCGTTGCACCGAATGCAGTGCTTGCCCGACGTGTGAAAGCAATGAGGCTACATCAATTGGTGTGGCTATTTCGAGCGACTGTCGAATGCGCGCCTCACCCCGAACCAAGAGCTTTTCTGCGCCGACAAAATTGTCTCTGCGCGAATGATAGAGCGCTACGGCGACCTGGATGATTCCTTGAGTAAGCTGCTTTTCCGGGTTTAGTTGATCTTTCCATACATCTTCCAAAACTTCGTGGCAGTCATAAAACTCTTCTTGGTTGAACAGCTTGATGCCTTCAAAAAACTTTGGCGGTAGCGGCGTCATCATCATTCCATGCTGGCTATGACTATTGTTGTTGCATCAGGCGCAACTGAAGCTAACTCTGCCCGTGCCAGCGTGGCAATTTGAGCGGCTTCCGGCACTCCGCTTAAATCAACGATGCGCGGACCGGACAGCAACATGATATCCGGAATGATCTTGCCGGCATCGCCGTAACGCGCATGTTCTTCAGCCAGTTCCATGATTGCTCGATCGGCTTCTGCAGCTGTTGTTCGTTTTACGATCCCGTTTCTTGTTTGCAGGCGGATAATTCCTTTGTCGTCCATCGTACGAAGCGATTGATGCTTGGTGTTGAATAGTCCGAAGAATTTCTTGTCTACTGTTTCTGAAGCGAATACTTCGAAAAACGATGTCTTAGCCAGGACTTTTATATCCAATGCACCGACTCGCATGGACTTAGCGGCCAGTTCAACGCGCTCTAACTCGGTCAAGGTTTGTTTGGCCGCTCGATCTTTTTGCAAGCCGGCAGCACCGAATGCCGTGGCGCGGACTATGTTCGCCCGGGGATCAACTTCTACGTGAATTTCAATTGAAGCTGGGTCTGCTCCCATTTTCTCTACTGCGTTGAAAGCTTCTTCGCGAATTCGCAGAATATCATCGGCTTTCGGCTGGACGATGTTCCGCTCCACAGTTTCTCGAACCAGTGCTAATGCCACGCCGATAGCAGAGATGACATCAGCGTTTTCGGCGATGGCATGTTCCATACCCATCTCTTTTGCGATGAACGGTACCAGAGCTGCCGCGCCGCCGCCGCCGCCTACAAGGGTAAGGGTGTGCACGTCGAGTTTGTAATCGGCGATGAATTGACGCAGCACCGGTAGGCATTTCTGGTAAGCCAACCTAAGGGCGGTCTGCGCCAGAGCCTTTGGTTCGGCAGCCATTTCCTTAGAAAGAGCGCCGAAGGCTTTCTCGATAGCCGGTAGATTGCCTGCCGCGCAATCGCCGACTGGCACCATGCCAAGAAAGTTAGCAGCACAAGTTGGCGTCAAGCAGACGATGGCTTCGCCGGTGTTTTCCGCTATAGCCAAATAATCGTTTGGGTCGGATGGTTGCGGTTGAACTTTCCGAAACGTCAAATTGTCCAGCGGTGCATGAAATGACACATAGCCAAGACCGGCTATGTGAGCGCTTCGCGGTCCAACGTCAATGATTTCCTTGCCGCTGACGCGATACATAGAGCCGCCGGCGACGCCTAAGGTTTTTACATCCAGCGTGCGCATGTAGACGCGGTGTCCGCCAATTTCAGCCCCTTTAACAAGGGCCTTTCCGTTGCGAATCACCGAAATGTCCGTGCTTGTGCCTCCGACTTCCAAGAAGATGCCGTCAGAGATGTTCAGATACATCATGGCCGCAGCCACTCCAGCTGCTGGTCCAGAGAGCATCGTTAGAATCGGACGACTGCGCATCGCTTCGATGTCCATGACGCCGCCGTCCGAGCGCATAATCATGATCGGTGAGCTAATGCCCGCGGAGCGGACGCTTGATTCCGTCATGTTGGCTGTTTCGATCATCTTGGGCAGCATGGCTGCGTTGATGACGGCTGTTCTGGTTCTTACTTTTAACCCGTACAACTTGCTCACTTCCGAACCGCTGGTGGCTGGCAATCCCATGCTGCGCGCGATCGCCAAAACCGATTCTTCATTTTCCGGTTGATCAACTGAGAAAGCTTCGCTTACGGCGATTGCTTTTGCCCCTTTCTCAACGAGCCGCGAGATGACGGCACGTACGGCTTGTTCGTCTGGTTTTTTTGTTGTATCGAGGAACTCGAAAAACGTCTTCAAATATTTGCCCGGTGCTAATTCTATTGCCGGAACGTCAGTGCCCATGCGAGCAAGAAACGCGCTGGCCGCTTTGCCCATGCCGACAATTCCGACCGGTGCAACGTCACCTTCAAGTAGAGCGTTAGTTGCCTGTGTGGTGCTATGTGCAATAAAGGTCACTTCGTTTGCGGAAATACCGGCTCCTGTCAGGAGCTTGTCGAGCGCGTCGATAATGCCTTTAGCGACGCCTTCGACCGCCCGGTGTGAAGTTGGCACCTTTGATCGTCCCAGTAGCTCGAGCGTCTCAGCATCGATAGCCACCGCGTGGGTAAAGGTGCCACCAACGTCGATACCTATTCTAACTAAACGTATTTTGTCTGGAGTTAATTGCACGGTCACCTCACGTAGCCTAGCGAAACCGCCAGGACCAGCCCGAAGAACACCGATAACCAGGCGAACGGCAGCGTCTTTCTTAAGAGGCTTTGCGTATCAGTTCCCAGGTAAGTGGCGATCCAGACGTTGTGCGTATTGGTTGGATCGCAAATGCCCTGTAGCTGTCCAACGGACATCAACATCGCCATGATGGCTGTGGCACTGAGCGTGGTAGCAGTGCGAATCAACGTGACGATGCCGCTTCCCATACCCCAAAGGCTCAGCGGTCCACGATAGAGGGCAAGCGGAGCAAGAATGGTGAAAACGATGATGTACCCAAGTGGGTTTGTCGGAACAATCTGGGTAAGAAGTGGGGCTATAGCTCCGGAAACGGTCGGATCCATCACCGCAGCTAGCAGCATTCCTATTCCCAACATTAGCACCACTGCCGGTGCCACAGTTGCGGCGCCTTCGATAATTGAGCGGGTAAGCGTATTAACTGAATCTCGTTGCCAAGTCGCCAGCACAGCAAAAGTGATACCGGTCATAAACGCCGGAATGATATCCCAGTGCCCAAGTAGGACCAACAGCAGGGGAATAGCCGGCGTCAGAAATGCTATTCCCGGCAATGATTTGTCCTTACGAAAGTGCCTTGCAATTGCATAGATCACCATCGTAACGAGCATGTACCCGGTGACTGTGATTGAGAGGGGATCTGCCAGCTGCGGCGCTGCCTTAGCGGCTGCTTCAGCAGTTGATAATGCTTTTGACTGCATCCACGTGAGACCGGCGAACGTGGTACTGATTAGTCCCAGACCGACCAGCAGATATTTGATGTTTCTCCAACTTTTCAATTCGAACGTCAAAAACAGCAGCACGATGCCAGAAAGGACAGCCGAAAATGGCACCACATATGATGCAATTGCGCTTTGATCAATTTTCAAGACGTCAACATACAGCTGCCAGTTCGCCAGATTGAACATGCCCCCCAGTGAGATTCCAAAGAGAAACAACCCACCGGCAGTAAGAGGAGAAATTCCCAGTGACAGCATCACCGGCAAAACAACTGTGCCTACCATAATCACAGCACCCAGACCACCGAGAGAGGTGAAGAGAAGCCCTGTTACCAGAGTCATGAACAAACCCAAGAGGAAGGGGCTGTCACCGGCAAATTCAGCCACCCAGCGCACCAGTGCTTTGGCAATGCCCAGCTTGTTTATAAGCTCGGCAAGGATGGCACCAAATATAGTTGTTGTATATGCATTGGCTAGCTTGACTGAGCCCTTTGCAATTACATCTGTAAGTATGCGCTCGGGCGGAATCTGCCCAACCAGAGCGATGGCCACGGCCATGATAGGCAGCGCCAGTAACGCCGAAATCCTCCGGCTATACATTAATGCAGCCATCACAAGGAAGACTGCGAAGCAGGCTAGTCCTATTCCCACGTTATAGCCAGCGTTAGCAAGGAAGTTGGTGGCACCACAATTGGGGTAATCCCGCAGTCGATGATAGCATGACGCCATCATCGGCTACCGCTGAGCTTGTCTTTTCCAGTGCCACTGGCTGCCCCTTGATGGCGATCATGGCACCACCTTCTCCAAGCGGCCTATGGTCAATTTACATATTTGTCAACAAAACTCATATGTTGCTCGACTGTCGATTCGGCGCAATGCCTCTATCGACGGGATTTTTTGGACGACAATGCAAACTGCCTAGCTTCCTCTTGGATTCACAAAAATGTCAATTGACCATAGGCCGAAACGGGAGGATATAGGGGCAGCGCAAGCTGTGTGGGCTAATTGCACAATATATCTAGTCAAAAAGGGCTTCAACAAAAAGTTCTGGTTCAAAGTCCCGAAGGTCCTCGATCTTCTCGCCCAGACCGATGAGCTTCACCGGCAATTTCAAATCTCTGGCGATACTGAATACGATACCGCCCTTAGCGCTGCCGTCCAGTTTCGTCAGGATGACACCTGTTAAAGGGCAGAAATCCATGAACACTTTTGCTTGCTGCAAACCGTTCTGACCAATAGAAGCGTCGACCACAAGCAGTGACTCCACTTCCAGGTCTGCTGCGTGTTTATCGATCACCGAGCGGATCTTCTTCAACTCAGCCATGAGGTTGGCTTTGTTGTGTAGGCGACCGGCTGTGTCGATCAAAAGGACGTCAAAGGCTTCATCCCGCGCTCTTTGCAGAGCTTGAAAAACTACTGCTCCTGGATCGGAGCCATCAGGCAGGCGCACAATCTCGACACCGGCGCGTTGCGCCCAGATCTCCAATTGCGTTTCGGCTGCCGCACGAAAGGTATCGCCGGCTGCCAGCAGAACGCGCTTGCCTTCTTGCTTCAGCCGCCAGCAAAGTTTGCCAAGGCTGGTCGTTTTGCCGGTGCCGTTTACCCCGACTACCAAAATCACGCTTATTTTGCCCGGGTTGATGTTCAACTTGGAGCTCGGCGCGGCAGCGAGCATTTGCTGAAACTCTTTTTTCAAGAACGCTTCGACATCGTGGGAGGTCCAGCCCTTACTGCGGGCGGACTTTCTCAGGTCTTCGACAACTTTTTCTGAAGTCGGAACGCCAAGATCGGCTTTGATGAGCTTTTCTTCCAGGTCTTCTAGATAGTCATCATTGATTTCGCGCGGAGGCTTTGGCGGTTTAGCCACCACCACCCTTTCTGCTGTCAGACCGGTGCTTGCCTGATCGCTGGAAACGGCCTCGTCTTGGTCAACTTCGTCAATCACGGCGTCGACTAATTCATTTTTGGTGCGGGAAAGCGCGGTCTTTAGCTTCGAGAGCGTTGATCCCCACCATCCGGTGCGTTCGCTGCCTTCCATGGTGCCTCGCTAAACTCGATTGGCTGGCTTCGGTTCATCGTCATTTGAGGGACGGAATGCACCGGTTCTGCGGAACTCTTTTGCCTCGTCGCCGAGATCGCCAAGAACACCATTAATCAACTTGGCCGCGCGCTCGTCAGCGAACCTGTGACAAAGTTCGACGGCTTCACTGATGCAGACGTTGATCGGCACTTCAGGAATGAAAAATGCTTCGGCGCAAGCAAGGCGAAGAATGTCTCTGTCAATGCTGACCATACGCTCGACACGCCATTTGACCTTCACTTTATTGATAAACACATCAATTTGGTCGCGGTTGTCCATATAAGTGGAAACGAGCAAGTAGAGGTAGGCATTGTCGCCGGACTCCACTTCCATTTGCGGAACATCGAGCGCCTCGGCAGTTAAGTGCAAAGCTCGTTCAATTAAGTCGAGGTGTTCCTTCAACTGGGCAGAGTTGAACTGAATCGGTAGCAACTCATCTTTGTGTTTGTTGTCCGGGTGATCAATTTCTTGCTCGATCACTAACTGTTGCGCTTTCACAACAAATGAGTTGGCATCGCCAAGGCATTGCTTTGCATAGTCCGTAAGCATCAGCACCGCCTTCGAAACGAGCTTGTTAAGCTCCAATCTCTCCAGCTTGCTTTTGTCTTTGGGCAACTGCGGCAGCAGTATTACCGCCAGTTCTCGTGCGATTCTTCGAGCGTTCATAACCATTCATAAAAACTACAGTGCCTCATGTTACCATGCATCGAAGGTACTACTGATATGGGTTCTGCGGTGCGAATAACAGGTGGGGAGTGCAGAGGACGTGTGATTGCCGCTCCTGAGGGACCGGAAGTTCGACCTACTTCGTCGAAGATACGACAGGCATTCTTTAACATAATCAGTAACAAGATCTCCGATTCCCGGTTTGTTGACGTTTGTGCTGGCTCTGGTTTGATGGGCTTGGAAGCTCTAAGCCGGGGCGCTCAGTCTTTGATTGCTATCGATCAAGATCGGCACCTGCTGCAGGCTATCGAGAAAAACTGCGAGAAGTTCGGCTATAAGGCGCAGACAGAAGTCATATGCGGCGACGCCCGCAGAGTACTTGCCCATCTCAATAAGCATGAAGCGGATGTGATATTTGCCGATCCACCGTATAAGAGCCAGATTGCAGAGACGCTACTGCGGGAGGTAGCCAAGAGCGAGTTGCTCGCGGCCGATGGAATCATGGCTCTGGAGCACGCCCAATCGTTGCCGCCGCCAGAAACAGTTGAGAATTTGACCAGGTACGACAGCCGCAAGTACGGTCACACGGTAATCAGCTTCTATCGCCGGGCCGATATCACGATCGGCCACTCTTGACGATCCCGCTGTCATAGGCGCTCGGTTCGTTGTATTTATCTGGCGCAATTCGCGAAATTAGTGCGATGGTGCCTGGCCAATGCTCGTTATCTTGGCTATCGCCGTTTCGTCCAACGCATTTTGCAAGTCAAATTGCTCCAGCGCTACTTTTGCGCTTAGCTGCCACGTCTGCTCAAGCGTGCCAATGACGATGCTTTGCTCAAGTGGCTTGATCAATTTTGCAGTTCGCCCGTCGGGCATATAGAGAAGAACAGCTCCGCAACAGCGGTTGCTTAGATTGACAATTACTATCTTGCCTTTTCGTGACTCAAACAGCGCCTGGACACCAGGGGCAAGCCTGCACAGCAGGCGGCCGTTTGTGGTTGGCGTGGAAATGAAAAGGTTGTTTGTTCCTGCTTTAACGACCACAGCACCGCCCTGTACCGAAAAGTGATGGTCATTGATCACTGTGACGTCCGTTTGTAGTGTTGACACCCACCCTTCTTTGGCCTCGCTGTGTCTCCATTGGTAAGCGACTGAGGCTAGCTGCGACTTCACGCAATACAACAACAGCAGCGGCAGTAGCACCGCTATGAATTTGATTCTGGCTGAATTGCGCATGTCTGCCTGTTTTGAGATTGACTGATGCAGTCAGGGAAGCAAACGGTTGTAGAGGCCGCCTGCATAAGTGGAATGTTCGCATGGATAGCAATGCAAAAGCCCGCGCTGCGATGGTGCCTCGCTAGGGGTCCTGAAAGTTCCACGTTTTACCATCCTTGCCAATGAAGTCATGGTATTCGGTTCCACGACTTTCGAGGAAACCGCTTCCTTTCCGGCTAACCATTGCATATCCGTCTTTAAATTCTTTGGCACCAATCCATCGCGGCTGGATTGCAAAAGCCCCCTTCGTGTTTATGTATCCCCATTTACCATTGCCCCACGACGACCAGGGACCGCCGGCGCCTGAATGTTGCTGCCAGTTCGCTCCCGCTTCAACAGGAGCCAGCCCCTCTGAAAAGCTACCGGCATCGCTAAACTGAGGGGTTATCAGGAATGCACCTGTTGGATCGATGTAACCCCAGAGTCCTGGTGGCACCTTAGAGGCACTCAAGTCGAAAGGCTCAGTTGATGTGGTGCCGATTCTCACTGCCGCTAGCCCTTCTTGAAACGGCTTCGCTTCTGAATAGCAAGGACCAATTTTAAACTTGCCCTGCAGGTCGATGAACCCCCAAATTCTTTTTCCTTCTTTTCGAATACATACCGGAGCCAAGCCGTTGCTGAACCGTTCGCAATCCTGGAAGTTTCCTGGAATAACAACTTTGCCTGATCGATCGATAAACTGCCAGCGTGCCTGCTGCTCTTGACGAATAACGATCGCAGCACGACCTTCTGAGAATTTCGAAGGAATATTATCGAACTGTGGATTGATCACAAACTTGCCAGTCTTGTCGATAAAACCCCAAAGTCTGCCGTTTTCAGACTTGCCATCTTGCACCACTACCGCTGCCAGACCTTCGCTAAAATTGTCGCCATAGATAAAGCGAGGCTGGATTACCCAGAGTCCGTGCTGATCGACATAACCATACTTGTTAGTGACATCATCGCTGTAGCCTGCCACTCCTTCCGTGAACTGCAAACGAGCGAGAGATTCTTTTGCAATTGGTTGGGCAGCTTTTGGCGACGGTTGAGCCCATGTCCGGGCCGGAAGAATCACGGCAGACGCCAAAATGAGCAAGCTGAGTAAATTTCGTGTAACTGACATCGTCAAATCCTCTTAGTCAGCTCCACAATAATCTCGGACGAGAATGACAGTTCCCTTGGCAGACAGTTCATCAAGTGCGCTGTTCATTTGCGAAGCATTGCGCATCGCCGTTTCGATGCTTGCGATTCACATCTTTTTGCATGGTTTGAAGTCCGCCGTTGCAAGAAAACCTAGCTAGGCTGTGAAGTGCGACTTGGTGGGACAGGCATTTTGCCCGTTGTGGTCGAAGGATACTTCAGGCGATCGTGATGCAGTGTCCGCCAGACGCGAACGAAACCTTGTTTGACCTTTTCCAGCTCTTCTTCCGATAATCCAGACTCATCGAATTGACCATCGTCCCATCTTGCTTTGAAGACGTTGGACATTACCGTTTCAACTTCTTCGGTGGTAGGTTCTCTCAAGCTGTGAGTGACAGCTTCCGATACATCTGCAAGCATGACAATCGCTGTTTCTTTGCACTGCGGCTTCGGACCAGGGTATCGATAATCTGATTCTTTCACGTTTTCGAACCCATCGCGCTGACAAGCTTTGTGATAGAAATATGCCATCACAGTGGTGCCTTGATGCTCAGGGACGAAGTCTTTGACTTGTCTGGGTAGCCCGTATTTGCGTGCTAATTCGATACCGTTAGTGACGTGCGCAAGAACTTTTGCGCGACTTTCCTCAGGAGAAATTTCGTCGTGAGGATTCTTGTCTCCAAGCTGGTTTTCAATAAAGAATCGCGGTGTAACCATTTTGCCAATGTCGTGATACATCGCGCCGGCACGCACAAGATTAACGTCAGCCTTTATTGCCTTTGCGCCGGCCTCCGCAAGGTTTGCTACTGCCAGGCTGTGCTGATAAGTGCCCGGCGCCTTTTCTTCTAACTGGCGCAGCAGCGGCTGATCCGGCTCGGATAATTCTGCAACACGGAATGGTGTCAGAATGCCGAACATGCTTTCCAAAAATGGCAAGCTGCCGATTGCTACGATGGACGACGACAAGCCACCGAGAAG
>JADYXS010000314.1 GCA_021772155.1 Candidatus Obscuribacter sp.
CCATATGTGGTGCGAATCCCCTTTGCTGTTCGTGGGAAGTTAAGACTTTGTTCTGCCGCGCTGTGCAACCATGCGGCGTAGCAAACCTTCTAATTGGCGCTGCTGTTCCGTGTTCAGGAGCCGTCGTTTGCGCAGATAATTAGCCGTTGCTTGTTCGCTGAGCTGTTCCTTCAGCTGATTGATGCGCTGTTGAGTGCCGGTTATCTCCAGCGGGTCTGACTTTGGCGTTGCTAGAAGATTTCCTAATCGCTTTTGCTCAACTTGCAAGCGTGGCTCCAATTCACCGTAACGGTTCTTCCACTCGTTGTTCAATCCGTTGATTTGCTCAGCTTGTCTGCCGTCTAAATTAAGCTTGTCGTAAGGGTAAGATAATTTACTATCGGCTGATGCGGCCAATGGAAGAGCAAGTGTTGCCACCAGATATAGTGCTATGCAGGGAATGGATTTGAGAATTATGTTCATAACAGCCAGCATGGTCTTTAAGCGTTCTATTGAAACCGACGCCTGTCGGCATGCCATGTTCCGCTCGGGGAGCGAATATGGCCATAAAAAGCATATCTTGCAACCCAACGTTATGTGAAAGAGCGCATGCTGTGCCACCACCTGGGTGCGCCTGCTGAAGGGGCGGCTCGTGAGCCGCCCGCCGCCGTCGTCCTGCTCCCTGCCCCGGTGGCGCATGGCGCCACCGCTACAAGATGTTAGCGGCCGCTGCTAAAATTCAGTGCGGCTCGATTGCCCATTTGATCTTATTCACGATATTCATTAGTCCAGGTGACTGTTCAGTTTGAACTGGACTGTTTGCGCGCTGTCTGTCCAGCACCATTTGCTGAACCATGCCTTCTACTTGATGTTGCTGCGTCTCATTGAGCAGCGCGCGCTTGCGTAGATAGTTTGTCGTTGCTTCATTGCGCAAACTCTCTCGATAGCGAGCAAGGGTTTGCTGCGTTGACATTATTTCCAAAGGATCGGACTTCGGATTGGGCAAAAGCTGTTCAAGCTTCTTTTGCAAATCCGTAATCTGTGGTTGCATGCGCGAATATTTTGCTTGCCAATCGTTGTCTAGCTGACTGATTTGCTGCGTTTGCTGCGCGTTCAAGTTGAGTTTCTTCCACTCGACGCATTTATTTTGGATAGGATCTTGGGCAAAAGCGGGCAGGTTGCCCGAGAGCAGTGTGGCGAGTGCAGCTGCCAGCAAAGGTTTATTGTCGTGCATGTTCATATACAACCGCTTCAGCAACGTCGGCCGGCTCACCTAACGATTGATCGATCAAATAGGCTTCCGCTGTGATTGGCTCATAACCAGAAGAACCGCTTTGAGTCGAAGAGAAGTAGAACATCGTGATCCCGATTCCAGCTACAACTGCTGCGGCAACGGCTGCCAAACGACGCATTGGTGCTATCGAGCGGACGGCCACTTTGTCCTTTCTCTCAAGCGGTAGCACATTCATTTTGCTTTGAATTGCTGGCCACAAATCGAAGTCGTCCGCAATCTCTGGTTGATATTGATTGCGCAGCAATTCGCCGCTTTCGGACAGTCTTTGAAATGCTCCCTTGCACTCAGCGCATTCAGTTAAGTGGTTAGTGATTGAGCGATGCCGCAATGTGGCAACTTCGCGATCGATAAACGAGGAAAGCTCGCTGCGAATTAGCACGCAATCTTCATTAAGTCTGGCCTTGATGCCGGCCCAGATATCAATTTCCATTACCTCAGGCAATTGCAGCCCGGTGGATAACAGTCTGGTGACGTTGCTAAGTTCTTGGAATTTGCCATGGCATACGGAGCATTGCTCAAGGTGTTGATTGACCCCTTCTTTGGCCGGAGCTATCAGCTCACCGTCCAAGTACGCGGAGAGGTCTTCTTGGATCACTTCGCAAACGCCCGGCATCTTACTGGACAGCGAAGCCCAGATGTCCGGCGCAGCGTTCTGCGTGAGTGACGTTGAGGATTGGAGCAATCTGGCTACGCTCTTATATTCTTTCTGATCCCGCGTGCAATCCGAGCAAACGGATAAATGGGATGTCAGAGCGCTTTGTTTGTGCTCATCCAGCTCCCCATCCAGGAAGGAGGAGATATCCTCTTTAAAATCTATGCATGAAAGAACCATCAGTCGGCGACCTCACTCGAATTGCCGGATAGATAAGGCTGGAGCAGCTCCTGGAGCTTGGTACGAGCTCTCGCGATACGGGATTTTACAGTTCCCATCTCAGTTTTAGTAAGAATCGCGATTTCTTCGTAGCTCAATCCTTCTATCTCTCTCAAGACGATGGCTGTTCTGAACTGTTCCGGAAGCTTGGTCATCGCTTCACGAATGGCCCCAGTGAGTTCTGAGCTTAAGATTCTCTCATCGGGCGGAGCGGAGTTGTCGGCAATGTCGCGCGTGACAGACCCGGCAGTCTCATCCGAGCCGTCGTCCATTGACTCATCCATCGATATGGTTGCCACCCGACGCGGGCGCTTTCTCAGCTCATCATAAAAAAGGTTGGTGACTATCTGGGTCAGCCATGAGCGGAAAGCTCCAGGATTGCGCAAATTATTAATTGAGCGCCAGACACGTATAAAGCACTCTTGGGCAAGGTCCGACGTGTCGTGCCAATCTGGAGCTAACTGGTAAAGCAAGGCATAGACCGTGCGTTGATGCCGTTTTACCAACTCTTCAAAAGCCGCTGGCTCTCTTCTTTGACAGGCCAAAACTAAGTCGCGGTCGCTCTTTTGACTGTATGCAGTTGCCATTTTTAGAACGTTCGCCTCGCCATAAGCTCTTGTTGCAGCACCGGATCCCGGAGCGTATCTATGGTAGCACTGGGCTTCTTCTTTGGAGACCGGGAACAGAGGCAAAATATTCATGCGATGTTGACCCTCACAGGTATTTACGGCACTCCTGGGCGGCGCGCCTACACCTATAGATTCTGTAAATCGCTCAGTGTTCCGAAACAGCCTAAAGATGTTTACTTATACAGGTCTTGCCCGGTAAAAACTGCTACGATTTCCATTCGACTGAGGCTGAGCCCGGTCGTTCTGGCACTTTTTATAGGAGTGTGGTTGCGTGACCCATCGATATCTATTCACGTCCGAATCCGTAACTGAGGGACATCCCGATAAGGTTTGCGATCAAATCTCGGATGCAGTCTTGGACGCTATTCTTGAGCAAGATCCCCATGGACGTGTGGCTTGCGAATGTATGGTCACAACTGGGCTGGTGCTGGTTTCCGGCGAAATCACCACAACTGCTCAAGTTGACGTAACTGACCTTGTTCGTCGCGTGGTTTCAGAAATTGGTTATGAAGGTGAGCGCGGCGGCGGCTTTGACGCTCGCACCTGCGGCGTGATCACCGCTATCAACAAACAATCCCCGGATATCGCTCAGGGCGTGACTAAAGCCCTGGAGAACCGCGGCGGCGATTCTAAGAATGATGAGTGGGACGAAATTGGTGCTGGCGACCAGGGCATGATGTTTGGTTATGCTTGCAACGAAACTCCCGAACTGATGCCATTGCCGATTTCCGTTGCACACCGCATCGCTCGCCGGTTGTCCGAAGTCCGCAAGCTCGGAATGCTCAAATACTTACGTCCTGACGGTAAAACTCAAGTAAGTATCGAATACGAAGGCGACAAGCCTATTCGTGTCGATTCCATTCTCATCTCCACTCAGCATGAGCCGCAGATCGATGGCGACACGGACAACGACAAAATTCAAAAACGCATAGCTGCGGATTTGCACAAGTTCGTTATTCAGCCTGTTTTCAAAGATCTTGATATCAAGCCTGATGCAAATACTCGCTACCTGATTAACCCCTCCGGTCGTTTCGTCGTCGGCGGACCTCAAGGTGATGCTGGGTTGACCGGTCGGAAGATTATCGTCGATACCTACGGCGGGTACGCTCGTCATGGTGGCGGCGCGTTTTCCGGCAAAGATCCAACTAAAGTAGATCGCAGCGCTGCTTATGCTGCTCGCTACGTAGCCAAGAACATTGTTGCCGCTGGGCTTGCGACTCGCTGCGAAGTGCAGCTTGCCTATGCTATCGGCGTTGCCCGCCCGACATCCGTACACGTGACGACTTTCGGCACCGGTAAGATAAGCGACGATGAGATTTGCGAACTGGTGAAGACCACATTCGACCTTAGACCGGCTGCGATCATCTCAAACTTTGACATGAGAAATCTGCCGAAGCTATCCGGTGGCAAGTTCTACCAGAAGGTTGCTGCCTATGGTCACTTTGGTCGAACTGATCTTGACCTTCCATGGGAGCGTCTTGACAAGGTGGAAGTCCTCAAGCAGGCCAAGGCCAAATTGGTTCACTCCTAGAGCAGTTTTGTTCGGTTCCTCAGAACGGGCGACGCCATGTGTCGCCCGTTCTGTTTAGGGGTGGGTCCCATGCGCCGCCCGGACTGGGCATGGCCCAACCCCGACAAGCCCATCACGTCGATGTTTGCAACCGTTGGCGACTGCTGGGACGACATCATCTACTATTGAACTCTTCATTCGCTTTTGCAGCTAGGTAGTACGCTGAAATTGCCGCTATAATGACGACGGGTAAAAACTCGTGCTTGTCTGTCGGGCTGTAAACAACTAAGAGATGGATTCTCACGGTTATCTCGTCGTCCATCCGGGCACCACTGATTCCTATCGCGTCGAGCTCGAGGATGGCAAAGTCCTTGAAATAGGCAGAAAAGCGAATCCGGGCACTCAAAAACGGCTGGTCTTGCCGGTTCCAGAAGTGTCAGGGAATCACGCTGAGATTCGTAAGGTAACGGATGGTTGGACAATTCGCGATTTAGGCTCGACCAATGGTACGCGCCTGAACGGTGATTGGATCACGCCCGGGCAAGAGTA
>JADYXS010000315.1 GCA_021772155.1 Candidatus Obscuribacter sp.
GCCTGGGACAGCCGGTTGATGGACGCACAGACCTCTACTGTTTGGTCTGCGTGCTTTATCACTGCCTGACTGGACATCCACCATTTGAAGGCGACCATTCCGTTGCAATTTTGTTCAAACATGTTAACGACCAAGCTCCTCGCTTGGTGGGCGCGGATACCGAACTTGAGTTGGGCTGCGAAGGCTATGTACTGCGCGAAGAAGAACCATCTAGATAATCTGAAGTACGTAGCTATTTAAAAAGGGCATGCCTTGTGTGTGCCTCTTTTTGCTTGTCATTTGCTAGACGGTTGAAGCGCAGGACGACTCGCCTTGCGTCTCTCCGGCTGGGCGTTTCCGAATAATGTTTCTTGGTTCCGGACATCAAGCTAAAGGCACCGAGTGAGTGACCGAGGCCGAGGGCATGCCCGGCTTCGTGTGCTACTAAATGAGAGATCTTCCTCAGGCATTTTTTACTGGGAGGCGTCCATGGTATCCAGGTGTATTCGTCCGGAAGAATATCGTCGTCAATTTTTGATTCTGAAAAAGGCCAAGGAGATGCCGACGGAACCGGATAGCAAACAGTAATCGTCATTATTCTGCGGTCTTCGATGTGGTCAACCACGGCGAAGTTATCATCGTTGGCATTTGTTGTAGCGTCTGCCTGCCGGTTCACAAGCCGGAAATGCACGACCGCATTTTCCTTGCTATCTACAAACTCGAAGAATTGCAGAGCGCCCATGCGCCAGCGATCGAATCCTGTCCTAATAGCGAACCAAATTTGCTCGTGGGTGTCAGCTGGGCAGTCTATGAATACAGATAAAGGCAGCGCTGTATCTTGAAGCGCTCGCTCATGCGGTTTCCAGGGAGCATCATCGAATCGGGGCCTCTCCCTCAATGAGGGGAAATCCTGCCCGACGGAGCTCCTTTGCCTATTGATATAGCCCTGGAGGTCTAGGGGGATAGGAGCGTCGCTCGAAAATAGTATCTGCGCCGCCTTTTCCTGAGCTCGATTGGCTCGAACATTCTGCTGAAGGCAATCCCGGGCGCAAGCTTCCAGATACCACGAATCGCTGAGATAAACGAGTCGTCCCCAATCAGAATCATCCGTTTCAAGCAACTTTCTTGCTCGTTGAGAAGCTTTGATTGCCGATTCAAATTGTCCGAGATCAAAGTGCTGCGATGCCAACTCGTGAAACATTTGGCCCAACACGAACCGACTGGGACCATTCGCCCTAGGTCGCAGGAGTTTTATCTGCTGCGTCATGTTGCTGATGAGCTCGTGTCTTTCATCCAGCTCGTTGCAGATGCGGTAAAGCTGTACGATGCAAGCCAAATGCAATCTTTTGAACTTGTTTGTCTTTCTCTTTGGTGCGAGCAGGAGTTCGCAGGATTGAGCAAGTAAATGACGCGCCGAATCGAGTTTCTTCCATCCCATCTCAATGAGCGCTAGGCGGTATCTGGCCAAAGCAGATTGGTACAGCCATTCGTTGGTCCTATCTGCACCAGACAATCTCTCCAAGGAAGCGGTTAGGTTTAGGTATGCGGTCGCGCGCTGGCCGGATTTTATATATTGGATGGCCGATCGAGAAAGTTCCGCCGCCTGAACTATTTCTGGGCTGACCTTTTTCACTTGAATCTCCCCGACCCTAGCGGCTTCCGCCATCATACAATAGTCGTTCATGGCCATTCACTGCCACCATCTGCAATGCAGCGATGTAAACCTTGCTTAATCTTCAGGTGTCTTAAGATGTATTTCGAGCGAGCAAAAGCTATGGAACACACGACCCATGCGATATTCGGAGGACGGAAGCCAAGCGTCCAGCCTGGCTGCAAGCTGAAATCCAGTTCTCGCAATACTGTAATGTGCTGGCCATCGTTGGGGACCTGTCATAGAGAATAATTTCCGCGAAGCAAACGTTATGTCCCGCCTCGCGATAACTCCGGCTAGCAGTGCGCCAGTGAAAAGAGAGCGGGGCTGTAGCGACCTACAAGGCAGCTGAACTGTGGGTTGAGATGCTGGCTAAGATCGCCTGCAAGGCAAATCGGCGACTGCAAGGCAGAAAGGCCGGATTCAGTGTTCGCCCTGGGGAACTGCATTGGGTACCTCGATCAATTGGGATTCCAGAAGGAGGCCTGGGGGCTTTGCCCCAAGGCGGCAAGTGGCCTTGAACAGATAAGTCCGCTGAGAAAAGAAACATTGGCGGTGTGGGTGCGTCATGTCGGACAAGTCTGGCGATTGGCTATACGGCACGCGGATAAGGAGATGGAAGACTCTGTAGCTTCGTCCATTCGTGAGCAGACAGAGAAAAGCAGCAATCCTGAAGTTTTGGCTGAGCTTCTCTTGTGGGAGCCACATAACGATTTCCCAAATCGCGAAGAAATCATTTTGAGAACGTTGAAAATCACTGATCCAGCCAGCACTAAGTCCACTGAGTTAACTCGACACCTGCTGACTTTACAGAGACACAGGCAAACTCGAATTAGCGAAAATGCTCGCCACAAAGAGCCTGCAGTCGCTGAAGAAATTCAGTAGCAGTGAATCAACAACGCTTCGAAAAACGGAACTGCAGAACGCGCTCTACGCTCAGATTATTGAGACGAAGTGGCAGCAGCAGAAGCCAGCGCGACTGTGTTTATCGCCGTCCAGCTGCTCGGTTGGATTGAGCGTGATCGTCGTCAGCAATTACAAACCAAGCACTTTCTTATAACGTTTCGCAGCATCAACGGCAACCTTGGTAGGTTTGGGCGGTGACAAAACCGCCTCCATGAAGGAGATCCGGTCTGCAATTGCCATCTCGAAGAATTCATGCTCTCTAATTTGCCGGTCAGCAGCTTCAGCCAGAACGGTCTTAGCCCAGCCGCTAAAAGTCTCTCCTTTTAGATAAGCAGCCCGTTCGAACTTCTGCTTAATCGCCGGTGGAACGCGCATTGCTACCCGCTCAAGGTTGACCTGCTTGTTGATTTTCTTCCTAGACGCCATGACTTGCACTCTGCTGGATTAATTCAGATCCGCGCATTGTACGTCAAAATGACGCCTCCAAATGATAAAAGCTCCCATTAAATCGGAAAGCTGCATCACCAGGCTTCATTTGCGGAACGTCGGATGGACCGGCAAAAATTGAATGGCAAGCTACGTCCAAGCTTCTGCGGCACAGGCGGGATAATGCGGATGAAGAACCGCGCGCCATGTGAACGAATGGATGCAAATTTGAGGCCCGGCTCAAATGAATCTCTGTATTTGCAATGCTTGGCGCTTGGAAAAGTTAATTGCCTCCCGATTTTGCCTTCTGTGCTACATGTTCTGCCTTCGGCAAAGATACCGTCAGAACGCCATCTTTTAGCGTGGCTTTCACTTTGTCGCCATCTACCTTGCATGGCAACTGAACCGTCCGAACAAAAGACTGATCCATCGTGGCAAACTTGGACTTATCAGTTGATTCTTCCTTGTGATGCCCTTTAATGGTCACAACATCCGTCCCCACCTCGATGTCCACGTCCTTTTCGGTCATGCCAGGCAATTGAGCGACCACTTGCAGTTCATGCGTCCCGTCGATGGTCTTAACCGCCGGAACATCCATCGGTATACTGACAAAGTTAGGCAACGCAAGAGGTAGAATAGCTAAATCTGTCGGCATAAAAAATGGATCTAGATAAACATTCCAAAGA
>JADYXS010000316.1 GCA_021772155.1 Candidatus Obscuribacter sp.
GGTTAGTGAAGTGACTATGTAATTGAAAACGAAGATCATCGTCATCGTCCACACGATGGCGCGAGTCGTTGCAATGCCGACGTCTTCTGCGCCGCCGCGGGTGCTAAGGCCAATTGCGCAGGAAAATATAACGACAATTGTGGCATTGATAAAGGATCTGATGAAATGGACGGTGAAGTCACGATCGAGAATCGTTTGCTTGACCGAATCCAAGAAAGTGGCCATCGGTACATTGGCGGCGCTGTTTGCAATTTGGATCCCGGCAATCAGACCGATTGCCATGGCGTAAATCGAAAGGACCGGCATCATGAACATCCCGGCCAAATAGCGCGGCACGACGAGGAATTCCACAGGGTCCACGCGCATTACATGCAAAGCGTCGATCTGGTCAGTGATCATCATGCTTGTCAGTTCGGCGGCAATTGCGGAACCGACGCGACCGGCAAGCATGACTCCGGCAGTAATGGGACCAATTTCACGAATCAACGCAAGAGCGACAACGCCACCAATGGCGGTATCAGCACCGAATAAGACTAATTCCCTGGCGATTTGCAAGGACATTGCAAATCCGGTAAAAAGAGCAGTCAGCCCAACGACAGCGAAAGACTTGATACCGATCATGTTGCATTGGCGCATAACTTCCGGCCAATCAATGCGTCCCATCACAATCAGGCGCACAGTGAAAAATAGCAAAGACACGGTCGTGCCGATCAATCGGATGCCGCTGGTAAACCAAGCTTCCAGGGTCAATAACGGGTTTGTTTTGGTTACCGGTTCTTGCACGATCACTGCCTGAAAGCCATTGCTCGTTGACAACGGCTGGACACAATATAGAGCGAGTCTAATTGATACCACTTTGACAACATGTTTTTGTCAGCTTCACGTGATGCTTTTCGTCATTGGTACACGTGGAGAGCGACTTCCTTAAGCCTAGGCGCGGGGGTTCAGGATAGCCATTGAACGTCCTGAGACAACATTTAGATTGAGCCGCCTTTCTGGGTCGAATCCGCAGCCCAGGCCGTGGCGCCAATTAGAGATTTTCTGATCGGCTAAAGAGGCAACCTGCGGTGATTTGCCAGTTGCCAATGGTTGTTACTCGTGGTTTCCCCATCGTCGGGCGCATTCCAGGCGTGTACATTATCGAAAAGACGGCGCGGCAATAGGCAATTGGCTACGAATGAAAGCCTTCGATGGATTCCTTGAAAAACCAGCGCGCGAAAGCGGCTTAGACCTGCTGAACAGTCGGTGCCTTTCGCGCGAGATGGACACAGCGCTCAGAAAGCACTTTGACGAAAAGTCGAAAATGACTGTGGCGATGAACTATTTCGCTATGGCTTGCCCGCTGATGCCAACCTTCATGCTCGGCGCTTTTATGTTGCTCGACAAGCTCGACAACGCATACGACAAATCTCCCCTAAACAAGGCTCGTGAATTCGTCCGCAACCAACGTGGCGCCTCGCAAAACTTCTATATTGCCGCTATGCACGAAAAAATGGAAATGGAGAAAAAGAAAGCCGGATTGGCCTGTTCTCGTCCATTAGAAGGTTTAGGGCCAGCTAATGACAGTATCCAGAAGAAGAAAACGAAAAAAGAAATTGAGGTGCTTTTTGACGGTAAGCAGTCGGAGCGCCTGAACGGCCCTGTCTTGCTCTCTAAAGCGCAAACTGATGTGCAGAAGATCGTCAAAAAGAAGATGGCGCTTGAGTCGCATTTAGAAAAGGTCAGCAAAGAACAAGATTTCGGCGCCGCCTCCACAGTCTCGGCGCGTATCCAACAACTCGATAAGGCGCTCAAACAACTTGGTTGTTAGCTGATATCGTCTGTGACTGTGGGCATTGGTCTGACCTCAGTCCGTGCTTACCGGCCAGCGTTTGGAGCCTTGTACCTGTCTGTGGGTATAAGGTAACCTGCTGGCCTTTGGTCGTTGGTTATGGATGAGCAAAATAAGAATTTTGGCGGCGTCAGCCAAATAGTCGGTGAGTCTTTTGAAATCATCGAGCCATTAGGGTGCGGATCTTCGGGCACAGTCTACAAAGCTAGACACCTGAGGCTAGACCGCCTTGTTGCCCTAAAAGTTCTCAGCTCGACAGACGCTGTGTCTCTTGCTCGTTTTCACCGAGAAGCGCAGATAATGGCACTTCTGGTTCACAAGAACGTTTGCCAGTGCTTTCAATTCGGGGTTGAGAAGGGAGTTCCGTTCATGGTTCTGGAGCTGATTGAAGCGCCTACATTGCGCACAATCTTAAGCTGCAAGCAACTGGGCTGGAAGGAAAGTTCGGGAATTGGAATCCAGATCTGCGCCGGTTTGCAGGCGGCCCACGAGATGGGCGTGATCCATCGAGACATCAAGCCTGACAACATAATGCTGATGCCCGATGGTACGGCAAAAATTCTCGATTTCGGCCTGTCCGGTTTCGATTCGGCGGCCTCACAGAAACTCACACAAACGAACGTAACCCTGGGCACACCGCTATATATGAGCCCAGAGCAATGCACTTCTGGAAATGTCGATCATCGTTCGGACATTTACGGCTTAGGTTGTTTGCTGTTTGAATGCGTTATGGGCACCCCTCCCTTTTCCGGAGAGACGGCCTTTAGCGTGATGATGCAACATGAAGCCATGCCCGTTCCACCGATGGGCGGGTCTACCATTGTGCCATCAGGATACGAATCGATCATTTGCAAGGCTCTTAGCAAAGATCCAAATCGTCGGTATCAATCAGCGAAAGACTTTGGCCGGGCCTTAAGTAATCTGCTGGACGATCCGGGCACGCCACTGCCGACCCCCAGGCAGGGTTTAGATATCTCTCTTCAGAAGGACTGGCGATACGTGCTCCCCTCTGCCGTAGCAGTCACACTGATCGGCGGATTTGTTTGGGTTCTTGGTCCGGCATTGAAAATAGCGGACCATGAAACAGAAGATTCGGCAAACGGCCTCTTGCAAGGATCTAGGCAGAGTATGGCTCAGGTGTCGCGGTTATACGATAGCAAGAGTGGTGAAGGTAAAACAGAAGCACGAAAGCTGTACAAGAAGCTGATCTTGGTTGAGGAAAGTAAAACACACCCCGACAACCATTTTTTGTTCGACGCTTACGAATCTGCCGCGGATCTGTTCGATCCCCCTGGTGCGGAGCCTTATCTTCGAAAAGCATTGGTTTTGGGCCGAACAAGGTCGACGAGCGAACTGATGGCAGCGCTTTGGTTGCTGTCTACGAATCTGAAAAAACAAGGTGAGCATCCGGAGAAGATGCTTCTCGAGCTGCTATCTATGGCCAGGGCAGGCGAGAACCAGCTGTATATCGGTAGAGCAAATGCCCTTCTTTGCAGAGAATACATATTGAAAGGGAGGCTCGTTTACGCTGAAAATTGCGGAGTCCAAGCTTGCACCAGTCTTGCCGATTCGCCTTACGGAGATGATGGCCCGCCATATGTGGAATCTATCGCCATGTTGATGACGCTAAGTACCAAAGAGGCAATCGCAACTTCGGCAGAACATCTTGCCTCACTGAACAAGGCGCAGGCACAATTGGCTACTGTTTCTTTGACCGATCAAGCATTGCAGGCAAAGCAACCGTCTACCTACATCAAATTTGTTAACGCTGTGAGCGCATTGAGTGAGAAACCAGGCGCCGTCCCAGACCCAGAGACAGTAAGGAAATTGGTTGATTATGGTTTGACTCTGAACTTGAAACATCCCGCTTCGCAAGAGAAAATTCTTCTTGCGTTGGAGAAAATTATGCCACCACGCGAACTTATGTGGTGTGTAATTGGACAATGTCTTGACCTGGTCGCCCGCAGAGAGTTAGCTGCTGCCGAAGCATTGGTAAACGAGTACCAACGGTACTTTCACCAATTGAAAGATTGGCCATATGCCTACCAGGCTTATCTAGATAAACTATATGAAGCAACAACGAAGGACGAATTGGCCAGCCTGCAAAATGTTCTGCGCCTTTACTATGTTAATTTGCCCCGCTTGCGCATGACTTGTGGACCAGAAAGTCCAGAGTACGCGCGCGCTCTCTGGCAAAGGGCACAGTTGAATCGCGATGCGAACAGGTCGGAAGCGGCGTTGCGCGATTTTGATGAATGTGAAGCCATCGTCGCCAAAAGAAATGTAGCCGGACTTGATTTGATGCGAGTGCAGGCAGCAAGGGCGCTTGTCGTTCAGCGAAGCCACTGAACTGTACTGAACTGTAGGTGAGGAACAAGTTTTTACCAAAAGCTATAGTAGAAACGATCAGAAAAAACCGAGGGCGAGTTTTAGGCTCGTCCCCCGGTGGCGCATTTGCTAGTTACTAGCAGCAAGCGCCGTGCTTTCGTGCACTACTTCAGCTGCCCGAGGCGTTCGCTGCGCTTTTGGCTGCGCTTCTGAAGCTCCTTGTCGAATTCCGTCTGATTCCCCTTTTTCAGATCATCAGACTTCTTCGTTGCCGCTTCCTCATCGCCAATCATCTTTTGAATGCGAGTTGTCGCTTCGTCCAGCTGCTTGTCGCCTGTCTTGTCCTGGTCGACATCCACATCAGGGATGACGCCAATCCAATCCATGCGCTTGCCGCCGGGCAGGAATTCGAAGCTCGTGACGTGCAGGCGACGACCGAATGAAAGGTCAATCACCGACTGTCCAACGCCTTTACCAACCGTCGGCTTGCCGACGATCAGGGCGCGTTTGTGAGCCTTCAAGGCACCGGCGAGAATTTCGCTGGCACTTGCCGAACCGCCGTCCACCAGGACTACTATCGGCATCGACTCAGGCAGCAGAACGGTCGGCCGCGGCCCAGCCGTGATGTTGCCATCGGTGACGCGGAGCATGAAGTCCCGCGCAGCGATGTACTGCGTTTCGCCGATGGCGCCGGCCGGTGCGCGCTGCTCAGTGATGAGCACCGTGCCTTCCGACAGGATGTGGGAGGTGATGTTGATCACCGCGCCCAACTCGCCGCCCGGATTTCCGCGCAGATCGATAATGACGCCTTTGCCCTTGCTGGCAGCAAGTAGCGCGGCTTTCATTTCATCCAAGGCGTTCTTGGACATGAAGTTGTCGAGCTTGATGTAGCTGATGCCGTTGCCCAGGTCCTTCGTATGAACGACCTTGATCTTCACCACCGCGCGTGTGATTTTCACAACCACAGAGGTTGTCTTGCCATTTACGATGCGGTCCACGGTCAGTTCGACCACAGTTCCGGCCTTGCCGCGAATGCTTTTGATCACGTCGGCCATCTTGAGCCCGGCGATCGCTTTGCCGTCAACGTGCGTGATTACATCGCCGGCCTTGAGCTTGTTGTCCGAAGGACCGCCTTCGATGGCGCCTTCGATGGACAACTCATGGCCTTTGCCGATGATCATCGCGTCGTCAAATTCAGCGCGCGTCGCGGGCTTCTTCGACAGGGCCTTGATCAGGCCTTCGGCATCATTCAGCTTGAGCGTAACGCCGATGCCGACTAGCGATGCGTCCACTTGCTGCACTTCGCCTTCGGTCGCTTCCACGCCCATGAAGTAGTCGAATCGTTGTCCGAGCGACTCCATCATCTTCTCGATGGCAGCGTCCGTTCCGACTTCCGTCTTCAGTTCGCCGGACTTGTCGAACTTGTGTTCCCACTCGGCCACCCACTTGGCGCGAACGGCATCATCGGCCAGGCTCTTGTGGTAGTCGCGGAAGGCTTCGAAGGCCTCCTTGTAGAGGCGCGGGCCGTCGAAAGGGTCATTGACACCAGCGCGCGGCGACATTGCCGCTGTCACTCGATTGAGCGAGGTGGTGAGGAAGCTGGTGCTGTCGGCGAACTGCGTTGATACGAACCAAGCAGAACCGACCAGCGCAGCGACAATAGCGATACTTCGCAAAAGCGAAGAGAATCCATTTTTCATTGTAAATCTCCAAATGGCGCGCTTGAAGCGCGCAATGAAGGTCAGCCAAATTCGGCGCCGCAGAGCACCATGAGTGGTGCCCTGCGGACGCTAGAAGATGAGCCGTGGGTCACGCGGACGCTAACGACTTTTTCTTTCAGGCTGAGGGGTGAACTTAAGGACGAGGCACCACTTGATTGATGCGCGCGAACAATTCACGCGTATCTTGTGGGCTCAAAGCGAAAACGATTACCTCCAGGGAGATTGGCTCTCCCGCGTGATAGCCGTAGTGGCGTGGCGATGGAACAGTGACGATGACCTTAC
>JADYXS010000317.1 GCA_021772155.1 Candidatus Obscuribacter sp.
ATGACGGCGCCATTGAGGCCGCAGCTTCGTTTCAGTCAGGCGGTTCGTCAGCAGGGGGCAAGGGTGCGGCAAACGCGCTGGCAGTCTATATAAAGGAACTACATCGGCGGATTAAACAGGGTTGGGCGCCTCCGAGAGGGCAGTCCCGGCAGGCGGGCATTTTGTTTCGCATTAAAAAGGATGGTCGGCTGTCCTTTTTGAAATTAACGACAACCTCCGGCGACTCAGACACGGACGAAGCGGCCATCAAGGCAGTTATGAGCGCCGTCAAGACGCACGCATTACCACCTGGTTATACGCTGCCATACCTGGATGTTCAGTACACTTTCAACTACACGGCCGATGAGATTAAGGAAGTGAACGGGAACACTTACTGAGTCCAGAAGCAACGTCGACATTAGTCCAACTTCCTTGACAGCCAAGCCACCTTAACATAAACTCATATATTATAGGTGCTTAAGGAATGACCGCACCTTTCGCGCCACCTGATTACCATTGCTTTGGTAACCAAGTTGGAATAAGTGTTTGAGGTCGCAGACGCTGATGATGCACAAATAAGGTTGGCAAAATGAAAGTGAGCAACACTGCCAAGTGGAATTCCTGGGCTGACGCTCGAAAGAGAAAACGCTCCGGGAATGTGATGGTTTTGGTAGCTGCCATCACCGTCGGCATCATCATTGCAGTAATCCTTTTCGCTCTGGACTATAACCAGTTTCTTGGAGCGAGCCACCAACATTTAACTGCAGTTGAATCTGCCGGGCTTGCGGCCGTCCAGGATCTGTCTCGCATCGTCATCAGAGATAACAACTATGGTTTTATTGCACTCACCGACTATCCACCGATTGGTAAAAAGACTCTAGCTGGGGACGGACGGCCGCTGCCTGTGACGAGCGTCAACACTATCGTCGGAACGGCCCGCCTTGACCTGATCATTGCAAATCGCATCGCCAGCCCGACCATGGTCAAGTTAGCGGAAATGGAGGCGGACAATGCCAACGCGTCGGCACGACTACTCACAGAGTGCCTGAAGAACGCCCTGGCCCAAAGTGAGGCCGGTCCAACAGGGACAGCAGAAATTGCCGGCAGCAAGGACACAGATCCCAAAAGTGGGCCATGGACCGACATGGATGGCGTGCTCATCAATCCGTTTTCGACTGCTAAGCGCGTCTATATGTCCAACTTAACCACCATGTCCAATGGTGGCAAACCCGTAGTGAACTCATTCAAGTGCAGTCTCGGTTATGTTGAGTCTGGCGGAAGCACACTGACGCGAATACCTAACCAGGAAACTCTGGCGCAAGTAAACTCCAATCAAAAATCCGGAGACTTCTACAAAGCATTCATCAACATTCCAGCACACGGCAAAGACTTTTACTTCGCCGGCGTCTCATCGCAACCAGCATTGATTGACGCACGGCAATTTCGACCGGACGACAATAAGCGCGTTTGCTCCGCTGTGCGAGTAGAGGCCGAACATAGCTTTGAAAAAGCCGAGTCGACAACGCAGCAGTCATTTAAAACGATCGCCTGCGCAGAACCCAGTGGTTCACCTGATACTTCTGCCCCCGGTGTAATGACCCTCGCGTTCCCTGATGGAATGGTGCCCGGAATAAACACAGTCCGCGATTTGATAACAAATGGTGACCTGAGCACCAAGACCGGAGCGGTGATAGAAGCAAAGGACGGTGATTGGCCATTAGATGGTGTGGCCAAACTACTTGACGGAATCACGATCGGCACGCCCAGTGGAGAAGACGCCACACCCACTGCAGCAGACATGTTTGTCGGCGGCATGTTCGATTGGTTGCGCTCGGCACATGCTCGCCCGAATATCGCGCAAGTAAGCTCTCTTATGACGATCAATTTGCATGATGCTCTTGGCGGCAGCGCACCACCACCACCTGTCGCTATCCGATTCGACTTGATTCAGCCAGCAATTGCCAGCGACAGCACCAAAAAATCGAACGACACAATTGTGACCGGCATCATGAATCTCAACTCCACTGATCGATTGAAAGATCTTCTACAGCGGACACCTACTGGATTGAAGGCTTACGACGCTATTGCAAATCTCACCCCAATCAGCACCCTTCTGCCTCCTAACGCAGCAGAAGTAACAGTCGACCAATCAGGTACGGTGCGGTCAACCAGCGGTAAAGAAATTGACAGTACCTTCATGGGCAACTACTGGACAGCGGTGCAGAACACCCAGTCAGCGGCGTTCCAGACACTCGCCGCGGCCGAACTGGGGTTACTGGGCGCGCCCGGTAACACCATGCTGACGAATGCCAAAGCAAATGCCGAGAGCGCTGTGAAAACAACTGCCGATCTGGTGGAAAACCAACACACATATACTATCGATGGTCTTTCAAAAAATAGCGATGGTTCATATCAAGTCGGCGGTTCGAAGTTCACACCGCATCCCACACCAGCAGCCAACATAGCTGCGCTTCTAGCAGATAACGCGTCGAGCGGGGAGCCAAGCAACAAGTCCTGGTCGACGACACCGAAGGACTTTAAAACCTTTAAACCGTCAGAATCCACGGCGAATCCCGATGACTCTGGTACAACGATCACTCCCAAGGTGCTAATGGTGGAATTCGACGTTAGTGGCAACGTCATTACGACTGCAATACCTGCCTCACCTTTCTCCGGTCTTCCAGTGTCTGAAGGACAAACGTTAGGTCTGGTGTACAACGCGATCAAAACGGTGGGCAATCTCACCTGGTCTGCAGTTGCTCGCTCGCAATGTCATAACCCTGGCAAAGGCAAGCATGGTGGGCAGCCGCTCACGGGCACGCCGGTCGATTGGTGCGAACGCAGCAGCTACTCCTTCAGTACCGCTACGGCCGAAGCAAAAGGGAAAGGCCAGAAAGTCCTTGGACTTATCGTTATAACTCCCGGATCGCCTCCCGGAGTCAGTGGCTGCGGCGGGTCCAAGTCCGGCGGTGGCAGCGGTAGCGGCAAGACGAAACAAGTACCACTGGCCAACAATGGCGAGGGTCCACGCAGTGCAAGAGCCGGAACCGGCGAAATAAAGAAGGATAGAGTCGGCTACCCATGGGGATTTAAGGGACCTAATAATGCCAATGGGGAACTATGGACTGTCGGTGATGTCAAATACCAATTCCCGGGAGGTCAGAACGAACTGGGCAAAGATGACCTTCTTGCTGACGACTCCGGTACGTCAGAAGGAGATTGCCAAAACGGTAGTGGAAACGGCAACGGCTGGGGCGGTGCGCGAAATCGCCTCAACAGCGGCGGAACGCTATCCAAACTAGGCGCAGGGGTAAGCTACCCGGCAGCAACACCTGTCAACCCATACGGCGAACAAGCTACGTTCGCACCAAAGGGCGGCGGTAGCCTTCCTCAACAACCGCGCGCCAACTACTACTGTGGTGGCATGGCTTTCGAGTTCCAGCTGCGCGGGCCGATCGTCACCATGGGCTCTGGAACAGGCACCAGCAATGGGTTCAAATTATCCACCGGTACCGGGATGGCGGAAGTCGGAGGTTTGCCGATACGAGTCCCTGGGTTGAGCGCCATCATAGACGTTACGTCAGGGTCTGCCAACTCCGGAGTACTTGGACTCAACGATGCTGCCTTCACCAAAACGATCCCCGACGAACCAAGCGGCATTTAATTTCGAAGATTGCGCGGGGAAACTTCCATCCCATAGCGGCGCATCACGACCTTCTGCTCGTCCAGTGATACGATGAGCCAGTCGTGAACATAAGGAGTCGCGCTGGTGCTGTCCAACCTGCAACCTGAAACCAGAACATTTTTGAAGTGGCTCGCTGGGGCGCTGACAATATTGACGGTTCTGATTGTTTTGTTGGATGCCTGTACAAATGGACTTGATGAAGGTCCGTTCAAAAAAATGTTCGATCTTACTCGAGAGGCAAATGTACCGACATGGTTCGCCTCCGTCTTATGGTTGTCCGTTGGTGCCGCGGCGGTGTGCAGTTTCTTAGCTGAGCGGGTTCGCAACGGGAGGGGACAAGCCCCTCCCCTACAATCTCTCGCCGATACCGGGAGGGGACAAGCCCCTCCCCTACAATCTCTCGCCGATACCGGGAAGGGACAAGCCCCTCCCCTACAATCTCTCGCCGATACCGGGAAGGGACAAGCCCCTCCCCTACAGTCTCTCGCCGATTCATGGAGGGGACAAGCAGTCCCTCCCCTACAGTCTCTCGCCGATACCGAAATAAGGAAAACAGGTCTCTTGCGGTTCTCTTGGATGTGGCTGATCATTGCCGCTGTCTTCTTCATCGCCTCGGCAGATGAGGTTGCCACCATTCACGAAGAAATCGGCTCACTGCTTGACCACAGCTTTGAGAGCGGAGCATTCGGAACGATCATCGGCGTCGGCCAACAAGCGCAAATGGCGCCGGAGTCACCATGGATAATTTACTACCTACCCCTGCTTTCAATCTTCGGTTTGAGTGCTGGCTCGTTCCTTTTCTGGCGGATGCGAAAGATAAAGATGCTTCTGATCGGATGCTTTTTAGCTGCTGACTGTTATGCCATCGCCATTGCATTGGATCATTACCAGGGGCTTCCCCTGTTTCGCAAGGACCCAATTGCAGCCGCTCTTCACATGCAGACCAAAGATCTTTTGAACCTATCATTTTGGACAGAAGAAATAATTGAAGATATCGGTACGGCACTACTAGTAGTGGCATTTTCCGGCTATGCCTGCGAGCAGTTCGTCCGACGAAAAGAAGAATAGCCTGGGAGCGCCGGCGTCTCGCCGGCATTTGATCTTTTCAGGTGAGGCCGCATAAGATGCTGCCACCACAAGTGCAATCAAATGCCGCCGGGACGGCGGCGCTCCAGGCAAGCCACATAAAATGCCGCCGGGACGCCAGCTCCCAGGCTTCACCCAAGCATTCAAAGCGGAACGGTTGTGTCGAATGCCAGCGGTCGAACACCTTGCTGATTGATCAGGATCAGCGAGTCGTTGGTGATAGACCTGGTAACGATGCGACCGTTCACCGACAAAAAGCGGATAGATGTTGGAGAAGCCACAAGCGCGGTCCCTGCGCCTACCTTGAGGTCAGGTCCGCCAGCACCATTGCTGACCTTAAAGACAAGGTATTCGCCGCTGATTCTGCTACGGACCCGAACGCAATGCTGGTCCGATTCCCACTCAAACGATGCCGTCCGACCTGCCGGTAACTCGCGAATTGACATCGAACGGCAGCCCAGATAGGCAACTGCACGGCGGAGGCGTAAAGCATCTTTTGATGCGACAACCAAACAATTTCTCTCGCTGTCGATGAGAATAGCGCCCTCGCTTACGCACACAATTGACAATGGCTCCAGTCTTCCTTTCCAAAACATAGCGAACATTGAAAGCAGCAAGCAAATGCCAGCGCTGATCTGAAATATGCGCTTACGCCCGAGGCTCGGTTTGTCATCCGAGTCATCAACTGTGCTGACAAATGCATAAAGCACAGAACCAAGGCTAGCGTAGTAGGAAAGCATTGCCCAAAGTGGTGGCGGTCCGATAGAAAGAACGCTCCATTTGAAAGAATCGAGCCAGTTGACCAAAGATAGCATTGCCAAAATGACAACTCCAGTTACCCTATCAACAGCCACCAGTGCCACATCAAAGGTAACTGGAACCAAGCAAGACAATGCCGACGTAGCAAATCCGGCAACTGTCAGAACTGGCACGAAAGGCGCCACCAAAATATTGGCCGGTAAAGCAAGCAAGCCAATTTGCCAAAAGTACAGTAGCTGAAGCGGCAACACGCTCGACTGCGCAATCAAAATCGTTGCCGCCGTTTCTGAAATATTGCCGAGCAATAAATTTGTTGAGCGGTTTCGCACGCAGGTAACACCTTCTGCGCAGACAACCAGACCAATAGTTGCGGCGTAGGAAAGCTGCAGCCCAACGTCTTTGATGGCGAACGGATCGGCCAACAAGGTCAAGGTAAGGGCTAGAGAAATAACAGCAGGTAGATAAGCGCTGCGCAAAAAGCAATTGGCAATTAAGAATGTGGAACACATCGCAGCTGCTCGCTGCACCGATGGGGAAAGTCCGGCAACGGCGACGTAGCAAACGAGCGTGATAAAGCCTGCCGCGTTGAGCATTACCGGCTTTCCAATCAATCCACGCAGCAGGACCCACGTGACGCCAACGACAATCGTGAGATTGAATCCGGAAGCGGCAACCATGTGAGACAGCCCAAGGTTTCGAAAGGAAGAAGTGATGCCCTCAACCAGAGAGACATTGCGATTACCGATGACAATCGATGAAAGAAAGTCACCATCCTTCTTTCCTAATGCCTTACGGTGCAATGCCATGATGCGTTGGCGGACTTCATCAACGGGGGAAAGCATTGACTTGCAAGAACTATGGATGATTGCAACAGTGGAACCTGGATGAAGAGTGACCCGTGCAGATACACCCATACGCTCGAAGAAAGCGCTTTCGTCAAAATCCCAAGGAACCTTAGCCTTACGCGGCGGAGCTAACGAGCAATCCAGAAAAATTCTGTCGCCACTAGCTGCCCTGTTTGAGCTGTTGAAACGCTCATTCACAGTCATCAGCACCTTGCCGCGGTACTGCGTTTCGGACGGATCAAGGATACGAACAATATCCACTACGCGGTGAGTTGTAAGTCCAGAGGCGCTCAATTTCGTATCGCAAACAGTGCCATATAGAAACAGAGATCGGCCATCTGCCAAGTTCACAATATTTGTTCTTGCCTTCGATTCAACGATATTGGAGATGTGCAATACCGCGGCTGCTGTCACGATGCAGCAGACAAATATCTGTACAAAAGCGCTACCCTTAAGTCTTAAGGTCAGAGGTACAATCACCAGACAAGCAATCGTAAACTGACGAATGGGTGCCGACAAACCATCCGACACCAGGACGATGTCGGCAAGGACTATCAGAAAACAGACGAAAGCACTAAGACGAGGTCTGACAAGCATCATTCACGCTCAATTCGGGTTACGAACTGATAAACGAATGCCGCCGAAAAAAGTTCACCACCTCAGACCGAATTTACTTTTGACCAAACGGAGCATTGAACTTGTTGTCTTCTTGCGCCCGGACGGCTTGCGGTACTCTGCCCTTCAGTGAGTCAGCTATTCTGCGCAATTGCGGCAAATCAGGATTATCACCCTTGATTCTTTCGGCGTTGGCCAGGTATTCAAGCGCTTCTTGATACATGATCGAGGCGCCGCCGCCTTCGTTATTGTCTACCTTGAATGAGGCAATCGCCAGATTTACGATTGCCAGGTCGCGGCACATTTTGGCAGCGTAGGCTTTGTCTTTTGTCTGTAGGCGATCTACCTGTTCCTTGAGGGACACTTGGAAGTGATTGACAGCGTCGACGTCTAACTTGTAGGCCTCTTTGATTTTGTCGTGCACATTGCCTATGTTGTGGGCACCATAGATCTTCTCAAGCCGCTCGACGACCATCTTCTGAGACTCGGCCATAGCTTGTGACTCAGATGGTCGCTTGTTGAGGTTGGCGTTGTTTTGCCCTTCGACCAGGTTGGTTAAGGCTTGGCGGTAGTATTCCGTCGCCTGACCACCAAGATCAAAGTTTTCACCGGCCAAAATGCGACCCTTATCGTTTGTAGTGTTTGGATCTAATTTCGTTCCACGCGACATGGAAAGGTCACCATATGCGGTGTACAGAGCTGAACTTCCATAGAGGTGGAAGAGCGGATCATGATTTTTAGCGTTCATGAAGTCGCTCATTTGCATGAGCAAGGCGCCTTCGTTCTCCATGGCAAGAGTGTGACTCTTCGAAACGACATCCTTGAAGCCGCTTTCGGTCAATTTGCCGGCCTCAAGCGCTTTCTGAACGTCCCTGTTCATGCCTTGAGCAAAGTGATGATCTTCAATGCCTGGAACATCTATAACTGAATCAAGAGCATTCAAGCCGCGTGCTCCTAACCAAGCTCCGCCAACGGCAACTGCGCGTCCCTTCCAGCTACCAAACGGCAGCATCCAAGCGGCGCTCATACCGGCAGCATCACCCCAGTTAGGTTGCATGAGACGGCTGTAGGTTGCATTGGGTGGTCCTGGGGCCACATGGTTCCAAACTTCGGCGGCTCCGACAGCAAGGGCCACTGTACATAAACGCTTAGGCAAGCTCTTGCTCGGAAGAATCAATGCGGCTGCTATAGCCGGACCTTCCAAGTAATATTGTTGCTTGGAGAACAGATGAGAGTCTTGCCCACCGACTATGCCCATGATATCCGGCATGAATTTGTCAACGGCATAGTTGACTGCTAGTCCGGTGGCAACGATACCAATACCTTCACCGGCGGCGCGCCATTTGTTAGTTCCGTGCCAGGTGGTTAGCTCTGTCTCTAAGGCACTTGCACCAGGACGAACGCGATCAACCCAGGGCTTCGTGGTGCCCCATTTATTGAAGTTGCCGCCCTTGGCACGCAATGCGGCCATCCCTTCTTCCACCGCCAGCAGTTCTGCTTGGGTGGCCTTGAATTGATTTTTAGCGTCTGCCAGTGCGTTATCCAGCCCGACGACTTTTCCGTATTTGACCACTTGCTGGTCAAGGAGGTGAGCCTCTGCCGGCGTGAGGAAAGATAGCTCCGTTGGAGCCTTCAGACCAGCAGGCATTTTGTGCGTATCGATACGTTGACGCTGATACGCGAACTCCTCAGGTGTAGTCGGACGCGACTTCATCATGTCTTCGAGCAACTGCGCCTTCTTGGCAAAAATAGGATTGTCCGGAGTTCCAGCCACAAGCGAAGCGTCACGAGCAACTACTGTGTCCAGGTGCATCTTCTGCATCTCATGGAAGCCGGTGGCCGGGGCTCCGCCCGCTGCCGGTTTGCCCATGAATTCGGCCATCGCGGTTGTCCTTGCAGCTTTAGCCGCTACAACCTTTGGTTCCAGATCGATGCCCTTCTGTATGATCTCCTGTCGCTGCACGGACTGCGTCTTCAACTCCAAGCCCAGAGGGCTGTGGTTTTCTCGCCAATAGTTAGCTAACTTATTGCCGTCCAAGCTCGCTTTCCACGCCAGTTTATCGCCGTAGTAGGGAATCAAGCTGGAGCCGGCAAGACCGCCGATGGCGGCTTCTGCAAAGTGAGTGAAGTAATTGAGTTGGGTGTTCAGCGACTGGTTTATGTTGTCGCGCTTCTGGTTGGAGAGCATGACGATTCCATCATTACCAGTAGTAGGTGATGGATCGTTGCTGACTGCACCACCGGGACCATCACTAGGAGCGCGTCCATCTCGGCCTGGGACTTGCTCCCTGGCTGGTTGCCATTGTCCTGGATCTCCAGGAGTAACTACGCCACCATTGTCGTTGGGGTTCGGGTTTGGGTTAGTTTTAGGCGGTTTACCGTCGGTCGGCGGCAAGTTTCGTGCTGGCGGTGCCACTTCCGGGGTTCCGCGCCATTGGCCGGGGGGAATTGGTGGGTCGTTGGCGGGAACTTCAAATGGACGTCGAGTTTGACCGGTGGGCGGCGTCGGTTGCTTGCCATCGGTTGGAGGCAAATTTCTTGCTATCGGTGCCACTGTAGGCGTCGCGCGCCACTGACCTGTAGCCAGGGGATCGACCGGAGGTGTTCTCGGGTTCGGGTCTTCCGGTACCGTAAATGGTTTGCGCTTGTCGTCATCACCTGCCCGCGCAATTTTAATCGGCATCGGCGGTAATTCAAACGGCGAACGAGTCTCGCTTACCTCAGGATTCGCGCCTTCATTCCCTTTCGGCTTTTCGCTAAACGAAACGTTCCAGTCACCTGCCATCCTAGATCCTCCCCGATCCATTTAGAAACCCGGACTTCTCGCCCAGTCTGTCTATATTAAGGAACGTTTAGCCGCTGGTAAATGCGTGAATCCACCCCTGCCATGGGAGAAATCCCACCTGAATCAATTCGCGTCCGGGGATTTCCTAATTTTGCCCTGTCGCCGGTCCTATATAAGGACCGGGTTCAGCACGTTGCCACTGCCGCAACAATTCGCTCTGATGGCGCCAGCCCTGCCATGTAAACGCCAAGCCTGCCTTTCGATTGACTGGTAATTTCCCAATTGAATCGAGATCGGTTGACATTCCTAGACGACCGGTCTATTATCAACAGCGTTAAGTAGACGACCGGTCTACTAAAGGAGGATCAAATGAGTTTCTACTGCTTCCCCGTTTCCACACCAGCTGCAGCATTTTCCAACGATACCGCTTCCCAACGGGGATTCGGATTCGAAATCGACCTGGTCACCGAGTTCGCCAATACCATCGTGGATCTGGCCGGCAGAATGAAGCAACGCAGCGAGAACAAGAGCCACCTGCCAGCAGTTCAAACTCGCCGACTGCCTGGGAAAATCGCCGCGGCTTCAAACCCGCTGACCGAGAAATCCATACTGATGGTTTTGGCAAGAGACCCCGACGCGCTGGTCCGTGCTGAGGTGATATTCAACACCGCAACACCAGTGGAAGTTCTAAAAGAGCTCGCTACGGACGGTGATAGATTCGTTGCCGGACAAGCAAGAGCGATGCTTGCGGCCTAATTCAATTCGAGTGGACAGGAACAGACACGCCGCAAAGTTTGCTGCAATCATTCAATGTCTGCTCAGTTGTGCTGAACAAAACAGTTTGCCAACCGGATTTTCGCGCAGCTTCCAGATTGATCTCGCGATCATCAATGAATAAAGTACGCTCCGGAGCAACCCCTAAACCGGAAATACAGTGCTCATAAATTGCCGTAGCCGGTTTGATCAGGTGCAGTTCGCATGAGTAAGTGTGGTGGTCAAATTCCGGAAGCCACGGCACGCCCACCGCTAAATGGTTGCGAAAGTCGAGCGGCATGTTGGACAAGATTGCCGTACGCATTCCAGATTTGCGAACCGCACGTGCAAACTCACTCATAAGGCGGTTCTCGAAAGACCATCCTTTGTTATCAATGTCGATCAGCTCGCGAGCAAGCTCCGAAGTCATGGTGCAGCCGCCAAGCCGGGCGATCTCGTGCCAGTAGTCCGAGCCGCAGCTCAGACCGGCGTCGTAATCTGCTCGAAGCTCCCAATAGAGTTTCGTCAAAGCCTGGGGCTCAAGGCCGCATCGTGCAGCCAATTCTATTTGAACGCTTTCAGGCTGCGCCAAAGAGAGGACATTACCGTAGTCGAATACGACTGCATCAATGGTCATAAGCCTTACTCGTTGGTGTGTGATGGGTTCAAATAATAGAGACTATGAGCAGCGGCGGATTGCCCGTTGTACTTGGCACCGGGTTTTTCGTTGTATGCCACCATGCATTCTGCGGTGCGGGTGAAAACCATCTGTCCAATAGACATGCCGGAATGAAGTCTCACTGGACGATTGCCAACGTTGAGTATCTCCAGGGTTATCTGCGCCGGCGGGTGGCTGAAGCCAGCGTCGATAAAACCGGCTGTGACATGCACCATGACACCCAAACGCGCCAGACTAGATTTTCCCGTCAGTTGTCCCACGATGTTTCGTGGCAAACAGAATTTTTCCAACGTGGCACCAAGCAGAAATTGCCCGGGCATCATCACGATCTCGTTCGCTTCGATATTCACAAGGTTGGTTAGGACTGATTCGGATTGATAAGGATCAACCACTTCATCAGACTTTTCATGCCAAGAGAACTTATCCGACAACCTGACATCGTAGGAGTTCGGCTGTATAAGCGAAGGATCGTAGGGAGCGATAACTAGTTTGCCTGCCGCGATCTCGTCCCTGATCTCAAAATCGACAAGTATAGACATCAGATGCTCAAGTTGAGGTTCGAACTGTGTCCGGGGAAGGCTTTTGCAGTTGGGTTGATGTACGTCACTGCAAAATTCACGGCGGTTGCCGCTTCGGCAGCACCAGTAGCGATCAGTTTTAGCTTAGCCGGATGGGTGCAAATATCACCGGCAGCGTAAACGCCGGGCAAGTTTGTTTCCATCTTCTCGTTTACGGTGATGGCATTAACATCCATCTTCAAGCCCCAGGCTTTCAAAAAGTCGAGGTTGATTACGAAGCCGATGTTGATGATGATCGCATCAAGGTCGAGATGCTCTTCTTTGCCGGTGCGGTTGTCGAATATGGTTGCGCCCTCGACTTTACCGTCACCTTGAATGTCCTTTAACTCATAGAACGTCTTGATATCAATGTGGTTGCGCTTCATTTCTTCTACTGAAGTTTGAACCGCACGGAATTGATCACGTCGGTGAATCAAAGTGACGTTCTTTGCTAACAACGAGAATTCATTGGCCCAATCAACTGCCGAGTCGCCGCCACCAATAATTAGTACGTTCTTATCTCGGAATTTTTCTTTGTTCTTTACAGCGTAGAAGATGTACTCGCCTTCCATGCCGTGGTCATAGTCGACATCCAGCTTCTTCGGAACGCAGGCGCCAGCGCCCAGAGCCAAAAGAATCGACTTACTGCGGTGTTCACCGCTGATGTCGGTGCTGATCTTCCACTGATCGTCCACGCGCTCGATATTGAGCACCTTTTCGCCAAGTACCATCGAAGCTTTAAAGAGTTGCGCTTGTGTCGCCAGAGCCTTGGCCAGGTCCTTCGCGAGAATCTTCGGGTGCCCCGCTACGTCGTAGACGTATTTCTCTGGATAAAGCGCTGTAAGTTGTCCGCCAAGTTCGGGCAGAACATCTATCACTTTGGTCTTCAGTCCTCGCAGCCCTGCATAAAAACTACCGAACAAGCCGGTTGGGCCGCCGCCAATGATTGTAATGTCGTACAGATCCATGTGTTTCTATGAGTCTCCCGGCTCGCTTCAATCGGCTATTGTAATACAGCAGGCTGTCAATTCAGCATGGTTCAAGCGTCCTGCGTATCATTCCGCAGCGTAACACTGTAAGAACCCGCCAGCGAATTTCTTTAGCGATTCACAATCATCTTCACACGAGTACCCCCGGTTCCATGAATAGGAACCATGTAGGCGTGCCTCGATGTGTCTGCCTGCATGTAGGGCAGAGGAACGCCTGCCTGATAGGCTGAGTAATCTAAAGGGGTCGGCTGTGGTTGCGGCGCCGGCATAGGCGGAAGAGGCGGCATTGGTAAGGGGATCGACTGTTGCGGTGGATAGGCCACGGCGGCCGACGAAGAGTATCGTCCCGAGCCAATTATCTGATTGCCATGGGGAATCGGCACATAGAATTCCGCAGGTTTAGCTGAAGTGCGGACAGGTAACGTCTTGCAAATGCCCGCCACCAACCGGCGATCGGCAGCAGCTGTCATCGATTGAGCCGCGCCATTGCCCAGGACGCTATTGGCGAACGGCTCATGATGCCGTATCCAATAGACTACGCCGAGCCAGGCCGTGAAGCCGACGAAAAGAACGAGCCACATGAAGTTGGCAGTGACGTTAATTCCTTTCAATGCATCCGATAGTTTTATCGATTGCAAAGCGCCGTTCCAACCGCTTCGCGCAGAAGACTGGAGACCGGCTGCCTGTTGTGTGCTTGGGGCGCCAATGTGGTTATGTGGATGCCCTTGAGCTCCGCCAAAAGCGCCATGGGAGCTCTGATCTTGGTCCAGACCGAGCAACTGAGATAGAAAGTTCTGCCGTTTGCTTTGGTTGCCATGGCCGCCGTGGACTGCTTGTCCAGCGTCGTTCTGACCATGCTCACTCATATGCCCACCACCTGTATGCCAACGAGGTCTCGTTGCAATCTACATAGAATGGGAGAAAACGCGTCAACTGTAAATAGCGAAAGCCGGTTTTGATGGGGATTCCACGATATATTTTTATCTAATCGATAAAGTACCCGCGCAGCAAAATGACTCAGGGCTAATGTTTCTGGAATTATTAGGCAGCAGTTGTCAGAAGAAGAAGAGCATCCCGGCAGACCCCTAAGCAAGAAGGACACCGGGGTTCCGGTGTCCTTCTCTAATTGCAAGGTGGCAGTGGAACTGACTATTCCAGCTCTACGCCTTCAAGTTGCGCTACTTTCACACGCAAGCTTTCAACCATTTTGGGAAGCTCGAAGACTGCCGGCAGCTTTTCTTCGATAGTAGTGATATGTCTTGTAAGTTCGATCGAGCGCTCCATCAAGCGAATCAGAATTTGTTGTGTTGCCACCAACTGTCTCTGATTTTCGATCAACTGATTTGTGATTTTTGCAGTTTCAACTCGTTGATCGACGCTCAGAGAAATCAATTCTCCAAGTCTGCCAATCAGCTTTTCCATTTGCGGTTGAAGGCTGTCACCAGAAGCGGTGGCAGAGGATTCTCCATCAAAAAACTGATCGAATCCATCCAGGCCAAGGTTTGCTTGCTGTTGTTCTACTTTCCGCTTCGCATCTGCCATGAAAAAAGTACCTCACTTCGGTGATTACTCTGGGACCGTATATATTTTGAGTGGTCCCCGCCGGTGGTGGCGCACCGAGAAATTATAACGGAACGCAACGAATTATCAACACTCAACGCAAAAATATTTGGTGCGACTCACCGTATATAGTGCGGAGGATCATCCGCATAACCGCAAGCACCACAGTCGGGTCCGCGAGCGGCAACTATATATGGTGCTAAGGGCACCACATCAGTCGCTGGCTTTCTGATAAACCAAGCAACCTTTTTTAATCACCATCGAAACTGGATTCCAACCAATGTTGTATGGGATCTCTTCCAGGCGTTCCACGTCATAGATCACCAGGTCCGCCTGCCGCCCTGCGCGAAGCTGTCCAATTGAGTCGCCTAGTCCAACTGCGTATGCAGCATTACAGGTAAGTGCCGATAAAGCCTCTTCGACGGTCATCTTAAGGTGCAAGCAGGCAAGTCCCCAGATCATTGGCAAAGAGGACACGTGGCAGGAACCAGGATTAAAGTCCGAGCCCAGAGCCACCGCTACGCCGGCATCGATCATCTTGCGCGCGGGGGCATGATCTTTAAGGTTGAGAAAGAATGAGGTGCCAGGCAAAAGTACAGCTATGGTTTTTGAGGAGGCCAACCTTGCAATATCATCGTCGGTCACGCTCAATAGATGGTCCGCGCTGGCAGCGCCCATATCTGCAGCGAGCGCTGTGGCTCCCAAGCTAACAAACTCATCTGAATGCACTTTCGATTTGCAGCCTAAACGCTCACCGGCCTCCAGAATCGTTTTGGTCTCTGCAAGCGTGAAGTAGCCTTTATCGCAAAAGACATCATTGAAGAGTATGCCGTCACGTCCGCCGGATGCTTCTTGAACAAGCTCCATTGCGCGGGGAAGCATGACGTTGACGATTTCGTTTATGTAGTGCTCTCGATTTGATCCCGGTGGAAATGCATGAGCAGGCATGAATGTAGGCACGAGATCTATGCTCTGGATCTCGGCAAGCACCATAATCGCTTGCAACATCCGCAGCTCGCTGTCGGTATCAAGTCCGTATCCGGTCTTTACTTCGCAGGTAGTGGTTCCACTTGCAAGCATGCGGCCCAAACGTTTGAGTCCACTGGCGACCAAAGCTTCCAAGGTAGCATTTCGCGTTGCCGACATACTTGCAACGATGCCACCACCTGAATCGGCTATCTCAGCGTAAGTTTTTCCCTGACAGCGCATAAGGAATTCGTTAGCCCGGTTTCCTTCAAATACCAAATGCGTGTGCGGGTCCACCAGTCCAGGAGTGACGACCTTCCGACTGGCGTCAATCACGGTGGCTTTAGTGGCGTCAATTTCGTTCAGAACCTGCGCGGCCGGTCCGGCCAAGACCACCTTTCCATTGGAAATAGCCACAGCACCATCGGTAATTCGCGTGATTTTTCCTAAAGCATGACCGCGCGCCGGACCATTACAGTCCGGCGTTGCAAGTTCACCAATTGGATAGACCAATAAATCAGCGGACAACACTACTATCTCTTGACAGCAACAGTCTTGGCCGGTCCGAGGTACATTTCAAGTTCGTCAACGTGCTGAGTTTCTTCAACAAGAATCTGCTCAAGCATTAAGCGCAAAGCCGTGTTGTCTTCGAACAGCTTCAACTGTTGCTCATAGGTGTTCAGGTGATCACGTTCCATTTCAAGATCTTCGCGCAGCATCTCTTCAATGGTTTGATCGCCTGGTTCATAAACTTCTTGGACTTTGACTGACGGGTGTCCACCAAGTGCACAGATTTTTTCTCCGAGCTTGATGGCATGCTGCATGGAATCTTGTGCCTGACTGCGAAACATAGCAACCAGCGGTCCGCGGGTCGGTCCTACGACGATGAAAGAATGGTGCAAATAGCGAACTATTGCTGCCATCTCATGCTCTAGATCGAGGTTCAGTGCATCGAGAACCTTCTGCTTGTCCATTTGCGCCTCCAAGTGTGTGCTTTGACGGCTCGCCATTATAAACCACTTAATTCATCGCAGGAGTTGCAAACAGGAACAGCTGCTGAGGAAAGTTATTGCGCACAGGCGCTAGATAACCGTCGCCATCAAGTCGCAGGCCGACAGGTACTACAAGACCATGTGGCTTGTTCGGGAAAGACCGATGAAGTCCAGCCCAACTATTTCAGACAATGGACAGCTGCCAAGAAGGCGCTATCACTAGGCCGTCAATCCCGACTCCACCTCGATGGCAGCATGAGATGCTGCCACTACGCCGTCAATCCCGACTCACGCTCGATGGCAGCATGAGATGCTGCCACTACGCCGTCAATCCCGACTCAC
>JADYXS010000318.1 GCA_021772155.1 Candidatus Obscuribacter sp.
CGGCTCGCCTCCAAAGGCGTTCGCTGCTGATGGGCGCAATCTGGAGGTCAAATGGTATGCCGGCGATGCGGCGGTCACTGAGCGATCCAGTTGAAAATGCGAATTCGCGACGGAGGCGAGGCCATTGTTGTGCCCAGACCCGGAAAACAGCGTTCTCCCAAGATGCACTCTCCTCATCCAAGATCACGACGCCTGCTTCGGGATGCTCGTAGAGCGCCCGGACGAGGTAGTGAAGTCGCCTCTGGTCAGAATTAACGGCTGCGCTCTCTTCCGCCTTTGTAACATCAAGAGCAAGTGGTTCCTCGTAGCGGGCCGCGTCAAATGGCACGGAAGGACGAGAGCAAAGTTTCCCAAGCTGAAACAACGCTGGAATTCGTGCAAGGTCGGCGAGTTGAATTAGGATTACGTGGCTCCACACACAGCCTGGCCTTGGCATTTCTGGGGCTGGCCATGTGCGGAAGAGCGCATAAAAATCAGTCTCCGGCACAGGCAAGCCAGTGAATGAGCCTTCAAACCCCTTGTTGTTCTCTGGCCCTGAGCTGTCCGTGATCGTTGCCAGGAATTGCCGCACGCGCGGCGCAAGAGCCGTGGATGTAGCCAGCAAGTTGTGGCCGTCCCGGTATCCAAACAGCGCTTGCTGCAATTTGATTTGCTCAGCCATTGGAAGAGTTTGGAGTATCGAGCAATCCAAGAAGCCAGCGCACCGGTCTAGTCAGGTCATTGGAGCGGTGGCCACCATCGACAAGGATAACTCGGTCCCGTGCATGAACGATATTGGTGAGTCGCTCAATTTCCTCAGGGCTTGTCCCTCCACCTCGAGCACTCACTCCAAATGTTTTGAAGGGAAAAGTGGCGCGATTACACTCCAGAAACTGCACAAGGAGGGGCCAATGTTTCGCAAGGAAAAGCGATGGCTCTTTGGGTTCAAGCCCCGCAGGCGCTTGGTCCAAGTGGTCCCACGCGGAGATAGCGACAGCAACTCGGATGGGAGACGAAAGTAGCTCTGCTACAAATTGCAGCAAATCGACCAGCTTTACTTGTTTCGAGGATTGCTCAATCGACCATTCAGTGGATTAAGCCGATGGGTTTGGCAGGGTTTCGGCCGTTGTTTCTACGTCAATAATCGTTGGGTGTTCTAGTAATTCATGGCCGGCCTGCTGCTTGCAGTGCAAAAAGAGGATCAGGCCCTTCGCCTGCTGCAGCCGTAGTCCAAATTCTCGGGGAATGGAACGGGTGGCGAATTGCGCGTCGAAGGTTTCACCGGCTAGGTCGGGTATGTGGAAGGTCGCGTCGGTTCCACTTGCCGGATGGCGCACCAAGAGTTGATGCGGCGGCGGTGGTGCCTGGCGGCTCGTATGTTCGAGCTCCTCGCCACGCAGCCACTGTCCACGGAGTGGTTCGAGGTAGGCGCGATCATCCGCGTGGCCTGAATGCACAAGACCATTGGGATCAGCTTGATACTCGAGAACTACGTCAAGGCCCACAAGGAAGTTAGTTTTTCCTGTTCCAGTGAGGCCTACCAAGAGGATTTCTGATTCGTGTGGTGCGCTCATGGTAATCCAAAGGCAGAAAAATCGCGTGCCAGCTTAGGGGTTCGAGACACGGTGGGCAACGGAAACGAAGGCCGCTCATCCAGCCAGCGGCCGAATATCGCCTGAATCTCCGGATTGGTCCGAGAAGCTGCGGACTTCGGTCGTGCTGCAACACGGTCAAAGCAAAGTCCTCCAAAAACAGAAACGAATCGCTGCCGGATATCGTTCTCGATCACCTTGCAGTAATCGTCGTGTTCCTGCTGGTTATCGCTCGCTGTTATCTTGTCCCATCTTGAGAAAACGACGGTCACTTGAAGGCGTGTGGGTTCGTGCCTGCACTTTTGCACCTGGGACAAGAACCGCACCGCTCCGTCCCTTTCGGAATGACGCTTTGCTTTGTCAATAATTGATCCGCAATCTACGAAGAAGATGAGGTGGTCTGCGCGGGACACCGCCAGTTGTTCATCGCAAATCTCCTTGGTGGAAAGGACGGCCGGAAATATTTCGCCGGGCAAATCGGTAATCAATAGGTCAAATGTCTTCTCGGCCTTCGCGGCTGGCTGAACCTGAATATGAACAAATGTGTCCTTTTCAGCCCGATAGGTCCGTTTCGTGTCAGGCTGGCCAGCTCCGCTCTCAGTTGTTGCCAGCCAGGTCACACGCTCGAAAGCACAAAGTGTTTTTGAGCCAGCGAAGCGGAAATCCTTGAAGGTTCCATTGCGGAACATCTCACCTATCCGCGCTAGAAATGTGGTCTTACCAGCCCATTGCGGTCCGGCACAAAGAACCATCGTCACTGGCGTTGAACTCATCATCCGTGACGCTTCCTTAGCGGTGAGTTTTTCACCTGAATGAAAGCGAAATGGTTCCGGCGTTATCACCTGAACCGCCGGTGCGGCCGTGGAATCTTCCGATGCTTCGGGTGGTGCATCGGTATCGGCAAGGAGATGGGGACACCCTTGCTTGTGCCCTTCGAGACACACACCCGTCGTCGCGATGGGGCATTTCGGTTGTGAGCAGGTCGGCATAAGTTTTAGCCAAGTTGTGCTAACGCCCTCAAAAACATTAGTTCGCGGAAACACTGGTTGGCCGCCTCAGTCGGCGAAACTTTAAGTTTCGCGTGAATGCTGAGTTTCTCAAGCGATGCGCCATCGACTTTTCCTCCTGCACGCCGAACCCCAACAAGACATTGAAGGGGGCAAAGCTCGCCCACTTCTGCTCCTGCCGTCACTGCACTCAGATTGCCCATGTTCGCAGCGTCAATAATGTCGGCCAACGGGACAGCCGCATTGGTCGCTTTTGCGCACTGTGACAGCACTTCGGCGATCAACGACTCCACGCTGGCAGGCGGAGGGAGAAGAGCGACGCGTTCTGCCGCTTCTGCACCAGCCAAGAGCGCATATTCTTTTGACGAAAGTTTTTCGCGCCGCTTATTCAAAAGTGAACTGCGCCGACTGAGGAGCCACCACAAAAATTGATTCTCCTCCGCGATGCGCCCCATTGTTTTTCCGAGTTCCAAGACAGCTTTACCAATCAACTGGTGTGCTTCTGGCTTGCTGTCCCATTCCTCAGCCTCAGTGGCTTTCTTGAGTGCTCGGTAATCACCTTCAACCTTCGGCGTCGGCCTCATTCGCTCTGATTCTGAAGCCAAATACTCGGCAGCACGTTCCGCCAACTCCTTGCAGACTGGTTGAATGCGACCTGGCTGAAATCCAGCCGCAAGCAGCCCCAAAGCTACAGCATCGGCCTTTACTGTCCCAGTTTCCATTTGGCTGTAGAGCGCTGCCGTGGCCATCACACGCAATAATTCAGCGTTTCCCTCCGGTAAAAATGTGGGCTCTAACGCCACCAACTCTCCGCTGAATCGCTTTGCAAACTCAGGAACAGCCGTGCCGAAAAGTGCCAGGCGGAGCAATGAGCAAGTATCATTACCAGAGATCTCCTCGGCAAACTTCGCAGCCGCATCCCAGCGGGCCTGGAGAATCGTGCTCTCAGGTTTCAGTTCAACACGGTTGTGCCAATGGTAGAAGTGCGGGTGCATCATAATGTTTTTGTGAATGGGTTAATCTGTCCGGCAAGCGTATGGTCCTCTTTGGCTACAGCGTCCCAGAGTGCTTTCAACTTTTCATTCTTCTCTGCGCGCTCAAAGACCCGCGCCCACCGTTCCTGTCCGTCGAAGGCATCGTCACCTTCCTCCCAAACCCCGGCGTTGATGGCAGCTTGAAAACGCGAGAGCGTCCCGACTCGAAAAAAATGGACGATGAGCTTTCGCCGCGCTGCGGCAAATACATCAGGCGTCATGGTCGGAGCGTTCATTTCTGTGGGAGAAGATACAGGAACCGTCGGGTTTGCGGAGGTAGAAATTTGTGCCGCTGCCGCAGGCCGTGGCCATGCCTTGAGGGGAATGCGGTCAGTGTGAAACTCTGCGCCGTCGCCTTGAAGCTCCTTACAAAAGCGCTGGTCCTTTTCTCGCCAAACGCGGGTCTCAACTTGAACGCTCAATTCCCTTATGGTTGTCGTATCGACTGAAAGTCGAAGCACATGGTAGCAGGGTTCCCATGGTCCCTCGTGCCGGCTCGGATGCGTAGCCCCTGCAAAAACCCGAAGACTTCCACCTTCATTGTAGCAACGCGCGTCGTGCTCATGGCCGGACAGGACCACATGGGCTTGTGTGCGGAAACGGTCATTCGCTTTGTTGCCATCAATCAGCCACGAGTGTGGATGGTGACAAAGAACTACATCGACGTAGCGCCCGTCGGTGCCGAAATGCCTGAACTGGAAATCCGCCAACAACAAATTGGCTTTTTTGTCTAAAGCGTCGGAAAGTAGCGCCGAGTTGAGCCCATGGAACCTGACAACTGTTCCGTCTTGGAGTGTCTTTCCTCCATTAAGAAACTTGACCCACGCGAGTTCTTTGCAGGAGGTTGGGCAATCATACTCCTGTGCAAATGCATTGTATTCCTTCAACGCAGCCAAGAAGTCCAAGCTGGGGTCTTTCAGTTTAGCTTCGAGGCTTGCGAGGCGGTCCTCGGGAGATTTGTTGGCGTCACGCAGGGCTTGGTGAAGGTCCCACAGTGCTGAGGATTCGAAAACGGTCTTCTGGTTTACATCGTGGTTGCCCGGAACGACGAATAGCGCTTCTGGATTGCTGTTGGTCTTGGTTCTAACCTCCTCAAACCACGCTTTTGCCCGTGCAAACTCATCGGAACTCCCGTGGTAGGAAACATCTCCTGTGACAAGGATCGCATCAAAATTTGTCCGGCCTTCAATTCCGAGGTCATCAAGCAAAGCCTGCCGGATCTTTACATCCCGGTCGAATTGGGTGCCTGCGTCCATCGTTGTGATGTGCAGGTCGGAGAGATGCAAAAAGGTTAGCATAATTTGAGTGGACGGTGCGTTTCTGAATCAATAACTTGAGAGGTTGGTTGATTAAGCCACGTGTCTCGGGGTCTGTATTTTGTTGTGGTTTGTTTTGGCGTTTATTTTTTGCACGCCGGATTTTTGCTTCAATGTCACTTTGTGTTGGTAGCTGGGAGGGGATCCTGCAGATCGAACTTCAGCCGGGACGCCACCAGGTAGATCATGGCGACGTAGTACACGACGGTACGAAACCCCCGCGACTTGCGCTTCACAGTCTGGATGATCCCGTTGATCGCCTCGGCTACTGCGTTGTTCACGCGGGTATGCAGGTAGGCTA
>JADYXS010000319.1 GCA_021772155.1 Candidatus Obscuribacter sp.
CTTAAAGGGCAGGCACAGGCGCTCAAGGTTCAGAACATAGAATTGATGTCTAAGCTAAGTGAGTTAGCTGCGGCTAAAAACCTAAGCAAGATTATGAACCAGCGAGAACAAGCACTTCGCCCCCGCCCGAAATAGTCAAAGAAATCCGTTTGCACAAGCCGGTAGAGATGGAGAGGTTGAAAGTTGTTTTGCAGAGATGGCTGGAAAACGAGTGACCACGGCGTGAAGGTAATTCAGGTGGACGCGTAAACAGGAAGGAGTTCGCTTTTTTCTTCGGCGATGAATATCAATTGCCACGCCGGTAGTCCTAAGGCATGAGCCAGGCACGTCACAGTCTTGAGTGATACGTTTCTTCGTGCACCGCGCTCTATGTCGCTAACGTAGGTTCGGTGAAGCCCTGCACGCTGCGCCAGCTCCTCTTGCGAAAGACCAAGCTCATAGCGTTTCTTTTGGACGGATTGTCCGACTCCTTCTATCAGGCAATCAGGTTTTACAGCCATGGACAGCTCCGAGTGAGACGTTAGAACAGGTTATCGTAAATCAGACAAGTACAACTGACAACACCTTTGATGGGTCCGCCAGATTAAAGAGGGATGAGAGGACGAACTTTCTCAATCCATATTCTTAGGCTGTCCCTTTTGTGCCCGATCTTAGCGACTGCACTTATCTAAAAAACGCGAAGCGTAACCACTAACAAACATCGAAAAAGAACGGCGAAGCCGCCACATCATTTTTAGCTGCTAGGCAACGAACCAGTAGATCAGAACTTCGCACGGCCGGTTGTGAATTTGATCTTTATTTGTCCGGTATTTTTGATCTTTGCGTGACCGCTTTTTTTGATCTTTATTTGTCCGGCGACATATGTATGAGTGGTCGGGTGGATTCGGTTTGATCGCGGCTGAAGATAGCCACCTTATGGAGGGTCAAGGAGCAGGGCTTTGCTAGCCAGGTGAACGACCTCGGAGGTAATGATGGAAATGGAGTTGAGCTTGCAAACGCGGCTCATCTCGGCATTGATGTTTATGAGCTTGCGGATGTTGGAGTTGGTGACTTTTTCAAGGGCCTCAACGGCGGTCTGGTCGATGTGGATTTGCTGATTTTGCCATCGGGCCTCAAGGATGGCTCTGAGTTCATCGAGGCGAGGTGTATTGAATGTGTGATAGAAGCCAACCCGGCTATGGATTTGCTCATAGGTGCGTATGCGCCGTTCAAAGCCAGGCATACCAATTAAGACGGTGCCGAGTTTGTGTTTTTCAACGAAGTCAGCAACTGTGTCAATGCAGTTCATGGACAGGCGGTGGGCTTTGTCGATGATGAGGAGTTCAAGAAATCTGGTTTGCTGCGTTTCGTACCAGAGCTCAGGAGAGTGCCAACAAATTGAATCTTGGACGATTCTATCGAACCTGTTCCGCAGGACGGCAAGTGCGGTCTCGACACGCTTTACTGTGCAAGATACGTCTGGCGTATAGATAGCAGAATTGAATCCCTGTAATTTTGGCGGCGCAGAACGAGCAGGGTGGAGTCCCAAGAGCAATGGCTGAATAATGTGTGCACCGGAGTAATTCTCGGCGGACCGAGTCTTACCGACACCAGACCTGCCGGTGCATATTCCGATGTACTGGTTTATTCGGCAGGAATCGCAAAACTCGACAAAGCGTTCATGCTGCCTGGTGGTTATAAAAGCCGGCTGGGAATTGCTATTCGTCAACTTTGTATCTCCGGAGTTTTGAAGCGGGAGTTTTTTCAGCGCTTGTGCCTGATGGGGCTGGAGTGGCGATTTTCCGGAGAGCATCTGGCAATGAATTTGCAAAGCTAACGTATTGCTCAATGTCCTTGCGGAGACTGCGTTTGTAAGAATTGCGAGCTTTCATAAACTCCTTCAGGCTCGGCTTTTGGTTAGCTAGCTCTGCGCAGATGGCGCGGCAGACTAATTCATTCTCTCGGTAGATTAAAACGTAAGAGATGTCTTGGGGGTCGTACCTTGCCGTCACCCGTTTTCCGGTCAATCCGCAAAATTCAGTTGCGTAATATCGGAGGTTGAATATCCTGACGCCATCTTGTTGAACAATGCGTTCATCAGAAACAGTCAGCAGTAATATATTTAGAGATTCGAGTGACTCAGCAAGCCTGGGAAGCAGGTGGTGTGTGCTCCAACGCTCGAACGGTGTCTGATTAATCTCCGAATGAACTCGGTGCATGTATTCTGAGATCAGCCATTCTTGGAATGTGGCTTGAAGCTGTTGAATCGTCATGCCAGGCGGGGTCGGAGGAGTGTTCTCTGGAGTGAATCCGGGGAGTTCAGACATGAAGAGCTGATTGACAGTATTAAAAAAGCGCTCGATCTTTCCTTTGCCTTGAGGCTTATAGGCACGTCCTTTGCTTAATTTGATGCCGAGTTCAGCAGCAATGTTTTCAATTCTATTGGATTTAAAGTCTGCCCCTCTGTCGGTATAGAATCTGTCAGGGATGCCGCAAACAAGCCATTTTGGATCATCCTTGCGCCAGATGGCTTGACGCAGGCTCAGCGCAGTTCTCTGAGCGGAAGGCGGGTCTAAATCTAAATAGTAGCCCATGATGGCGCGGGTATAATCATCAATGATGGCTGTAAGAACTGGTTGCGCCGCCTTCCCGCAACTGTCCCACACTAAGATATCTAGAAACTTATGGTCGCACTGCCACACCTCATTCGGAAAAGTTGCCTCATGCCGGAACAACAGTTCGCGCGTTTCTTCAAAATCCTTCTCGCTTCTAGCCAGCGTGATGATGTCGTCGCTGAGATTCATTTTGATAAAGCGAATCTGATGGTAGCTGGCTTTATAATCAGCCGAGTGGTTGTTCAGCCTACTTAACTGCCGCTGAATGACAGTGCAGCTTAGCTCTGGAAATTCTAGAATCCGACCCTTAATGAACTGTGTGCTGTTGACGGAGACCCTGGGCGCTCCTTTGTCGGAGCGCTTCTTTCTTTTAAGCCCGTTAAGCCCGATCGATTTGAACTTGCAGATCAGGCGTCGAAGAGTTCTTTCGCTTAGGCCGAGTTCCTGCGCTCTATCCCGCTGGCTGATGCCATCTTCGATGCATGGCGCAATGAGCGCATATTTCAAAAGAGCCTGATCATCACTGTCCGGTGAAGAGTCATTCAAAGGGTAAGATCCATAGTAAAGTGTACTAGCGAAAATCCTAAGTTGTGCTAAAGCAAGCACTAGCTCTGAAATGCGCATGGAAAGACTAGCAAAAGATTGACGCGAAACTCGAAACTAAAGATATAAGATTCGCTAATAGAAAGGGAAGCGATAGAACAGTGAAAGTTGGTTACGCAAGAGTATCTACGAAAGAGCAGAGCCTGGATATACAGATTAAGGCTCTGCAGCGCGC
>JADYXS010000320.1 GCA_021772155.1 Candidatus Obscuribacter sp.
CGCCACAGATCGTCCGGCAGCAACTGCGTCATGGGCTATCTCCTTGTTGGAGATCACATACCCGCTGACTGCGCCGGAACTAAGGGGAGAGGCATGCCTCGCCCTCCTCGTCCGATCGATACTATCGTAAGCGGATCAGCTAACTCAGTAACAAAAAATTATATCGAAGACGTTCTGGTTGATATCCAGTGTTGCTAGTGTAGTGCATCTGACGTTTGGTTCCCGCGTGAGGCTTGTCCGTCAACCAAACGTCAGATGAAAAAGCCACAATAGAATCATATGCTTGCTAATGTTTCTGATGGTTCCAACATTTGGTCACAACCATGCTGCAGAGGGAACCAAATGCCGGAACCGGAACATAGTTTGAAGTCAAGGCGACGCCTGACCCGGTCTTACTCTCGTGTCCCCGCTAGCAGGTCTGCACGTGACACACGACGGAGCGAGACCTCGACGCGAGCTTCGTCCCGGCGAATGTCTTCGATTGTCTGGAACGTAAAACCTATGTGGTCGGACGCAGCTTTTTCTGCCGCTTTAGGATCACTACGAAGAATAGCATCCGCGATGGCCAGATGTTGTTTTAAAAGCTGCTCGCGCACGCCGTATCGGCTGTAGAGTTGATTGCGGTTGTAGAGAACGTCATTTCGGAGCAGTTCGCTAAAAACTCGCATGACATGTAGCAGTACGACATTGTGTGCAGCCTCATAGACCAGAAGATGCAAGTCGGCATCTACATCAGCTTCCTCTGTCGGGTCATCGACGATGTGGGCTGCACGCATCCGCTCGCAACACTCTTTCAAGGCGTCACGATCCGTTTCTGTTGCCCGTGAGGCGGCCAGACTTGCGGCCTGTCCTTCAATGATGCGTCGGTATTCGAAATAGTCAGCGGTAACGCGCGGCTTGTCACCAAACAGCTCGGCAAGTGGCCTTGAAAGGGGTGCCATGAAGTGCGCCACCAGCGTGCCCGCTTTGGTGGTTTCAAGCAGGCCCCTGGCTTGAAGCTTTTCCAACGCTTCGCGCAGAGATGGCCGCGAGACGTCGAGTTTTTCGGCTAGGTCGCGCTCGGACGCCAGCTTCTCCCCGGGCCTCAGTACGCCCTCTAGGATTAGTTTTTCCAGGTGTTCTGCAACGGCGTCGCCGATCTTGGTGGGGCGAATCATGTGGCACTCCGTTTTGGCCAAGCCTAGCCTTGGAGCAACAGAGCGTCCAGCGTTCAACTAATGGACTATGAAGTATACCTCTTGACAATCATGGTCATTTTATATTACCTGCAGCGATAAGTGGTTACTTATATCGCCAGCCGCAAGGCCTCCCCGCCTGAGGAAATCTGAAACACCTCCCGATGCGCCGCAGCGGTCGCGTTTGATCGGTGTCGCGCGGGAGCAACTGACCGTCGGCGACTGCCGCACGTTTTGGACGTCCTGCAGCCCTGCAAAGTTTCTGGTGCCGTGCCCGGATCGCGCGTTTGCGAGCCAACGGCGCTGTTGTGTCGCGACGGCCGGATTAACGGCGTCGATGTCCTCTGCGGGTCAATGCCGGCCCCGGTGATTGTCGTGTTTGTTTGAAAGGGGAGGGCTCATGACCTGGAGCCAAGTTTACGATCCGCTCGGCAACTTTTGGCTGTCGACAGCTGTCGCAGCAATTCCGATCGTGGTGCTTTTGGGAGCTATCGCGATCTTCGAAATGAAAGCGCATTGGGCCGCAATACTGGGCCTCGCTACTGCACTCGTCATCGCCATCTTCGGATTTGGTATGCCAGCACAAATGGCCGGAATGTCCGCCGCGTATGGCGCCGCATTCGGCCTTCTGCCAATCGGCTGGCTGGTTCTTAATATTATCTTTCTCTATCAGCTCACTTATGAGAAGGGTGAGTTTGAGGTGCTGCAACGCTCGATCAGTTCGATCAGCGAAGATAAGCGGATGCAGCTCTTATTCATTGCGTTCTCCCTCGGTGCATTCTTCGAGGGTGCTGCTGGCTTTGGAACGCCAGTTGCCGTTTGCGCGGCTATGTTGATCGGTCTCGGCTTCTCGCCGCTCGCGGCTTCCGGTTTGTCGTTAATCGCCAACACGGCTCCGGTGGCTTTCGGAGCGCTCGGCACACCGGTCATCGCGCTCGCTGCAGTGACTGGTCTCGACCTGCTTGAACTCAGCGGCATGATCGGTCGTCAATTGCCGTTCTTCTCGCTGATCGTGCCGTTTTGGCTGATCTGGGCCTTCGTTGGCTTCCGCAAGATGATGGAAGTATGGCCCGCAATCCTGGTCGCTGGCGTCACATTTGCCGTACCTCAATATCTTGACTCCAACTTCCACGGCCCATGGCTGGTCGACGTCGTTGCAGCTATTGCGTCCATGATCGGCTTGGCGCTGTTCCTGCGCGTTTGGAGCCCCGCCAAACCAATGACGGAAATGCCGACGAACTTCGGCAGTCCTTTGGCGGAAGCCGTGCAGGAACATCAGGCCGATAAAACCTCCCCTGCTGCTGTCCGACGCGCCTGGATGCCGTGGCTGATCTTGTCCGTGTTCGTCTTTGCTTGGGGCACGCCGCAGATCAAGGTCTGGCTCGATAGCATTTGGGTCATGAAGTTTCCAGTTACGGGGTTGCACCAGCTTGTAGTGAAGGTTCCCCCGGTTGTTGCCAAAGCGTCTCCAGAAAGCGCAGTGTTCACGCTCAATCTACTGTCGGCTGCTGGCACTGGCATCTTGCTGTCGGCAATCCTGTCGGGTCTGCTACTGGGCTATAGCCTGACTGGTTTGGCAAAGGTGTATGGTCGTACCATCTACATGGTGCGGTACTCGCTGGTCACGATCGCCTGTATGCTCGCGCTCGGGTTCGTCACCAAATACTCGGGCACAGATGCGACACTGGGCTTAGCCTTTGCGCAGACAGGCTGGTTGTACCCGTTCTTTGGCGTCATGATCGGCTGGCTTGGCGTGGCGTTGACGGGTTCAGACACGTCGTCGAACGTCCTGTTCGGTGGATTGCAAAAAATCACCGCCGAACAACTTGGCCTAAGCCCAGTTTTGATGGCTGCCGCCAACAGCTCGGGCGGCGTCATGGGCAAGATGATCGATGCGCAGAGCATTGTCGTCGCGTCGACCGCCACCAAATGGTACGGCAAAGAAGGCGTCATTCTGCGCTTCGTATTCTTCCATAGCCTTGCATTAGCGATGCTCGTTGGCGTCCTGGTAATGTGCCAGGCCTATGTCCCGCCATTCACGTACTTGGTACCCAAATAATTCAACAGCATCACAGGGAGGGGTGGTTTGTTTGTTCGACCGGGCTGATGCCTGACAGATCGAACCGGGTTGATACCTGACACTATTCGCC
>JADYXS010000321.1 GCA_021772155.1 Candidatus Obscuribacter sp.
AGATCGCTTTTATCCAGGCGAATTCGGAATGGTGATTTTGCTGGCTGTTGCAAGCTTGCTTGTATGGTCACTGGCAATCTGGGGAATCTTGCACGTAGACAAAGGTGACCCTAACGCCACAAATACAACCTACAACAGCGTTCCAGTGTCAGACAATACAATTGACAATACAGCGCCGGCACCATAATTTCTGTAAGACTTAAAATCAAGTCGGCAGCAACATTTCGTTGCTGCCGATTTGGTTTGCTTGTGAATGCTCGAACTTCGCTCCAATCTACGCGATCCTAAGTAATCCGTCGCACTCTTTTGGCCATTAGGATGTCCGGTCGACCCAGCCCATTTGCATCTGGAACCACACCAGTGACTACAAACCCTAGCTTTCGATAAAACTCTAACGGGTGGTAGCCGATGACCCTGATTCCAGCAAGGTGCTTGATTGGATCGGGATACAAGTTGGCACCACCGGCCGTGGTGGCACCGTTTACGTCATCACTTCCAAGATATAGCGTCAGACCACCTTGATCGGCGACGCGTTTCTCAAGTGTACGTACAAGGGAGGTGCCAATACCCTTTTTCCGAAATGCTTCTGCCACGACTAGCGGATGAAGCTCCCAAACATTGCCATCATAGTGGCGAATTCCACCGATCCAACCAACCGGGCGGTCATCCTTACTCATCGCCACAAGGCTGATGCGATCCGGCTTAAGTGATTCCTCCACTTCGTCCGTCGCCAGCGATAGAGTGGGCCAAGGGTGCGGATTGAAATGACTAAATCCATCTACAAGCAGCTGCGCAACCTGCCGGATAGCACCGGATTCTTCAAGCTCAAGGTCAGAAATTCGCATGGACAGCCAAAGGAGAGTATTGCCGCAACCAAGCTAAAGTGTAGCAGCCGCGTAACAAGCTCGTTCCTGCCGTTGAAAGAAAGCCCAGATATTGCCAGCTCGGTGGATGGCATGCTCGAGGAAAGAAATTTTGAGAATCTGCCCGTGCCATAAAATAAGCGTGGGCTCATAAAGCCACCAGCCTCTATAAAAGAACTTCCCCTCGGAAGACCCAAGGGGAAGAACTTGTTGTGGTGGATTAGGTAAGGAGGAAACATGGCACCCAGCAGGAAAAACCGCTGTGTGCTTCGTGTCCTAATAATAGCAGCGAAAAAAATGCTCGGCTGTAAAAAAATCTGAAGGTCAGAACGAAGACCCTCGACCGGTACGCAGATGAATTAGCATTAATGTAGACTGGCGAGGTTCAATTAGTATATACGCCAATATTAACGGTCGTTAATGGAGCTTGCGCTAGCAGTTAATCGGATTATCAGACGCGATCCTCGCCGCCAAACACTTGGCAATCCAGACCGGAAAGTCCTTCACTTCGAAGACTACTGACTCCGTATCCTTCTAAGTCATGCCCCACTTCACAATTGACGTTGGCACTGCTTGTCGCGAATCGTCTGAAACGGCAATTGCAAAATTAGTTCTCCATGCTCAGTGGTGCGCACCACGGTGACAGACAAACTAGTCGCCGCTGTTTAATTCGGCTGGCGCCACCCTACGTTTCAGCATGCCCTGGTTTTCGTAGTTGTTTAGCCGCCAATGTAAACACTAGTCCAAGCACCACGATCGTCCACAAGAAATAAGGCTGAATCCGAATCATGTGGAACACTTGCATAAGCAAGAAGAACAGCCAACTCCAAACGGGATAGCCAATCAAAAGCACGGATAGTACTTTACTCAAGCGGGTTTCAGCTTGTTGTTGCAGGAATGGGTAGAGAAATACAATCGCCGCCGCCGCTGTCATGAACTCTTGAATATGAGTGTGCGGGCTTGCTATGAGCGAAACTAGAATCGACACTCCAACACACAATCCAAACGCGTTGTCGCCCAATGTCTTTTGTAGACGCCGATACAGCTTCCACCACATCAATGCGATTGCCACGATGCCCAGTGCGAAACACGCCAGAGTAATTACGTGAATTACGCTGCTATCGCTGCCGAAGAGCAGCACAAGCTCGCCGCGTATATTCTGCATCATCGGCGCGCCGACACCGATTACCTGCGGACTAGTTTCGCCAAACTTCAACGCGCGCGGCCAATTGGCAATATTGCTCCACCCTACCGTTGCGAAAGTTGCCACTGCAAGTAGCAAGCAACTGCAAAACACACCAGCAAGATATTTCCGCCCTCCGAGAATCAGCCCCACAAGCCCTAATGCAGGCAAGTACTGAATTTTGACGCTGAGAATTGCGGTCAATACTCCGGCCCAGAAAAATTTCTTTGAACGCAACAAAAGCCAGAATCCAACGGTGGCCGGGAATTGGAACAGCGATGTCTGCGCCGTTTCAAATGAAAGCCAGGCTGGAAAGCAAGACAGCGTTGCAGCAAAGGCAAACAGCCTTGGGAAGCCAGCACTTACCCAATCTTTCAGCAAGAACCAAAGCGCGACAAGAATAAGCACCAATGTGATCGCGCACCAAATAAAATAGGCAATTGTGATGGGAAACAGAGAAAACGGCAGCATTAGTGGAAAGAACTGGGGCGGATACTGCAAATACAACAGTCCTTCAGGAGCAATAGGTGCTGTAATTGCCCGCACACTTTGATCCTGAATAACCGGGTCATAAATGTCCAGCGGTCCAGCCACACTTCTTTGCGCCAGCAGTGCGGCATTGTACCAGTGCACTGTGTCATTGATGTAAGGCCGCCCGTCTACGAGGCGCGCAAACAGCGCGCCTTCGCCCAAATATTTGACAATCTCATTGTACGAGACCACAGCCCAGGCGAGAAGCAACGAAAAGTAGGCGAACCAAAGGTTTTTTTTCAGGCGATCCTTCGAAGCAGTCAAGTTCTCGCCCTTTCTAAGCTGATGGTCCTTTCACTATATTGCATGCGGCAAATTCGGTCAAAGCGAAAGCGGATTGTTCACCTTTTCATGTATAGTGTAATTCGCGGAAAGTGAGGTCCGGTAAATGTCAGAGGGCACGGGCACCGTCCAATCAGCCGAAAACGGAACTGATTTTCTGCTCAGCGTAGTGCTGCCAATTTACAACGAAGAGGCATGCGCGCTCGAATGCGTCAGACGGCTGCAAGCAACTATGCAGAAACTTCAGTGCCGTTATGAGCTGCTGTTCGTCAACGACGGCAGCACGGACCAGACCCTGAGCATTCTTCGCGACGAAAAGAGCCGCGATCCATCCATAAAAATACTGAACTTCTCGCGAAACTTCGGTCACCAGCCGGCTATCAGCGCCGGGCTGGATCACGCCAAAGGTGATGCCGTTGTTATTCTCGACAGCGATTTGCAGGACCCGCCTGAATTTATTGTACAACTCGTTGCAAAATGGAAAGAAGGCCATGATGTTGTGCACGCGCAACGACGCAACAGAGCGGGCGATTCAGCGCTGAAGAAAATATTGGCGGCCGGCTACTATCGATTCTTGACTCGCATTTCGGAAGTAGAGCTGCCCATTGATGTAGGCGATTTTCGCCTGATTAGCCGCAAGGCGGCCGATGCCATAAAACTGCTGCGCGAACGGCATCGCTATATCCGCGGAATGATGTGTTGGGTTGGCTTCCACCAAACGACTATTCAATACGACCGGGATCCCCGCTTCTCGGGCAAGTCGAAGTTTTCCCTGGCCCGTCAAGCAAAATTTGCCATGGAAGGGCTTTTCTCGTTCTCTACGTTTCCCATGCGGGTGGCAACTTACATCGGATTATTTGTGATGTGCGTCGCGCTGCTGATCTTAATGGGCACTGTATATACGTTCTTCAACCCAGTCGGCATCAGTCCGCTGTGGGGCGTTATTCTGTTTACAGTTTTGTTCGTGGGTAGCATACAACTCATCTGCCTCGGACTTTTGGGCGAATACATCGGCTACACCTATGAAGAAACCAAGCAACGCCCGCTCTATTTCCTCTTTGAAATAGAATAACCGCAAAGATTTCTGCCAGATGATATGATGATGCCGCATGAAACTCACTGCATTAGACTATCTTCGTTGCATTCACTGTGCAAATCCGGTCGTCCTTGAACCCTCATACGTCACCGCAAATGACAGCGATGAAGTTATGTCGGGCAAATTGGAATGCCAGAACTGCCACAAGATTTACTCGGTAACTAACGGCATTCCACGGATGGTTGACGCTTCGATTAGTACTGCAGCCGATGTAATCTCCGGTGATGTCTTCGCCCATGCCTGGCGCGCTTTTCCCCGTATTGATGATAGATACTTCCAGCAGTTTTTTGACTGGATTCATCCTGTTGCTCCGGAATTCGTCCAAAACAAAATCGTCTTGGATGCCGGATGCGGCAAAGGGCGCCATATCAACGTGATGGTGCAGGCTGGTGCCAAAGTAGTTCTGGCAGTTGATATTGGCGGTGCCATCGATGTGGCCTACGAAAACGTGGGACACCTGCCAAACGTCCACATCGTGCAGGGTGACGTCGCGAACTTGCCTTTCGCTCCGGTTGCTGATTTCGCCTTTTCTCTAGGTGTGCTCGATCACATGGAGTCACCGGCAGACGGTTTGGTATCAATGTCCAATAAACTCAATGAGAACGGCTCCGCTGCAATTTGGGTTTATGGCCGCGAAAATAACGGGTGGATTATCGCCTTCGTCAATCCAATTCGCCTGGCAATAACTTCCAAACTACCAAGTGCAGCAGCTAAGCTGGTTTCCGGTCTGATGGCGATACCGGTTTTCTTCTATTCACACTTCATCGCAAAGCCCTGGAAGGATTTGCAAAAAAGCATGCCTGCATTGCCTGACCTCTTTTATCAAGACTACATGGTGTACATTTCGAGTTTCGACTTTACCGAGGTCCACCACATCGCGCACGATCACATAGTGGCACCATTGGCGAACTACTCCTCGAAAGAAGAAGTGAACTCTTGGTTTGAGAAGGCCGGACTGCCAGAACCAATCTTACGTTGGCACAACAAGAATAGCTGGGCAGGCTTCTCGTCAAAGAATTCGCAGATTCGTCAAATCATGCGTGAACGGGCCCAGCTCCAATCGGTAAGCCAGAAACACGACGCACCACAACCTGGCTAATTTTGCGCGTTCGCTGGATGCCAGCATCTGCTAGGGGAAGAGCATGATGTCCCTGGGGCAGCGCGTGCAAACAGCCGCTCGTGCACGCGGAGCGTGCCGACCGGCGTTCAGGCGCTATGCCGAGTTGCTCTACCTGTCGGCTCCGGCATTGCGCAGTGGCGCTCCGTGAATCTTTCGAAGGCTAACGGACAGTCGTTGCAAGCCGTTTGGTAAACTCCGGCCAGACTTCCGGATTGACCACATTTGGTGGCAACGTCCCACTGAAGGCCAAGAGCAATCCGTCTACAGCCAATCGTGCCATGGCAGACCGCGTTTCCACCGAAGCGCTGCCGATATGTGGCGTCAAAACAACATTTTTCATTTCGAAAAGTTCTGAAGATTGGAGTGGTTCATTCTCAAACACATCAAGGCCGGCAGACCTAATTTGTCCGGTCTGAAGGGCGCGAACTAAAGCTTTCTCGTCAATAATCGCACCACGAGCAGTGTTGACCAAGATGCAGCTTGGTTTCATCATGGCGAACTGACGCTCCCCAAGCAAGTGGTGCGTGGACTCACTCAGCGGGCAGTGAATACTGATGAAATCGGACTCTCTTAGGAGCTCATCTAAAGCCAAATGACGGGCGCCAGCCAATTCATTCTCCACAGAAGCCGCAACCCGATTGCGCTGCGAATACACCACATGCATTCCGAAGGCCACCGCTCTGCGCGCCATTGCCTGCCCGATGCGGCCCATGCCGATGATTCCGATAGTCTTGCCGCCAAGATCAGTGCCGAGCAAAAGATCAAAGGTCCACCGGCTCCACTGTCCGGAACGCACGAATTGGTCCGCTTCAGTTACTTTACGGGCCGCCGCAAGTAGAAGCGCAAAACCCAGGTCCGCAGTAGTGTTGTCCAATACACCCGGTGTATTGAGGACTAAAATTCCTCTTCCGCTGGCGGCAGCTACATCAATGTTGTCATAACCTACCGCGACATTGGCAACGACCTGCAACTTAGGCAGTTGAGCTAAGACGTTGGCACTAAGACGATCCGGAATAACCGAAATGACTCCATTGGCGTCCGTAATACTTTCCAGTAATTGCGCGGCCGCGATTGGATCATTACTGCCGCTGCAAGATGCATCGACGTGATGAGCCAGATTTTCGTATGCATCGCCGGGATGATTCATGCTCATGAAAACTCGGTAGCGATTACTCATTAAGCAATTTCTCCCAAATCGTGAAACAAACGGAACACTTTAGGGCCATTATCTCATTGCCGCAACACCTAAAAGGGGAGGGGCTTGTCCCCTCCCGTGTAATACTGGCACCGATCAGACAGAAAAGCATTCCAAACGCCGCTGCCGCGGGAGGCGACAAGCCCCTCCCCTCTTACCAGCCGAGAGCACCACTCTGTACAGCGCATGCGTCCAGGCTGCACCGTTGGAGATTGGATGGGCAGCGCCATGCGCTGCCCCTACACAAGGAGCGGGCGGACGGCGGCGCTCCCAGGCAAACAAAAGGAGGGGACAGAAGCCCCTCCCTGTAAGAAACAATCGGCGCAATATCTAGCCTTTGCGACCGATTTGATTGATTTTATCGGACACCATTTCCGGAGATAGCAGAAAATCCAGTGCACCGGCTCCTGTTGCCCCTCGGGACGTGGTCATAGGTTTAATTGGAGCGACGATTCTGATATTTGCCGGACAGAAAATGTAAACCTGCTCTGTGAGCTTATGAAAATCGCCATCCAACGCAGCGGAAGCACCACTCACGAAATCAACCAGTCTTCCGGCATCCGTTTTCTTCATCTTGTCGAGAGAAATTGTGGTGGCAGCGCGACCCCGCAGGCAGGTCACTATATCCAGTGCCTCGTCAAATGTAACTGGATTGAAAATTGAAATCTGTGTGCCAAGACGTGTGACGCTTGTGGCACCAGGTTGCACCCCAGCTCCGCTAGGCACGCCTTTCTTATCAGCAAGCACAGGGAACAGGTCTACTTCTTTTCGTGGCGCACGTCCTGGCGCCTTTTCTTGGTTTAGCTCTTTTGGTGGTTCTTGAGACATAACTTCCCTTCGCTTTCCGAACTCGAACACGCGTACTCTCATTCTAATCGTTATCTGCTAATTGGCAAGTGTTTATACGACTCTTTTGCATACGACAGCACCAATTGTGGTGGTACTTTAAGCTTCCGGATCGATATGCCCCGTATAGAACGGCTGAAAGAATATCACAAACGATCGGCCAAAACGATAGATGCAAGCGCTTTTGCAAGGATCAAATCATCTGGTTGGGTCAACTTGAGATTGTATGCCGCACCACGCACGATGCCCACCCTATGACCAGCGAACTCTAAGACCGCGGCATCATCGGTAGTAGCAAGCCCTTCATTTTCCGCTCGGGCGTGCGCCGCCAATAGCCAGTCGTAGCGAGCGGCTTGAGGGGTTTGAACAAGCAGTAATAGATCTCGACTCAATGTCTCTAAAATAAGTTCCCCATCAATAGTTTTTATTGTATCTGCCGGGGGAACTCCGGTGGTGCAGGCACCATATTTAATGACACCATCAATCACCCGATCAACTATTTCACCAGTAAGGAAGGGGCGAGCAGCGTCATGAATCAACACATAGTCCACCGGATCATCGCTGAGTGATTTTAATCCGAGATACACAGACCTTTGTCTGGTATCACCACCTGCCACCACATTTACTGGCTTACCGCGAAGTCTGGAAACATGCTCGTGCAGCTGCTTTGCGATCACTGGCACCATATCAGGTGGCGCCACGATGACGGATCTACGGATCTGATCATTTTCCAGTAGGGCAGAAAGAGACCATACATATATAGGTACGCCAAGCAATTCCACGAATTGCTTGGGCATAGTTCCTGAACCAAATCGGAGCCCACTGCCGCCCGCCGCGAGCACTGCTGCAAACGTCGGCTTGGAATTTTCTAGCACTTAGTCTATAACGTCAGTTAAATCTGGAACTGGTGGCACAACTTCGGTCAGTTCCTGTATTGCATCATCTAACACACCACGCTTAAGCTGGAGCTCGAGCAACTTTTGCTTTTCCAGCAATTCAGACAATCCAACAGGGGCTTTTTTGACGCCCTTCGGTTTTTGCGAAGGATTGTTGGCCATCTTAGGCTCCTTTTTCTTGCCTGTGGACGCTTGCACAGAACTTTTGGAGGACGTGGTGTCACTAACAGTCGGCGGCACTGGTTCTTTGGCTTCCGCCGCTTCGGCCAGCTTGAAAAGTGTCGTAGCAGGCGTCGGTGCAGCAGTGAATACTTCGTCAACTTCCGCGGCAGGCTCAAGTTCCAGGGAAGGCATTATGGGCTCCTCGACTACAGGCAGCACAACCTCAAACATCACTTCCTCCAGCGTTCCATCGCCTGGCAGATCCAGAATATCCGGTTCGCTGTTGTGATCGGCAGTCTCCAAGAAGATGCCTTGATTCAAATGCTCGTCTGCTTCTGCTGACACCACAGATGGTATGGAAAGCTGCTTCTCGCCGGTAGCCAGATCAGCGGCATCCGCCATGCGCATCTGGCGCTTGAGGAAGTTGCGTAGGTCCTTACCGTCTTTTGTAAGCTTGAAATACTCTTGAAATTTCTTGGTCGTTGCCAGCAGCGGAGAGCGTTCGCCCTGCTCCTCCTTCTTGGAAACAAGGTCTTTGATCACCAGCTCACGAATATGGTCGTAAGCGCCGGCACCGCGGACACGAATGATTTCCGACTGGGAAATTGGCTGCTTGATAGCAATTGCTGACAAAGTGCGGATGAGAGCCGCTGACATCTCGATCGGCATGAACTCGTCCATCATGGCGGAATACTTGTCTCGCACCTGGAATGAGTAACCGTCATCATCGGCAATTTCCAAACCGCCCGCACGACCTTCGTAGTCGTGTACCAGTTCCAAGAGTGCTTGCCGCACAGCTTGAACGTCGGCGTTAACAATACGCGCGATCGAAAGAGCCTTGATCGGCTTGGATGTCAGAAACAACACCGCTTCGATTTTTGCTTTGAGGCTCATATCAACGGCACCTTCCTAGTGAGTTGTTTGCGAGCCAGATATTGGCACTACTGGGGGTATCATCGATGTCGTTCCGTCTGATTCCGCTCGAATAACATAAAGCGGTCCGTAAAATTCGTCTTGTTGCAGCGATATCTTACCGGTATTCGATAAAAACAATACTGCCAAGAATGCATCAACCCAGTCGCCATGCCCACCTAGCTTCTCCACTAAAGAGAGTAGCGAAAGTAGGTCGTCCGATGCAAGCAGGTCAGCTAATAGCACTTCGATACGCCGAATGACCTGCTCAATATCTTCATCATGGGCAAGATCGAGTAGGTCATCCATATCGCGCATGTCATGGTGATCGTTGAGATCGATCATCGGCTTAACTTTTCGTTCAGCTCGCTTGCCATCCAGGCGCTCCGCATCCCGCAACGCTTCAATTAACTGCTCAAGAGTTACTCGCCGGTGCCGCATATTGCGGTGCTTGGTCTGACGAACCAGCGCGCGCTCCAGATCAGCCAAGGTAATTTGACGGGCAACAGCCTGCAAATGCGAATCGTAGATAATCGGCTGCCCATCAGCATCGAAATCCATGAAATCGTCGCCCATGCTCATGTCTTCTTCGACTCTAACGGCAAGAAGAGCTTCTGCCTTCATGCGCAAAAGCACCGACGCTTGAAAAATTATCTTGCCACTCTGTCGCAAATTCTCTTTGGGCGCGGCAGCTACAGCTCGAAGGAATCGGTCCGTAACGTCGATGATGTCAATGTTCTTCGGATCGATTTCACCCCGTTCAGCCATTTGAAGAAGAATTTCGATACCGCCGATTTCAGACTTTTGCTCCAAACGCGCATCATAAGATACATGCGCACCTGCTCTTTCCGGAGGCAATGGTCCTCTAAGCGCTACTTTGCGCTCATCATGGGCCAGCGGTGGTGTCAATTCCTCAGGCACTTGCCACCCCATGAGGAACGCCACCGGGGATGGTGATCTCTGAGATGCCTACGACTTTGGAGAAGCCGTCCGCTCTGAGAGAAACGCCTATCGCATGGTCAGCGTTTTCAATCATTGGGCGACGCAGGCTAACGACAACAAACTGAGCGGTGTTCGATTGTTGACGCACCATACGCGCAAGTCTTTCCGCGTTGGCACCATCCAACATCATGTCAACTTCATCGAACGCATAGAATGGTGCTGGTGCGTAACGCTGGAAGGCAAACACGAATGACAACGCAGTGAGCGATTTCTCGCCACCGGAAAGAGCTTCAATTCGTTGCATCTTCTTATCACGAGGCTGCGCGCGAATGACCAGACCGCCCTCAAATGGGCTTTCTGGATTCTCCAGTTCCAACTTACCGTGACCATGAGACAACTCAGCGAAGATGTCCTGGAAGTTAGTGTTGATGGCATCAAAAGCTTCCATAAAGGTCTTTTTCTTCAGCTCATCGTAACCAGCGATCCGTTGATTGATCTCTTCCTTTTCGGTAGTTAGCGTAGTCAGATACTCTTCCAGTTCTTCCTGCCGCGCCTTGGTTTGGTTGTAGTCTTCCAGCGCCTTCATGTTTACAGGCTCTAGGGCACGCATGCGCTTTTCTAAACGATCTATCTGCCGGGTAAGCTCTTCAATGCTGGCAGCATTCGGCGGTTGATAGTCCGGTTGGGCAGCGATGATGGCTTCCAACTCAATGCGCATCTTAGCTAGTTCTTCAGCTAGCTCGAATTGCAGCTGACGGCGCTTCATGCGCTCTTCTTCTAAGTGCACCAACTGTTGGTCGATCTTGGTCTTCTCGACTTCTACGCCGGTGACCTTCTCTTGCATGGCCTCTTTTTCGTCGTGGAGCTTCTGCAGTTCTGAAGAGAGTTCAGTTGACTTGCGCTCCATTTCTTGAATGGCCGCTTTAAGAATGGCAGTTTTCTGCTCGTACTCAGGACGCTGTTTGTTCAGCTCGTCTAACTCGGCGTTTAACGTCACAAGCTGCTGTTGCAGGTTATCGCGGCCGGTCTGTTCAACGCGTTCTTCAGTTTCAATGCGATCAAGCTGCCGTTCAACTTCTTTGGCGCTCTTCTCAATGTGCTCGAGATCTATTTTCAGATCTTCCGATTCCATGATCAAGCGATCCACTTCCGAGCGCTTGCCGCTGCTCGTTAAGCCGGACAGCTCATCTTGCATCTTATCGATCTTTTGTGCGTACTCTTTGACGGCCAGGTCGATGCCGTTTACTTCCAGTTCCACAGCTTCAATTTCATCGCCACTGGAACGTAGCCTCGGTTTGAGTTCGTCGACCTCTTTTTCCAGTCTTTCAAGCTCGGTGCGCTTCTGATCAAATTCTGTCTGGCGCTGTATCTGCTGGGACTGCGCTTCATTCAGCTTGGCACGGTCGGCGCTCAACTGTACGGTCAACTCTTTTACGGAGTCCTGCAGCCATTTGATCTCGTCAGTCAAGTTCTTTGCCTTCTGGCGCAGGGCGCCGAGATCGGTGTCATCCTTAGCTGAGAAGTGCATGCGGCTATTTGCGGCGGTTCCACCAGATATGGTGCCGAACTTTTCAAGCAGTTCGCCCTGAAGCGTAACCAGCCGAGCTGTGTTCATGAGCTTTCGCGCCACTTCCAGATCTTCGACCACAATGGTCTGACCGCAGGCGTACTGGAATGCTTTGGTGAACTTTGGATTGAAGTTAATCAGGTTGTAAGCAAAGTCACAGACGCCTGGACGATTCGGAAGCAAGCCGGGCGGCTGTGTTTGAATCTTATTAAGCGGAACGAACGTGGCGCGTCCTGCGCGGTTCTCTTTGAGGAACTCAATGCACCGTTGGGCCACTTCATCGTCTTCGACGACAACGTGCCCCATCCGACCGCCGATGGCGATCTCGAGGGCAGTTGCGTACTTATCGTCAACGCGTCCCAGTTGCCCAACTGTGCCATGCACACCGGGTATGTTAGCTCCGAGAATTGCTTCGACGGCTTTACCATAACCTGATTCACCGGCTACCTCGCGAGTTGTTTCCAACTGCACGACGCGTCGATTGACGACATCAAGGTCATGACGTTTTTTTTCAATGTCTTCCTGGGTCGATTCCAGCTCGCCTTCCATCTGGCGAACATTACGAGCCAGTCCGACGACTGTTGCCTGCTGGTCGTCATGCTTAAGGTCGTAGTTCTGTAATAACGTCTTGAGCGAGGCTGCGCGAGATATGGAGTTGGTCGCAGTGGTGCGAATCGTGTCGAGCTCTTTCTCGAGACTTTCTTTGCGCGTAATCAACTCGGTTCGGCGGACGTCAAGTTTATGACGCTCTTCGCGCAGCTGCTGCAACTCTTCGTGCAGCGACAGCCCTTTGCTCGAGGAGCGGTCCTTCTCCTGACGAAGCACTTCAATCTCGGCAAGGACGGCGCTTAGTGAACCTTGCTTTTCCGACATCACCAACTGAGTGGCCTTAAAGTCGTCCTGATTGAGCTTCTTATTGTTGGAAAGTTCAGTAAGGTGTTTATCGATCGTCTTAATCTGACTGATGATGCTCTTTTGCAGCTTCGTCTTTTCGCCGATAACGCCAGTCAGATTCGAAAGTTTGTTTTCTTCCCGGGTCAATTCCCCGCGTTGGGTCTCAAGTTCCTGCCGCAGAAGAAGTTGCTCGTTGCCACCCTTCTCACGAATTTCCTGATCGATGCGCGCCATCTCGGCGCGGACAGCCAGAAGCTCAAGTTCTGCATGTTCGCGCTGCTCTGAGAGCTTTTCTTCCTTGGTGTTTAGTTTGTCGATCTCTTTCAGCTCGTTAAGCGAACGAGTTTCGAGATCCTTCACCTTGGTGAATGCCAGATCTCGTTCAATGCGCTCTTTCTGCTCTTTTAGCTCGAGATACTTAAGTGCCTGGTCGCGGTCCAGCTGGAGAACTTCTAAGCGTCCACCAATTTCCACAAGCACGATTCGTTGGTAGTCGATCTTCTCCGCCACCGCCAGCAGCTCTTTTTCCGCCTGGTCGATTCTGCGGTCAAACTCAGCCACGCCGGCAAGTTCGTCAATGATTTTGCGTCGCTCGGTGGCGCTCATGGTGACGATACCAGTCACGTCGCCTTGCATAATTACGTTGTAGCCGGTCTGACTGACGTTGTATTTACTCAGCTCTTCGTGCACTTCCGTGAGCGTCGAGACTTTGCCGTTCAAAATATATGTGCTGGAGTAGCCGCTATCCTTGACCCGCAAACGGCGAGTTACTTCCAACTCATTGCCGGCGTCGTTGGTAAAACGGACGGTCACGCGGCACTCGTTGCGACCGCTGAGATTATTCAAAAGGTCAGGAAGCCGTTCGGCGCGCATTGTACGGGTCGATGAAAGACCGAGCGCAAAGAGCAAACTGTCGATTATATTCGACTTGCCCGAGCCATTTGGCCCGGAAATAGTCGTGAAACCGTCTAGCAGCGGAACTTTTGTCGGTTTGCCGAACGACTTAAAATTGTCAAGCTCGATCTCTTTGATCCGCATTCAATTTCCCTGAAAGGGGCTATCCACAAGGGATGCATCACTCATTCATGCCACTCTGCCGGTCATATCGCAAGAGAGAGTGCTTTCCTGTTCCGCCGCCACAGCCGCATTGAACTACATCTTGTTGATGCGTGTCAAGGATTTAGATGTGGAGAATACGATGAGAGAGCTGGCAGAAGTGCAGCATAGCCCCTGTCTTGGGCATTAGCAAGGCTGTGCATGAGCGGTGCTAACTTGCGCGAATGCCACCGTATTTGCCACCGCCCGATCCCTGAAACGACCAAGGGCAGATAGCCGACGCATATACAGTAGAGGTACTCGACCGTCTGAGTTAATTTTGGATCGAACGGATTTTGTCTTGGGCCGGGCGGGCGTGATGATTGTATCGCCCAACGCAAACAAAAAAAGACGGCACGCCTGAGCGTGCCGTCGAAACCTTTTAGAGGATTGGACTAGATTTTGATTCCGAAGCGCATGAGCGCATCGTTGAAAAATTCGTCCTGAGTTTCAATGTCATCGCATTTGGTGGCAACAGGTTCTGTGCCAGAGGTGTCTTGGCTCCCACGAATTAACTTCGCTTGCTTGGCAAGCACGGAAAGTTCATCGGAACGCTGACCCTCTTTTCCAGACAGCAATTGTCCTGCATCTATTGAGAGTTCGCTCATTTGCCTTTCCTTCTAGAATCTTCCTTAGCGTTGACCGGGTTACCGTTTCTATTGTTCCGTTGAGCCTTAAAAAATTAAAGCACACTAAGAAACCGTGTCAATGTGTAAAAGTGGGATTTGTCCCATGGTATACGAAACACCACGCTCTAGAAATTGATTGTTGCTAACTTGGAATCCATGAACCCTCCTGTTCGCCTTGATATAGACGCCGTCTGCCCCTGGTCCGGGGCCCGCGCCGGAAGATTGACTACTCCCCACGGCATTGTAGAAACGCCAGTGTTTATGCCGGTCGGCACGCAGTCGACCGTCAAGGCTATGACTTGGCAACAGGTGGAAGACACTGGCAGTCAGATTGTTCTGGGTAATTCCTACCACTTATATCTGCGACCGGGACACAAACACATCGCCAAAGCCGGTGGTTTACATAAGTTTTCAAGCTGGGGAAAGCCCATCCTGACGGATTCTGGCGGTTTTCAGGTATTTAGCCTGCAGGAACTGCGGAAAATTGGCGAAAAGGGCGTGGCATTCAAGGATCACCTCACGGGTAACGAGCACTTTATCGGTCCGCGCGAAAGCATGGAAATCCAAAACGCCATCGGCGCCGATATCATCATGGCCTTTGATGAATGCGTAAAGAACCCGGCCACCTATGACGAAGCGAAAGCCGCCATGGACCGGACACATCGCTGGCTGGAAGTATGCGTTGCCTCGCACGAACGCAAGGTCGACCAGGCACTCTTCGGTATCGTCCAGGGCAGCATACATGAGGATCTGCGGTCCGAATCGGTACGCGCCGTGTGCGCCCACGACCTGCCTGGGTTCGCCGTAGGCGGTGTGGCGGTTGGCGAGGCGCGCGACCTGATCGAAAAGATCGTCTTATAG
>JADYXS010000322.1 GCA_021772155.1 Candidatus Obscuribacter sp.
ACGCTCGAAAGTCACGACGATGTTCAAAACGTCTATGCGAATTTTGAGATGGATCCTAAGTGGATTCAGCAATTCATGGGCTAAACGCCTGTGGGTACGATTGCAAACCAATGACCCGTAAGAGGGGAGGGGCTTGTCCCCTCCCGTTGCTTAGACTGCACAGGAAGCCGTTCTTCAGCGATTCTCGCGTTTCGACGCGTCCATGCGGACGCCCTACTATATAAAGGAAGTACGACGCGGTTGCATAGACTGCGCGGCCGCTTCAATGCACTTTATCCTGCACAGCCGTTGTAGACAGAACGCGAACACAGCAGTTGTTGGCACTCAAGCAATTGTTAAGAAGAGTTGCGATAAACACTGCTTTACTTATTGTGGTTGTCAGTAGGCGGTTCGCTTCATCCGCTGATGGTTTCAAGCTCCGCCGACGGCATGCAATAACGGCTTTAGCGAAATGAGTCTTGGTGCTTAACACAAGTTTTACCTCGCTTAACACTGGCTGCTTGACATTGCTTGCGCCTATGAAACTTAAACCGGACTCACTTGCTGGTTCGTTGGCTGGTCGAGAAAAGTTGCACTGGGAAATCCAAGGCCTGTTTTTGGCTAGAAGTCAACCGCGTATGGTTAAGACTTTTCCAAGCAATCGCGCCACCACGCATGGTGACCGAAATATTCGCCTTGTCAGTAAGTGTTTTGACTCGCAATGGTCTGTTTGGTAACTTTGCGCTCGCTTCGGCTCGCACCTGAGGGGGGCTTTCGAGAACATACGCGCAGACATCAATCTGCTTTCAATCAATCGAGTTCTCGACAAACCTTTCCAGCAGAACTACTAAGGGGCAAATGAAATAGTGAATTTTCCTTCGATGAATATCGAGCAAAAACATAAGGCGTCAACTTCGGTTCGCGCGCTGGTGCTGCTTGCTGCTGCATCGATGACTCTGGCACTGGCACCGGCTTCGGCTGCTCGCGACCTGGCACCTGAATTTTCCTCCCGTGTGTGGATGGAAAGTGACAATGAGGTAGCCGCCGTTTCGATGAACGGCAAAGATCTGATCACCTTCCGTTCGCGCGCAGGCTCAGGCTCAGCTGCGGAAGAGGCAGATGATCTTGCAGCCGACTTGCAAGATCTGATCAGTGAGAAGAATTTTGATCCCAGCTTATTGCTGCCTGCCAGAGATGGAGACAAGGCTGCAATCAAAGTTGGCGGTTCCACTGCCTGCACTTTCCTTCCGATTACCGGCAAGGGTAAAGCTGATTCCAGCAACTGCTTAGAAGCGAGCTTGAAAGTAGTTAACGGCTTGCGTGTGGCTCTTGGAGCCAACGCATTACCTGAGAATCTGCCAGATCTCAATGATCGTGGTGCTCTGGCCGCTGCCGGCCAAGCTTTCAGCGGGCAAGCATCATGGTACGGACCGAAGTTTCACGGAAGAAAGACTTCTGACGGCTCACGTTTCGACATGGAAAAGATGACAGCGGCGCACCGCAGTTTGCCTTTTGGAACGAAACTGCTCGTGATGAATCGCAAGACCGGCGCTGCATGCGTCGTTCATGTGAATGATCGCGGACCGTTCATTGGTGGACGCGTGCTGGACTTGTCCAAAGCGGCAGCTCGCAAGCTCAACATGTTGGGCTCAGGCGTTGCGATGGTTGATTGTCTGATCATCGGACAACACAACTAGAATTTGTTTCCTCGATAAGAATGCGCTGCCGCTACGGACAGGCGAGCAATTTGTCGTGACGCTTGATAACATTGGATTTTGCCAAGAGCATGCTAGTGCTAAAATGGACAGCTTGTCCTTTGCGGTAATTTCTATTGTCATCTGGCATCCGAGTTCGAATAGCGCCTAGTCCTACCGGCAATTTGCACGTCGGTACGGCTCGCACGGCGCTGTACAACTTCCTTTATGCCAGGCGCAATAAGGGCACTTTCGTGATGCGCTTAGAGGACACCGATGAAGTTCGGTCCGATGAAAATTTTACGCAAGATATATTTGCCGGGCTTAAATGGCTGGGCATTAATTGGGATGAAGGTCCTGACATCGGTGGTCCATATCCACCTTATCGTCAGACTGAGAAGGTCGATCATTACCACAGCATTGCCCGCAAGCTGATCGAAAGTGGTCACGCTTATCATTGTTTCTGCGCACCGGAAGAGATCAACCAGCTCAAAGAAGAACAAAAGCAAGCAAGTGTCGCTCCAGGTTATGACAATCGTTGCCGTCATCTTACGGACGAAGTCGTGTCCAAACTAACCGCTGAAGGTCGCATTCCGGCGATTCGCTTCAAAGTGGAGCAGCCGCGCATAGTGACGTGGAACGACGGCATCAAAGGCAGCATTTCGATCGATACTTCTGATCTTGGTGGTGACATGGTCATCGTCAAATCTAATGGCATGGCGATTTACAACTTCGCTGTGGTCATCGATGACATCGACATGAAGATGACTCACGTCATTCGCGGTGAAGACCACATTCACAATACGGCGAAGCAGCTGCTTATCTACGAAGCACTCGGCGTGACACCACCCGAGTTCGCTCATACTGCCTTGATTTTCGATACAGACAGGCGCAAGCTGTCCAAGCGCCACCATGGTGAAATGGTACACGTCGATAAGTATCGCCAAGACGGCTATATGCCGGAAGCCATCGTCAATTACCTTGGGCAAATGAGTTGGAATCCAGCCGATGGGCGAGAGATGTTCACGCTGGAAGAAGCCTGTGACATGTTTGAGTTGGGCCAAGTCAGCAAGAGTCCGGCCGTGTTCGACGTGCCGCGCCTCAATTGGTTCAACGGCTCGTACATTCGCAGCTTGCCGTTATCTTTGATAACCGATCGTTCGTTGCCGTTTTTGGAAAAATATGACACCAAGCAATATTCACGTGAGCAGCTGGAAGAAATAGTTTCAGTGGTGCGCGAGGGATTGACGACGTTGTCGGAAATTACTAATGCCGTAAATTTCTTTTTCGACAAGCAGGTGAATATCCCAGCGGAAGTCAATCCGACTGTCTGCACCGACAATGCTAAGAAAGTATTGTCTGCTGTTCTTTCGCATCTCAGTGATTTTCCCTGGGGAGAACAAAAAGGGTGCAAAGATGTCATAGACAATATTGGCAAAGAGTTGGGCCTGAAAGGCAAAGAACTCTACTGGCCAGTCCGAGCTGCCCTGCAAGGGCGCACATCGGGACCGGATCTTGGTTCAACGTTGTCCATTCTCGGACAAGCCCGTGTCAAAAGCCGCATTGAAGGCGCACTAGGGCTCTGTCCTCAGACATAAAACTCTGCGCGCAAAATGTCAGCCAATGTCTCTGGAAAGCTTATATGTCAACGCTGAAAGTATTCAATACGCTCACGGCCCAAAAGGAAGAGTTTGTACCGCTTGTCGGAAAGCGCGTGCTGATGTATGCCTGCGGACCGACTGTGTACGACCTGTCGCATCTCGGGCATGCTCGCATGGCCATAACCTTCGACATCGTGCAACGCTACTTACGTTTCTCGGGTTACGAGGTGACGTTCGTGCGAAACATTACGGATGTCGACGACAAGATAATCAAACGTGCTGCCGAGCGAGGAATACCTGCAGATCGACTGGCGCGTGAGTTCACTTATACGTTCTGGCACGACATGCGCGCATTGAATGTTCAGACACCTGATTTCGAGCCGCGTTGCACTGAATATATTGTGCCTATGATCGATTTCATTGGCGAATTGATCGAGGCTGGTCATGCCTATGCTTCCGGTGGTGATGTTTATTTTGAGGTCGCTTCATTTAAGGAGTATGGAAAGCTCAAGAAGCAGAGCTTGGATGAACTGCTCGTTGGTGCGCGGGACCAGCTGCGCAGCCAGGATGAATTGAAGGAATTGAAACGCAGCGCCGCTGATTTCGCTTTGTGGAAAAGCTCTGGCGATGAAGAACTGGCGTGGGATAGTCCCTGGGGACGTGGCCGTCCCGGTTGGCACCTTGAGTGCTCGACTATGATTAAGCACGTTCTTGGCGAAACGATCGACATCCATGGTGGTGGCGAAGATCTCGTTTTTCCGCATCATGAAAATGAAATTGCCCAATCCGAGGCGTTGCATAAGAAACCATTCGTGCGCTACTGGTTGCACAATAGTTTTGTGCAGGTCGAAGCTGAGAAAATGTCCAAGTCACTGGGAAACTTTCGCACCATTCAAGATGTTTTGGCGCAGTACTCGGCTGACACCATCCGCATGTTTGTCCTGCAAACTCATTATCGAAGCCCGATAGAATTCACCGGCGACAATATGAATGCCGCGAAAACTTCGATGCTCAGGCTAATCAGGGCCGCCAAGCATGGCGATGAAGCGAATGGTTCTTGCGATATAACTCGCGAGCAGTTGGCAACTGATGCTGATCTGAAGCCGTACTTCGATGATTTCATCGAGGCGATGGACAACGATTTCAACACACCAATTGCAGTATCAGTGCTGTTCGCTCTTGCCGATCAGGTCTTCCAAGCCTCTGACGATAGCATCAAGTACGCCAAGGCGCTTCAGTTTATGGGATGCGCTCTTGGATTTACTTTTTCTGATACAAGCCGCGTGATCGATGCAGATACGGCTGAAGGCGTTTTGTCTCTTGTCCTGGAGCTTCGCGAATCAGCAAGAACAAACAAGGACTACGCAACTTCCGATTTGATTCGAAACTCACTACAGACGCTCGGGATCAAAGTTATGGACGTAAAGGGTCGACCAGCCACCTGGGAAAAGTCTTAACGCACTAACTGAAAGAGCAGCCGTGGTGGCTGCTCTTCAGTTGGCGTGTTTTAACTTCTAGTATTGTCTGCTTTATGGTGAAGTGGGAACCGGCGTGACAACAGGCTTCTGCCCCTTGGCCCAATCTACGTTGTAGTCACCTTTATTCTCTGTTTCCACGCTGGTGCTTGCACCTTGACCCTTGGCAAAGGAAGTATCCTGGTTGTAGCCATAGCTTTGTCCGGTCTTCGAGCTGTAGGCACTCTTTCCCGAAGAGTACATGCCTTGACCGGTTTGAGCGTTATAAGCCCCCCGTTTGAAGCCGCTATACGTGCTTCCATTGGCGCCGCTAACATTCATCTGGCTGGCACCGACGGCGCCGATACCGCGCTTCCATGCCGCACTGCCGGCTCCTGCTCCACTGGTACCATTAGGACCTGTGCCGTTGAAGGCTCCACCTAGCACTGCTGCGTTCTGGCTAATGGCAGCGGCGCCTGCAGCCTGTCCGTATTGGCCTTGCCGAGCGAAGCCACCCATTGCGCCCCTGGCCCCCCGTGCCTGGAAGCCTCTGGCTTCAGCTGGGTGTAACGTTAGAATTGTTGCAATAGCGACTACTGAAGTGGCGGTTGCAAACAGTTTCGGCATGGCGTTCGACATCGGTCTAGTCCTCCATTCGGCGCTTGGCGCTCGGTGTTCGTCTGTTTGCAAGTACACGGCTGCGGCAAAAAAGTTGCGCAGTGAAAGATAAATCTCGTGCGGCCCAATCGATTGCATATAAAATGACCGCGGATGACTCCGATACTTATTGACATCGCCGTAATATTATTGCTGTTGCTATGCAACGGTTTTTTGGC
>JADYXS010000323.1 GCA_021772155.1 Candidatus Obscuribacter sp.
GAACCGGATTTGACAGTGCGCGTCATAACTCCATCTGAAGCCGAGGCGTAGTCAAATGGAATCTCATTTTCCAAACTTTGTTTCCTACGAATTGCTCCTTCAAGCAGTGTGTTGTCGGGCTGTTGCTGGGCGCTCATCAGAAGACATTCAGTACATCGTCAATCTTGCAGAAAGGCTGTGCGAGCTAATGCGTGAGGTGGAGAAAGAAACACGGACTTGACTGAGAAGTTCGACGAGCAGCTATTGCACAGCGACTGGGTTCATGATGGTTGGAAGCCTGAACCAGAAGCGACTTCCTTTCCCTTCGGTGCTTTCAACACCGATTTGCCCGTTGTGCTGTTCGATTATCTTGCGACTGATCATTAGCCCCAGCCCACTACCCTTGTGTTTTTTCGATCCGCCCGTTATCTGGGAGAATCGCTCGAACACAGTGTGTTGAAATTCTGGCGGAATGCCTACACCGCAATCGGTAACTGACACTTCGATATATCGAGGTGTTTCCTCAACAGTTAAAACGACTGTTGATCCTTTGGGCGAGAATTTAATAGCGTTTGACAGTAGATTGATGATTACCTGCACAATGCGTTCTTGGTCAGCGATTGTTGAGCCATCACCTGGATTGATCTCAATTGCGACTCCGCTCTTGTCGGCAAAATCTCTAACTGCATCCAGAGACTTAGAGATCACACGCTGCATGGAGATTTCCGAAAATCGGAATTCGAACTTGCCGGACTCCATTTTCTCAGCGTCAAGAATATCGTTGATCAAATCAATGAGCCGCGACACGTTACGACTAGCTACATCGCACTTGCTCTTGGCTCTATCGGTGATGGTGCCATATCCGTCCACTGAAAGCAAATCTAAGAAGCCTTGCACTGAGGTCAGTGGTGTCCGCAGTTCGTGACTTACCATGGCGACGAAGTCTTGCTTCAACCGCTCAATTTCCTGCCGCTCAGTAATGTCCAGTACAACCATCAGGTACTGGCGTCCACTAATGGACTCAAGCTGTTTGACAGTGATCTCGGCTGGAAATAGATGACCACTCTTGCGGCGTCCTTCCAGAACTAAAGTCTTATTCAAGCAATCGTCTAAAAATTGTTCAGCCGGCTTTTCCTTCGCCACCTGCATTACGTCGTGCAGTGTTAGAGAACCAATATCAGCCAAATCCAGCCCGAACATGGTGGCAACTGCCGGATTACCCAACTGAAATACACCGTTTGTATCGAGAGCGATAATCCCGACCGGTGCTGTTTCCAAAATCGACCTTGTGCGCGCTTCACTGGTGCGCAACAACTCTTCAGCGACTTTCCTTTCGGTAATTTCGTGAGCCACGCAGAATAGACAGTTCTCTTCCTGAGACCATTGTGCTGACCACAACAAGTCGACAATTTTTCCATCTTTATGCTTCATTCGCAGTTCGAAGGATTGATTATCATCCCCTTTTAAAAGTTTCTTCAATAGTTCAATCGTGCGACTTACATCCTGTTCCGAAACGAGCTCAACTATCCAACGACCTTCAAGTTCCTCAGGAGCATATCCAAGAATGTCGGCAGAAGCCGGGCTTACATTGGCCAGCACACCTCCGCCGGCAATCGTACAAATCATGTCGCGCGCATTTTCAAAGATTGTTCGCTCTTTGTGATTGGCTATCTCAAGAGCCTTAGCCATTTCCCGCAGCACGCCGTCCAAATGTGCAATCTCATCGGTGCCGGTAAGAGGTGGATTGAAAGGTTGCCTGCGCGCCAATCGAAACGTGTTATCCATCACCAGTGCAACGTTGCGGCTGATGTTTTTCATGAAGAAAATTGCCAGAGAAAATGCCACCAGTATATTGAATCCGATGCCACCGATAAGCGTATAGCGAACTTGGTTCTGCATGCGCGCTCGAGCTTCAGGTCCGCGGTCAGAATCGTGCTGTGCCTCATTGGTCAACAACTCAGTTTCCGCTGAAAGTCGTTGGATCAATGGCTTAAGTGAGGTAACAAGCAGCTCATTGGCAGGTCCTTCCTGACCCTGCTTCAACAGGCTCCGTCCTTGTCGAACTAATGAAACGCCTTCATCGGCCAGAAGTTCCACTTGTTTGACAGTGCGAAATTCGCTCGGATTGTCTCTTGTGAGATCCTCCAGCGCCCTGAATTCGGTCGTTGTCGTGGCGAGCACATCAGCATAGTGACCGAGAAAAATCGGACAGCTGTAGCTGCCGGCAGTCGTACCCGCTTCTACGAGTTTGCGGGTAAGGGAGTTCATGTGCGTGAGTAATTCGCGGGCATGTTCTTGACGTTTAATTTCAACGTCAGCTTTCTCTACAAGGCCCCATAGATAGGCGACGAAGCCTATTTCGCATACCAAGGGCACCGAAACGAGGAGGAGTCCTTTCTGTGTAAGAGATAAGTTGAGCCGCATTGGTCCTTCGCTTGAACGCTACAGACCATATACCCGGCTGACGCAGTTCAGGCACGCAATCGATAGCCAACACCGTGGACGGTCTGAATAATCGGATTGGCGTCGTCGTTATCGTCCAGCTTCTTGCGTAAGCGCTTGAGACAGGTTCGAATCGCATCGCCGGTAGCTTCCGAATCGGACATCCAGACTCGCTGGATCAGAGCATCGGCGCTGAAAACCTGGTTAGGATGCCGCATAAAGAACTCCAGCAAGGAAAATTCCTTAGGCAGGAGCTGCAATTCAACGCCGGCCTTGCGAACAAGGTATTTTGTTGGTTCGAGCTCCAACTGCCCGACTTTCAAAACGTTATCGAGCAATCCTGCGGGTCTTCTAAGAACCGCTCTTAATCGGGCGGACAGCTCTTTCATATTGAATGGTTTTGTTAGATAGTCGTCCGCACCGGCGTCCAGACCAGTTAATTTGTCGGATACCAGGTCCTTGCCGGTCAACATGACTACTGGGGTAATGCCACCTTCTGCACGGAACTGTTGGCAAATTTCTATGCCAGTTAACCCAGGCAACTCCCAATCGAGAATTATCGCGTCGTATTCGGATGACTGCAACCGGTCCAAACCTTCCGTGCCGGAATAGACAAGCTCTACGCTGTAGTGCTCGAATTTCAACCAGTCGACGACCATGGCGGCCAAGTCAACATCATCTTCCACAACTAGAATCTTCGCCATTACGACTCCACTCTCAGATGCCTAATATACCCCGGGAATTCAGATTTTCGTTCTGTTATCGGACGTCGGGAGGTAGCTCTGGAAGTAGACCAGCCGCTTTGGTGTTCTTCTCGTAATGATCAATGCGGTCCAAAATGGCGTTTGCTTCGCTATCCCGTCCGTGTTTCCTCAGGGCCATCGAATATGGCTCACCCCATTGTCGCAACCACTCTATTCCCAGCGATGCTTTGGTATGACGGCTTAGTGCACGCTCGGCATCGGCAACTTCCAATACTTTGTCCCATTTGTTTAACCGAGCATATAGACTGCATCGTTCAGCAATAAATTCCGGTTGAACGTTATCACGCAAAACAGGCATCTTTACAAGCTCATCTGCCGCTGCATCAAGATGCCTTTCCTCGCTCGAGTCATCAAGGCGCCGGCGATCAATCTTCGCAAGTCCGAGATTGGCTCGCATGTTATAAAACGGGTTAACATTCAGCTCCAGTAGGTCGGAATAAGCTTGTGCAGCAAAGTGCATCCAGCCGATTTCGGCCGCCAATTTCGCGGACAGCGCTTTTACTTCAGCGACACCATTTTTATCTCCCACTTCCGTTAGGATGCTAGCGGCCTCGTTGAGATCTTCAGCTGCGAGCCTCATATGGCCTGTACTTCCGTGCCACGAAGCCCTATCGAATGTGATCTGCAACCGCTGTTCGATCGCATTCGCATTATCATCGGAATTCTCCTTCGCTTTGTGTTGGTCGATTCTACGGACAACTCTCATTTCCATAGGGACGAATAATAACCAACGCTGAAAGCAAGAACGCAATCCTCCAGCTACCTTTCTAAGGCATGTTCCAGCAGCTTCATATGCTCGTTCTTTGGGTTTTGTACGAAACAACGCATTGGCACGAGCAAGATCAAATGGACATGATTGCAAGTTGCGTGGGATTTGACCGTACAGTGATTCGCCTTCTGAAAATAGTGCATTTGCTGCAGAGTGGTCACCTAATACATTGAGCGCCGTTCCAACTAAGTTAACGTATTGCAAACGCAGGGCTGGATTAGGTGATGCGCTATATGCCGCGATACAGCTTTTCAGTTCCTTAAGCGCTCGAGCTTTATTGTTGGCATGAGCGTAAGCGCCGGCAAGATCAAAGTGCAGCTCAGCTAGATCTTGTACAGAAGGAGGTGACACTAGATTTATAGCACTTTCCGCCTTGAGCAGTGTCAACATGCTGTCGGAATAATTTCCATCTGATGCAAGGATCTGCGATCGCAGCAGCATCGCATGAAGAACATGGGTCCCTGAACTTTGAGCCACCGTCTCGGCCTTCAGCAAATGATCAAGCACCTTCAATGATTCTTTGGTCTGACCGTGGCACCACAAACTACCAGTGGTCCAGAACCATGCCTCCCAAAGTTCATCGCCGAGGCGGTTAACCGGCTCGGAAATGGCTATTGCCTTATCAAAAATACTCTCCGCTGCTGAAATTTGATCGCGATCAAGAAAATAATTGCCCCTAGCAACCAATTCCTTGCAAGCCCTTCGTTTACGATCGCGGCTGCTTTTTGAGTTCTCTCGGGACGAAGAATCATGCAGGCGAACCAGAGCGGCAAGAGGACTGTCGTGGCCTCTTTCACTATACTCATTTTCCGGCATGGATCTCAAAATACGCCAAATGCTTAACTCATAACCGGAGCGAACATCAGCATCGGTTGCTTTATTCATCACTTCCTGATAGACGTTAGCTCCTGGAATACAGGGAAATCTGGACAACCACGGTTTAGCTTGCTGCACGAGATGGGCTGGCCACTCTGTTTCACCGGCTCCATGAGAGACCCGGATCTGCTTATACAAATCCTCAAACGAACCAGATTCCCAACCAGACCTCAGTTGCTGTTCCGTCCAATGATGCACAATATCTAAATCCGCGGGTGCCCCACGAAAGATCAACCAGCCGCAAAGTGCTAACAAGAGCATACCAATGAGCAGTGCTAGCCGAGGAACAGCGATAGGCAATTTCCGTTTTTTTGCTAATCGGAGCGTTTTGCCAGCTTGCAGCGCCTCAAGATCTTCTCTCAGCTCTTTCATGGTCTGATAGCGCTGTTCCGGTTTCTTCTCAAGACATCGTGACACCACTGCCACCATGTCAGCGGGATAGCCAGTGGGTAGCACCACTTGTGGTGCCGTATTGTTATCGTGCAAGTAAAGAATCTCGTAGGCAGAATCCCCATCGAATGGCGGTTTTCCGGACATACAGTAAAACATCACGCAACCAAGAGCATAGACGTCCGAGCGCAAATCAACTGGCTTGCTATTACATTGTTCCGGACTCATATACATCGGAGTGCCGAGAATTTTGCCCGTGCCCGTGAGATTTTGATCAGCAAGACTCGCTTCCGGCAGAGCCTTCGCGATCCCAAAATCCAAGATCTTGGCTCTTCTAGTGCCACCCTTTTCACCCAACAAAAAGATGTTTGAGGGTTTGAGGTCTCTATGAACAATGCCTTTGTCGTGTGCGCATTCCATCCCGTGGCAAACCTGCGTAATCACGCTGATAAACTGATCAAACGATAGGGGTCCATTGAGCTCGACAAAATCAGATAGTGACAATCCTTCCAGGTACTCGAAGGCGACATAATGAACACCTTCGTAAGTGCCAAAAGACATAACTGCTGTGATATTCGGATGTGCCAGAGTCGATACGAGGTGAGCTTCAAGCTGAAAACGCTTGATTTGTTCGGACTCGATCTCCGTATGGAAGCGGAGAATTTTGAGCGCAACTTCGCGCCCAAGACCTTGATGAAAGGCCCTATAAACGGTCGCCATTCCACCCTGTCCAGCTATAGCGCGAATTTCATATCGGCCGTCGAACAGTGATCCGATTGCCAGCGCGTCTTGACTCACAACTACTACCCCAACGGGTTATGTTCCAGTTTCAATGGCGTTTCAAACTCAATGCGGACGGAGTGCAGACAAAATGCGCTCACGTAACGAGGGATGGCCGAAGAACCAAAATTGAATGATGGCTGGTGGTGCCGGTTCACTAAGATTCTGCTGAGAAAGCGATACAAACACACGAGCCATAGCCACGGGGTTTTTCGTAACCTTGAGACCAAATGCGTCAGCCTGCCTCTCCATCTCCCGGGAAATTGCATTCTCGACAGGCGCAAAAATGAAGGATCCAACAGTGATAAAGAGAAGAATCACCGGGATAGCCTGCGGATCTGTCCATCCTCGAATTCCCCAACTCACCGGAAGCCGACTGAGAAAAAGCGGCCCAAGTTTTTGTGCCGATAGTAGCAAAGCCACTAGCCCGGCGGAAGTTAGCGCGAAGCCAAGAACAATATGGCCCAAAACATAGTGTCCAGCTTCGTGGGCGACTATAGCTTCGATCTGGTCCTGCGGCAATTTCTGCAGGGTGTTGTCCCAGATCACAATACGTGTAGATGAACCTAAGCCAGTCACATAGGCATTCAGCTTCGTTGTCTGGCGGCTCTTATCGACAATGAAAATTGCTGCATTCGGAATTCCTGATAAAGCAGCAACCCTTTCGATACCATCACGCTGCGGACCTGCTGGCATCGGGGTGAATTTGTTAAACAACGGATCAATCAGTAGTGGCGCAAGGAATATACCTGCGGCAATTAGTGGTACCAAGACAGACCACAGAATTACAGGCCAACGTTTTGGGAACTTATCAATGAGACCAAAGGCGATCGTGAAGCCTAACGCTGTAAGTCCGGCATCCACTGCTCTAGCCTTGATGAGGTCAAATAGCCATTCACCCAAGCTTTGGTGCGAAAGTCCGTATGAATGTTCTACTTGATACCCGGCCAGGTACGAAAACGGGTAGCGGATAAGCATTATCAGAACCGCGAGGCATATGTAGTATAGCGGGACCAGCAGCCATTTGTTTCTCGTTAATCGCGCGCAAAAATCACTCAGCTTCCTTGCCAGCCCAGAGTGCAGCAAGGCAAAGAGCGTAAGTACAGAATAGAGCAATCCAGCGCCTATCAATGCATAACGTAAGCGACAGTAGGAGAGCATCTCTGGAGTGATTGCCGGTGCAATAACACCAGCGTCCGCCATTAGTTTCAATTCTGCCGCACTAAAATATGCCATCGGCACCTCCCTTCCTAGTGTATCGGCGGAAGGAGTGCAGAATCAAGCCACGGCGATTATTTGTAGAATCTGGACCACCAGGCCTCGGCTTCCGTGCGATTCTTTAGATCGCGCAATCGCTGTACTAGGTCAAGGAAATAAACCAGGTCATCATCAGGCAGCTCAGCAATTGAACGCTGAAACATGGTTTGCAAAAGGGCATCGTAGGAGACTGTCTCGGGTTCGCGCTGAGAACTCATGGTTAAATTCCTGATTGTTCTTTCAGCCGAAGCTGACGCATTGCCTTTCTTCCGGTTCCCTGCGGAACTGGCCGACGTCATATGTCCCGATTGTCAATCTATACGTCTATAGGCTACAGAAATTCATCCCCGACAGGAATCGTTCCTTAATTGCGCCACCACATACGGCACCATCTTCCAACCGCTCAATTGCTAACCAGCCGCTGCCAGCAATCACATCCAAGAACGCGGTACAATATAAGACAGTCAATCTGGTGATAATCAATTGGAAGTTGCAGTAATAGTCTGTGTTGGCTGGATATTTGCAGTCTGTTTTCATGAATTTGGTCACGCCATTGTTGCCTACTGGGGTGGCGACACGAGCGTTAAAGACAAGGGCTACCTTACATTTAACATTCTTAAGTACACAGACCCCGGCATGACCCTGTTCTTCCCCGTGCTGATTCTCATTCTTGGTGGCATCGCTCTACCGGGAGCAGCCGTCTATATCGATCACTCCCGCTTAAGGTCGCGTTTGTGGGCCAGCGCCGTGTCGGCAGCCGGACCAATAGCCAGCGCAATGACTGCCGTGGTTGTCGCGTTACCATTTCTCCTGCACACTTTCCCAGCCGCAGTGCCACCAATGGCCTGGGCAGGTATGGCATTTTTGATCCAATTGCTTGTGTTTTCATTCATATTGAATTCGCTACCGATTCCACCTTTCGACGGATATGGAGTGGTTGAACCATGGTTGCCTAAGTCTGTCAGACAAGCAGCCAATGCTTTCAGCAGCTACTCAATCTGGATAATTCTGTTGCTGATGTGGACTGTTCCACCAGTCAATGGTGCACTCTGGTCAGCGACGGATTTACTAGCTGGTATGCTCGGTGTTCCTGATCAACTCTCAAGTGTTGGCTACAAGTTGTTCAAACAGAATTCTGGCTGGTTAGTGGTCGCCTTGCTGGCATTTCTGTTTCTCATGCATAAGCGTGACAAAAAGAAAACTGAACTTGAGTGGTTCAAAGAAGCAAAAGAGCTGATTGGACGCAACAAGCCAGATCAAGCTGTCACCGCACTGAACGAGGCTTTGACAATCAATCCGAACTTTCCAGAAGCATGGCATTTACGCGGAATATCATTCGGTTTGCTGAACCGTAACGACGAGGCACTGCAAAACTTCGATAAAGCGCTTTCCATTAATCCAAAATATGCAGACTGTTGGTACAACAGGGGTTGTTGCAATGCTCAGCTAGGCAGGAGCGATGCCGCTCTGCAGGATCTGCAACAGGCAATGCAACTGAATCCAAAGGGATTGCCAGAGCACGCCAAGCAGGATATTGGTTTCAAAAACCTCTGGAACGATGCCCGCTTCCTGCAGCTCACCAATCGTCCATAGTTGAACTGCGGGCGGCTCACGAGCCGCCCCTACACTGCGTATCCTAAGTGTCGCGCAACTGTATTTAGGAGTAATGGAATGAGCCACAGATTGTCTCTAATTGCCGCGATAGTTATTACAGTAGGCTCGAATGCCACTGCGTTCGCCGAAAATGGTCCGCCATATGATGCGACTTACTCGAGGTTTGGTCCTTCAATCGGAATAACCATGCACGTAATTTCTGACGGAAAGGGTCATGAGTGGAGCGAAATGAACGTCAAAGGGAAGAGGCACTTCCTCGGTATCATGGATTGGCCTGCGCAAATCCATACCACGTTCAATGAAGCCCAGAAAACGGCCATGAAAGTGCCAATAAAAGATACTCCGCACGTGGTTGATGCACAGTCCGCCCAAAAGTACAACGCTAAATCGCTCGGCTCAAAAGTAATCAGCGGTCACCCTTGCCATGGCTGGGAATACAGCGCTTCCGGCGTAACGAACCAAGCATGGATTGGCGATGACATCAAATGCTTGGTCAAGTCCGAGACCACCAATTCTACCGGCAGTATGGGCGGCATGGAGCTAACGACGTATAAGAGCACTACACCCAGCGCAGCTCAATTCGAAGTTCCAGCCGACTATAAGCTAGTGAAAATGCCTGGTCAATAATCACCCATCGTTGATCAAATCCGACGGGACGGATCAGTGCACCGTATTTAGTGGCATTCAAACAATAGCGATACAAAGGAAACGATTTCGGAATTAAAGGCAAGGGAGCTTGGCGCCTACCTAACACATATAGCGAAAGACCGTGCTATGCTGACGCATTGTTGTGTACAGGCGCGACAGCGCGAAGCATTTAGGAGTAACAGAATGAGCCACAGATTGTCGCTTATCGCCGCGCTGGTTATCGCAGTCGGATCAAGCGCTACCGCCTTCGGGATGGATTACGCCAAAGTCTCCTTTGACGCGGCGTACGTCACCTCCGGTCCGTCTGGCGGAAGCAAACTTCGTATGCTCTCCGACGGCAAGGGTCACAAGCGGACCGAGACCAGCACCAATGGACAGACGTACGTAACTATCATGGACTATCCGGCGAACCAAGCAACAACTCTGATGGCAGCTCAAAAGATGGCGATGAAAGTGACTTTGAAAGACAGTCCCGAAGTTCATGATGCCGCATCCGCCAAAAAGAACAACGCAAAATCGCTCGGCTCAAAAGTGGTAAACGGTCACCCGTGCCATGGCTGGGAGTACGTCATTCCTGGTGGAAAGAGCCAAGTGTGGATCGGCGATGACATCAATTACTTGGTGAAATCCGAAACCACAACAGCTCAAGGCAAGATGGGCATGGACCTGAAGTCCTTCGCAAAAGCCACACCAGGGGCAGATCAATTTGCTGTTCCTGCGAGCTATAAGCTGATGACAATGCCTGCTCAGTAATCATCCGTTTCATCAATACGAAAGGACCATGGGCACCGTATCTGGTGGCATATGAACCTTTAGTCATAGGCATACCTCGATCGAAGACTTCACGGCAAAGCCATTGGCGTCTAACTGCGGCACGGCGAGTGGCCGTGCTATGCTGACGCATTGTTGTAAAAGAGCGCGGCTGGCGCGCAGCATTTAGGAGTAATTGAATGAGCAACAGATTGTCGGTTATCGCCGCGCTGGCTATCGCAGTCGGTTCAAGCACCGCGGCTTCGGCCTTGGAAGGTCCGAAATCATCATTTGACGCAACTTACACGACCTTCGGTCCGGCAGGCCCAAGCAAAATTCGCATGATTTCTGACGGGAAGGGTCATTTGCGAACCGAATCCGGCGCCGCCGGGCATAAGATCGTGACTATTATGGATTATCCGGCATTAAAGGCTGTCACACTGATTGAAGCTCAAAAGAAGGTTATGAAGGTAACTTTGAAAAACGGTCCGGAAATCTACGATGCCGAATCCGCCCAAAAGAACAACGCCAAGTCGCTCGGGACAAAAATCCAAAACGGTTACCCGTGCCACGGCTGGGAGTACGACATTCCAGGTGGAAAGAGCGAGGTATGGACCGGTGATGACATCAATTACTTAGTAAAAACCGAGACCACGACAAAGAAAGGCAAGGCGGGCATGGATCTGAAAACTTTCGCGAAAGCCTCACCCGGCGCCGATCAATTTGCAGTTCCAACGGGCTACAAGCCTAAGGTATTGCGTAAATAATCGCCGTTTTTATCGAAAGAAAGGGCGTCCAATCGGACGCCCTTTTTGTTTTCAATTGTTTCGAATGGCAACTTGATCGGTCTTAGTGAGTCCCAAGTAGTTCCACTTCGAAAACCAATGTAGCGGCAGGCGGTATAGCACCTGGGTATCCAGCAGCACCGTAAGCGAGATCCGGCGGAATGACCAGCTTGCGCTTGCCGCCGACTTTCATACCTGCTACTCCTTCGTCCCAACCGCGAATTACGCTGCCGCCACCAAGTGGGAAGTCGAACGGGGTTCCTCTATCTTTTGAGCTGTCGAACTTGGTTCCATCCATCAGCCAGCCCGTGTAATGCACTGAAAC
>JADYXS010000324.1 GCA_021772155.1 Candidatus Obscuribacter sp.
CAGGCGAATTTACATGTCACAAGCTGCTAACAATCCCGCGATATGCTCGATGCAAATCTAACTAGACGCGTGATTTTGGTAATTCAGTGTTTAGTGTTTCTACAAGAGGAAATTGATATGACAATGGCGAAAGAGGTTTATTCTACCGAATCGATCGGCGAAACTGTTTCCGAAGCAGCTGCTGATATCGCGGCTAATGCACTCAGCGCGGAATGTTGGGGCTGCCCGAAATCGCCGACAGTCAACGCCGCCCTAACGGCTATGGGTGCAGCAGCGAAAGAGATCGTAGGCAGCCACGCAGGTGGTGCACTAGTAGCCGGTGCAGCGATAGCAGCTGGTTTTGGCCCTATGAGTATTAAAACAGGAGATCTCGTCGTGAAGAGCGGCCTTAGCCCTGATGAGATCAATAACGTTGTGGGGCAAATCGCCGGCGGTGCGGTAAAAGGTGCCGTCAGACCGCAGTCGTTCCTTGATGGCGCCGGGACAATATTAAATCGCCTTCGTGAGCTGGTTCCAGACCAAAAGCGAAAAGGAGTGACGCGATGAAATTTTGCATTATTGAATTTCACAAATTGCTAACACCGCTCTGCAAATATAGTTATGCCGATCCCAAAGGCGATTTTTCCACCCCAAGCGACCATTCCACCCCACTACAAACGAGACAGCGAACATTTGTTCGTGTTGCACAGTCGGGAGGAATTTTATGCCGGATGTAGAAAAGAGCAACGACCGAGTCAAACAGAACTCAACCGCTGCAGAACTGGCGCCAGAGTCAGTCTTCGACCTGCAAGATATTTGGAAGCTCCCCGGAGCATTTTTGGAAGGTCTCACCGGCTTGGGAGATTCTGAAACAGCGAAAGTTACGCCGGATCTAAATCAGAGCAACGACAAAGGCCCGCAGAACTCAAGTATCCAAGAAGTGGTACCAGAGACCGAAGCACGGAATGCGTACGCTGCATTCTTAGATGAAGTCCTGGAGTATCCCAAAGCAATTGCCGTAGGTGTCATTGAAGGTGTCGATGGTTTCTTCGATTGGCTAGACTCTGAAGGATCCGAAGTAGAGGAAACTGATTCTTCTGGAGGTTCACCAGAAGAATCAGAAATCGAAGAGAAAGAGGTAGAAAAAGCTCGAAATAGTGCTGAGCCAAAAACCGAGGCAGAAAAATCTGGAAGCGGTGCTGAGTCAAAAACAGGCTCAGCTCCTGAAGCTTCGGAGACCGGAAGACGTCCGGTTGAAATAACTGTAAAGGTCATTGAGGGATCAGTGATTGAAGAAGGCAAACGTCACTCTGTTACCCCCGGAGAATTTATAGAATTCTTCAAAGAGGTAGAAATAAAAGGCTTCGGGACGAAGGTCCTTGTCGACACACGCACTGGGACGGTGTCTACCGTTGAGTCTTCCAGCAATGGCTCCATGAGTTTAACAGAGCACCCTAATTTGGTTGCAGTCATCACAGAAGCCCACGCAAATGGTGAATCAGCAACCGGCCTGAGTGCCGCGCGTGCAGAAGGATTGCCGGTTGCGTCTATTGACTTTGGGAGCAGTCCAGCAGAACGGGGACTCGAAGGTATACCTGAAGTCACAGAAGGGATACCACGCTCGGTAGGACTGGTTGAGTCTAAGGTCAATCGGGTGGAATCGAATCCCGAGTTGGAAAAAATCCCTGAGTCTTCGCGTATCGGCAAGCAAGGTCCCAAATCACTTGGCCAAGGCCTAGCGCCGCGTGAGGGAGCGGAGGTACGGCCGGTAGAGGTTCTTGCTGACGTCGAAAAACCTCACGATGCCTTTTTGGAGATTGGCGGCGGGATGGTTGCGTTGGGTCTTGTCGCCTGGTGGGGTTCAGAGTGGTATTACTCTTCGCAGGCAGCGCAATCCGAAGCATCCAAACCGAGCACCGCCGTCATTCCTGTTACTGGCGCGGAGCCTTAATGGCTCTGTATTGCCTGTTACACAGGCGGGGGGAATTATGCCGGATCTAAATCAGAGCAACGACAGAGTCCCAGCGAACTCACAGGTTGTAGAGGCAAAGGCAGCAGAATCGAGTGCGACCAGCGCACTCTTTGAAGAACTCGCAAGAATTCCAAATTCGCTTGGGGACGTGGTTGGGTTTGCCTGGGAAATTGCGCACCACGTTCGCTACTTCCATTTCTCTAACCTCTTCAGTGAACCAACTGCTGAAAATTCGCCAGCTAAATCAGATGTTGCTGGGTTAGGCGAGAGCGAAAGAAGGATAACTGTCGCCTCCAAAAATCAGTCAGTGATAGAAGAAGGCAATAGGCACTCTGTTGGCCTCCAAGAATTCGGAGAATTCTTTGAAGAAGTTGAACTAGCGGGAACGAAGGTCCATGTCCACAAAGAGACTCTCCGTGTGTTTTCCATTGAGTCTTCCGGCAGTGGCTCAGTTAATTTGAGAGAGCACCCTAATCTAGTTGGAGTCAGGACAGAAGATCTCGCAAAAGGCCAGCCAGCAACGCCAGGCGCGTCGATTGACTTTGGGAACAGTCCAGAAACACCGGCATTCGAAGGCAGTTATGCTGAAGTGAAAGAAGGGATATCACGCTCGCCAAGACTAATTGAGTTGAAGGTCAAACCGACGGAATCGAACATCGAGTCGAAAGTCGGTGAGCCTTCTCGAATTGGCCTTCAGCGACTCCAACGACTTAGCGAAGGCACAGCGCCGCGCGAGGGAGCCGAGTCACGGACGGCAGGGAAGTTTCAAGAACCTCACGATCCGTTTATTGAGATCGGAGGGACTGTTGCCCTGGTTCTTGGTGCTTCTGTAGTAGCAGGTTGGTACTTCTCTTCGCAGGAAGATCAAGCGAAAGCAGGCAAGCCGAGCCCGGATTCTGTTCCTGCTACGGGAGTGAAAACCTTTACGCCATAGTTAACGCTATCGATTTCAATTGCAACAAATTTATAGGAAGGTAATATCATGCCAGAGAGTAACATTGGTCAACCAGAGACCCCAAAGGCGCCAACCGGTGGCTTTATGGAACAAATTGTAGACGGTGCAAAATCCGCTGTCGTAGAAGGAACCTACAGAACCATCGAAGGGGCTGCCAACGTATTCGGCAACATAGAAGATGGAATTGCAGGTGTCAAAGAAATTTTCTTCGGCCCGGATAATAATGCAGGAGCGGAGTCATTGCCAGTGGTAGACATTGCTGACGCCAAAGCTGCAAAGGGTGCCAATGCGGGAACAGCTCTGGCCGAACCATTGAATACTGAAACGAAATCGCCGACTTCTCTTCCGCGTCTCGAAGTGGGCAATGAAAAGGCGGAAGGTCGGCCAGCCATAACTCCGCTGGATACTGCCGAAAAAGGCGGCAAGAGTGCCTCATTAGGAACTAAGATGCCGCTCAATGAAGCCTCTATTCTTGAGACTTACAGACAAGCAATAATTAACCCCGAACCTGCCGTGTTTGACTTTGTAACGCCTGAAGTGAAAGGTGTAACCGTTTCTGGGCTAAGTGGTGCAACAAAGGCCAGTATTCCTGGTCTACGTCAGATAACCAGAGCAGAGGAAGCCAAACGGATCCAGTCCCCGGAAGAACGACTCAAAAGCCAAATCGAAATGCATGAAGTGCATAGAGTCAAGAGCGTACATACATCTGGATGGGCAGAAGGGTTCGGTACAGGGGTCGTTGTAGCTATCCCCCTCACATGGGCGGCTATGAACTATTTGAATTCCAAAGAACAGCACGCGATCAAGTCCAACCGAACTCCTAATAGAGCAACATATGGTGGAACAGACAAATAAATCCATGACCCCGTATTCATCCCAAGCACTCGATTGAGTGCACACTTTCACATTTCGCTAACACTAGTTTTATACATTGAACCTCACGGTCAAAGGCGAGGCAGTTTCTTATGGACGCAAATAACGATCCCGGTCGACAGAAGTCAGACCCTGCGGACTCACCGCTCAAAGCACCAACCATGGCGGACGGCGATTCCGAGAGGAAACTCGAAACATCTGAGACCTCTGAAAAACAGGCTGAAAGAAAATCGGAAATTTGCATTGAACCTGTAGATGACGCACAGCGGAAACAGCTTTCCAATATCCAGGAAGTGCTAAAACACAACCTCGCTATTTTGCCGGAAAGAAGTTTTCTATGCCTTCTCACTAAGGATGAATTGAAACTGTCCAAGCCAGAAGTGACAGCAAGGATTGCTGGCTTGCGCAAAGAACTGATCGCTGATCTGGATCAGGAAACGGCAAATCACAAAATGAGTGATGGCACAATCAAATGCCTGGTATTTCTGAAAACGTTTCTTGAGAAAGAAGAGATTCCTGCTGTGTACCGCCTTCTTGTGGCTGCGGATGCATCCATCCCATTGAATGGACCGATCAAACTTCAGGTCGGCAACTCCAACACTCCTGAACGGCTAGCGGCCGATCTTAGAGCAGGAAGAGCGAATATCGAAGTAAATTTTGATCCGAAGAGTTTTCGGTCTACGCTCGACGAAATTGGCAAAGTCGGTGCCTGGCTAATTGAATCGCGCACGATGCTAAAAGACATAGCATCAACAAGAGAAATTATTGCTGTTCGCAACCTTCGTGACAAGATGAAGTTTCCTGCTGAATGGCGTATTGAAACGAAAGAAGATTGCAGGGCAGCTGCGTTTGTGATGCAGAAAGCATCTGACGCAGCACGTCTTGTAACTGCGCTCGATAATATGAGCAAGCACGCAGAACAGCCGACAATATTTCAACAGTTGGTGAATCCGGCAGCTAGAGAAGAATTGAAAGCACGCGTCAAAAGCTGTCCTTCTTTCATAAAGATCAACCGCGATCGCAGCGATACCATCACCGGTATCGCCTTCGATCTACCGCGCGACTTGAACAGAAGCTCAAGTGATTGGCAGCGAAGTCTCAAAGAGTTGGATGAGTGGGTCGAGCAAAATCGCACGCCAGTTGATCAAGTAGTAGCTGAGTGGACCAGGCGCGGGACTAAAGTGGCATCCTACGAGAATGCGACTATCGAGCATGGGAATGTTTGTCGGGTTGATAAAAATGGTTTACCCCTCAAAGATGATAGAGGCAATCCGGATGCAATGATTGTGCAATCCAAAGACGACCTCGGGAAGAACTTCGCTCGGTTCAACTTCATGCAAAGCCGGGCGCACAACGAGGAGATCTTAGATCCGAAGACAGGCAATACATCGTTTCGTCTTACTACCACTACGAATTTCTACTTGAATCCTCCATGGAGTTATCTGAATCTAATTGGCTGGCAGGCTGCAGAGCCGGTCGTCATCAAGGATCAAGTGCAACGCGACGGAAATGATTTCATGCTTGCCAGGCATTCCTCCGGATCGATCGTGCCAGTACAGGTCAAGGGACTGAATAGTTTTACCGAGGAGCAGGAGCTATTTTATCGAGCAGGTCAGGCGACACAATTCACTATGGATCTGGCTATGGTCCTGAGTGCCACTTCCGAGCTAGCTCTGGCCAGGCAAGGTCTGGTTGCAAGTCAGAGCGCGAACGGCGCTATGCGAGCAGCCAGTGGGTCCTTAACTGCACTAAGAGAAGCAGAAGCGGCCGCTGTAGGAATAGAAAAGCTAGCACTAGAGGCACAGGTTGGTAAGCTAAGTAATCTTGTAGCTGCCCTGCAGACTCCGACCAATTTTTTGGGGCGTGCGCAAATGGGTCCCAGCGCCTTAATGAGGAGTTTTCAACGTGAATTGGCCGACAAAGCGGCCGGACATCTATTCTGGGGTGGAACAGAACTTGCGGCCGGCTTGACCGGATTTACTCACTCAGCGGGCGCTCACGAAGATCCATTCCTGACAGGACTATCACAGCTCAGAACTGGCTATTTTACATTGATGATCGGCAATGGGGCTCTGCAAGTGCCTCTCGGAGCAGCCAAGGGCCTGTTGAACCTTAGACCGGCTCCAGCAGGTCATTTTGATCAAGTTATAGCCTTGCATCAGTTGGCAACACCACGATATATCCAGGCCGCCGGTGACCTCGGGCACAAAGGATTCTTCTGGTCTCAATTCCCACTGGGCGGCTTAATTGCGTTGGACGTCTTTGGACAATGGAAGCGCGCTGACAGTGCCGGCAAAAACAATTATGGAGAGGAGGTTGATGAAGCACACAAGGCTTTGACCGGATGGAAAACGCACAAAACTGAGCTGTCGCCAAAGCTCGACGTGAAAGTGCAACTCGACACGATGAGGAAACAACTTGCGCAGACCGGCGAATCAGCGCAAGCGATCGACAGCATCTTCAAACGCACAGAACAGTTGCTCAGTCCTGTCTGGCTTAAGGAAGGCCGCAAGGCCACAGCTGACGAACAGCGGCTCTGGGATGAGGACTTAAAGACTTTCGCCAGCGAAACCCTGGCTCCCAATTTTCTATTAAACCCAGACCAAATTAAAGAGTATGAAATCCACCGCATCAACACCGTTGATTCCGATACTGCACGATTTCATCCGGCGCTCACAAAGGAAGAAATTGGCAAGCTGCAAAAATCTAACGAGTGGCATTGGTTCGATAAAGATCTTCAGAAAGCATCTGCCTTTGCCTTGATGATGCTATTGCGTAAACCAGATGGTACGTTTGGTACATTGGATATGGGTGCGGAGGCAACCAAAACCGGCGGTCTGAACTCGACGAAAAGTGGTCCGCTCAAACCTGGGCAGCAGGCCGAAGATGGACTTTCGACCGAGAGTACTGAGCCAACACCTTTGTTTCGACGAGCTATTCAGTTGAAACCTTGGGAAGCCGTTAGCATTCGTCCGACAACCATTACAGATCGAGTGAATGGATTCGCCACAGATCCTTTCGAGACGCTCAGAAAATTGACTGACGTTTTTAACCCGGTCGACGCGATGATCACGAAGGAACTCATAAAGCCTTCGGATGTTCGCACGCCTGCACAGCAAGAAATCACGATCGACGATCTGACCCGGCCTTTTGAAGACGATTTGTTATCACATAAACTCTCTGCCGGTGATGTCGAGAAAATCATGGTGTCGGGGGATGTTCTGCTGGGCCTTGGACGTTCGATCCACACGTATGCAGCAAATCTTGAAAAAGTAATAGAAGACGGCAGCATCTCAACTGAAATTCGGACTAAGGCAATCCGTCGGTTGGCTGATATCGCTTTCTCGCTCAGAGGTATCGAGCGGGAAATTACCGATCCGGAAGAATTGACAAGATTCAGAGCCGGAAGTATTGGCTGTAATTCAGACGATATATTCAAATTTTTCACCAAGATAGGAAGCACCGCTGGTGACACTAGATTCAACAGGGAAATGAAATTAAACAGTCTCTATTTTGCTTATCTTTCAGAAGCTGTCCTTAGTGATAGCGATAAAGAACGAACGATCAAGCTACTGCTTTCCGGAAACGTTGATGAGTTAGAGAAAGAGGTCCTTAGCCTGTCAGCGGCAGCTTATGCCACGCCAGCAGATTGCAAGTCAATCGAGAGCTGGACCAAGAAGTTCAACGCATTGATGTTCTTGGAACGACAATACTCTGGCATGAATATTTTGCCTGAGGGCGAAAGCATCGATTCTGCGGACTCAGCAGATACGATCAGTCTCGGGGAAAAGGTCGATAATCTGGAATCTATCACGCAAGAGCTACTGTCCTGTGCCCAAGCAAGATGTACAGACAGTGACTCTGACCAACCGAAACAGCCTCAAGCTGCCCGGCAATACATGACTCTTTTGAACAAGTTGTCTGTCAGTAAGCTGCTGGAGCAGACTACTTTCGGCGCAGTGCGTTGCTCGCGTCTGGAACATCTGGATAGGAGTGAAAATGAATCGAGAAGGCTGATGTCTCTTGGCTTTCGCCGACAACTCTTGGAACTTGTAAAATCTCCCGACCCAAGAGACGGTATCGAGTTCCAACGGCTTCTGATATCGAACATGCCTTCTATTCTGAATAGCGCGTTTGCTGGCTCAAATCAATCTGGCCTTAACGAAATCAAAAGTGAATTCAATTCGACTCTTGTGGACGGGCTGGAATCTGTCGTACAGCAAACAACCCAGAGAGCCAAAAAACAGACTTCGCTACCTGCAGCACAGACATCGACTCTGAATGTATTGATGCAAATCAGTCCTGAAATGCGACAAATTGCTATAAACAGTTTGAGGAGTATCGGCAGCCTCGATGTGTCTATAACTGGCTGGTTTGCTGATCCAAAGAACGAGGAAGATCCTGCTGTACGCTTAGCTGCCTGCAAGCTGTTGAGAACTACTTTGCCGCAATCTTCTTGGCACGATTTGCAGCATTCGATTCTCTCTCGTCGCCTGGGTAAAGAACTTCCAGAGACAGATCCAACTGTCAATGCTTTTCTCCGGCTTGATTATGAGCCCGTCGGCAAGCAAGAAATACAGGAAATGGCAGACAAGATTATCGACAAAGCCAGTATTGTAACACCGCGCTTTTCAGGCGATATCGTGTTCACTGAACTACCCATGCTGAAAGGCGATACCCGTAGCGAAAACTTCGGTCGGGTGGCTCAGGGAGCCGTTGGGACTAACTGGAGGTTCTGGACCGACTCGTTGTATGCTCGATGTCGTGACTTAAAAGTCGACGATCAAGGAGAGACTCACTTCCTCGTGGGACCGGAAATACTGGCTTATGAAGAGAAACAAGTACAGCTAAATGAATGGAAGACGCTCAAGAGTCAATTTAACCAAAAATGCCAAATTGCGATGGGCGCTAAGGATTCAGGAGATGCGGAAGAACAGCACCAAGTAACGAAGGCTCGCCTCCTTCTCTTTGAGATTGCGAAAAGGCCTACTGCAGAGTTCCTTACGCTTTCAGCACAACAACTGAAGCGAGACAAAGAACAGTATTCGAATGTGAATGTTATTACTACGAAGGCTGTTGAAATCGAAGAGCTTAGATTTAAGGCAGTGGACGCACTAGCCAATGCTTACAAGGCAGGCTCAGACAGTGAAAAGCAGATACTACGCACATATCTGCAAAGCCTTTTGCTGATGGGAGTCAGCAGTGACAAGGATCAAGATTTCGCGATCAAAATGAAGACGCGAGCATTGGAGGCGTTAATTACAACACGTGTTGGTCGGGTCGCACGCACCGATCTTCCCGCGGGCGTTTCGTATAACTGCAGAGAGGATATCGCTGCAGTATTAGAACAGAGCTTGGCCTGGCGTTCTGCTTCTCCGGAAATGGTTAAGTCATTTCAATTAAGAGCGTTGGACGCATTCTCCACAGG
>JADYXS010000325.1 GCA_021772155.1 Candidatus Obscuribacter sp.
CTTTAATCAAAGAAATGGCTGTGCAGCGGTTTTTCGGCAAATCCCATCGAAAGTTTTGACAGCAGAACAACTTGGTTTGCCACCAGTCTTGCTCAAAGCATCAATGCTAAAAAAAGGACTGGTGCTAGTTACCGGACCGACCGGCAGTGGTAAGTCCACAACGCTAGCAGCTATGGTGGATTACGCCAACAAGAATCGCAGAGATCACATTCTGACCGTTGAAGATCCAATTGAATTTGTGCACGAAAGCCAGGGTTGCATGATAAACCACAGAGAAGTGGGGTTACATACTGAATCCTTTGCCGCCGCGTTGAAGGGTGCCCTTCGCGAAGACCCGGACATCATCATGGTCGGAGAAATGCGTGACTTAGAGACCATTCGTTTGGCCGTTGAAGCTGCAGCCACAGGTCACCTTGTATTCGGTACCTTGCACACAACAAATGCCGCGAAGACCGTTGACCGGGTCATTGAAGTTTTCCCAGCAGAAGAACAAAGCCAGATTCGCAATACTCTTTCTACAAGTTTGCGCTGCGTCGTCGCGCAGAATCTGTTCAAGAGAACTGATGTAAAAGGTCGCTGTTCCGCGCTAGAAGTGCTGACATGCAACTCCGCCGTGGGCAACTTGATTCGGGACAACAAGACTTTTCAGATTCCCTCGGCAATGCAACTCGGTAAGAAACAGGGCATGCAGACGTTAGATGATGCAATTATGGAATTGCTCAACAAAAAATGGATAAGTGCAGAAGAAGCCTATGACAAATCGATCGATAAGACACGCTTTCAATCGCTCGTGAAGCTCACTGCGGAAGATTTGATGTTTACCTAAGAACCGTCATTTCTGACAAAGGTGGCGAACAGGGACATCGATTCAATTTTCCTTACAACGACAACACCGGCACAGACGTGCCGGTGTTGTCCGTTGAGTTCTTATTGAGGACGTGACTGATTGTCGTGCTTCTGCCGGTAGATATTGTTGCTGTAGGCATCTTGTCTTGCCTCGAGCCTGGCGGCCTCGCTCCTACTTAGTCCGCCACCGGAAGCGCGGAACGCCGCTTCTCTTTGCGCAGTAACGTGCTGTTGGTGGCGCAGTTTTGCCGTCTCGCTTGCTGTCAGTGAGCCATTTGTTCTTCCATTGTAGATGCGCGAGGTTTGGCGACACTGGCGCTGGTTGACGCGCTTCTTATAGTAGGGGCGCGCTTCGGCGTCGCTGATAAATAACGATGATGCAAGCACACTCAGTAGCAGTGCTAAGGCAGCGACTTTCTTCATTACAGATTTTCCTCGTCGGATTTTGGTGGTGACATTACCCTCTACGACGACGCAAAACAAAGAGTTCAATTTTGAAGCTTAAGAATATTTCAATTGCACCATCGAGCTACGGTTCTTCCCACTGGGTGCCTTGGAAGCAGGTTTATCAACGGCCGGTAAAAATGAACCCGGCGTTTTCAAGAGTAAATCTAGTTTTTGCGCGCCTTGGGCATATTGGGCTAGTAAATTGAGCGCTGTGGATGCTTGAACCACCGAAAAGTAATACAGAATCAAAGTTGAAGTCCTGGCCGTCACCTCAGGACTACAACGAGGCCATCCAGGATTTAAGAATTAATATTGCTGATCCCGAGATCAGTAACGGCGCTGTGGAAGTAACCTCACTGGGTTTACCGCGGCCGCTGACCGGATCATTTGCTTCGGTCTATCGCGTTGCCTCCGAGCAGCGTAACTATGCCGTGCGTTGCTTCTTGCGCGATATGGCGGATCAGAATGAACGATATGCGTTGATATCAGAGTTCGTGCAAAATGATTCTTTGCCCTACACCGTCAGTTTCGATTTTCTCTCCAAAGGAATACTGGTCGCGGGACAATGGATGCCTATCCTGAAGATGGATTGGGTGGAGGGACTAACTCTCGACTTCTACATCGAGAAACATCTGGGCAGTGACCGAATTGATCGGCTAGCATCTTCGTTAATTGATATGTGTGATCACTTGCGCCAGGCTGGCATCGCGCATGGAGACCTCCAGCATGGCAATATCATTGTTGCTGATCACGAACTGCGCCTTGTGGACTACGACGGAATGTTCGTGCCGAAGATGCATGGCATGAAGAGCAATGAACTCGGGCATCGAAATTACCAGCATCCCAGACGTGACGCCGAAGACTTTGATTCGCAGCTCGACAACTTTTCCGCATGGGTGATTTACACGTCGATACGATGCATTGCTCTGGACGAAAAGCTATACCACCATCTGGGAGCAGGAGATGAGTGCCTCCTCTTTCGTCGAGATGATTTCATCGATCCAGAACACTCATACACCTTCGGACTATTGGAGAATCATCCCGCTCAAGAGGTTCGGACACTCACCAGGTTTTTGCGGTTTCTGTGCAAGCAGGCACCCGATAAGGCGCCACCACTTGCAGTTAACGTTCCAGATCACCAAGACTTATCTCCACTTCCTAAGCCGGCTGAAGGCCGTTCATCTTTGATGCCACCGCGCCGAAGCCATGAAGTAGTGTCGCATCAGATCGATCATTGGGAGAATCGAGCGCTTGCTCGCCAAAGAAGGGAGGCGAATGTACCTGGCAGCAAGCTCACTACAGCGAAACAGTCATCCGCTCAAAAAGCGGCTCCAGCAAATCCACTTGCTTTGGAGGGGGTTGAGGCCGAACTACTAGAGCCTGGCATACGGTCCGTCAAGTTCAGAGACCGTTACTACATGAACCCTTGGACAGTCCAGTTACTAATAGTACCTTTGGTGACGGTCCTGCTCTGCGCCTTTTTTTGGCCGCTATGTTCCGGCGAAACTTGGCTCGTGGCTCTCATTGCCGCCAGCTTTTTCTTAATAGCTGAGTTTGTGACGTGGCCGACTCCGCTCAAGCACAAGTGGCTAGTCCAACATGGGCAGCCGGCAATTGCCGGCGACGTAGAGGTCATCTATGCAAAAGATAAAGACGGTTATGAGCAGGTCTTTGTCCACTACAGCTTTCCCGCCAGCAAGAATAGGTTGATTCGCGGCAAGCAAAAAATTTCGACTGGCGAAATTCCACAAGTGCGCAAATCGGTGACGCAAGCAACTGTGTTATTCAGTCGATCCAATCCAGAGAAGAACATTTTGTATTGCCTATCTCGATATACCGCGGTAAAGAGCGTTCCGAAGGCAGAGCTAGTTGGAAAGGTCCAGCCAGAGCTGCTCTGCGATACACCGAGGAAGGTGATGGTTTTGAATGAATATGGCAAACCGTGGGAGTGCCAAATATACATAACCTTTCTGCTGTTGGCGATAATTGGTTTTCTTGGAATTGTTTCCGGACTTTTTTTGATCGTTCCATTTGTCCTACTGATGTACCTGATCTGGCGGAAATCACTAAAAGATCTACGCTTGGCGACCAATGGATTACCTGCAATTGGAATCGTCACATCTACACATATCGACTTCGGCAATCGCTATGGACCAATTCATGTCATCAATTATGAGTTCGAGGACGGCAACAAGAAACGTTTTCGCGATCAGATGAAGGTGCCGGAGAGTCGCATGAATGGTGTTCGAAAAGGTCAGAAAGTATCGATACTCTACGATGCAAGTAATCCAGACGCCAGCATGATTTATCAGTGCAGCCGCTACCGCGCAATTGAATAGCGCGAGTCCGGCCCCTGACGCAGAATCATGGGCGAGCGGAGATTTCGCAGGCGGTGGGCATACTGCTATAGCCAGAATGAGCGCTATTGGAATGCCTAAAACACCGACAGGTCAATGGTTCTCCGAAATAGTGGCAAACTTCAGAAAGCGCTTGACGTAGAAAGCGTAGTTAAGCGCGACCAAACGCAACAAAGTGCATTGAAGGACGATTAACAACCAAGTGTTCCCTGACGGTTGTCTAACGACACTTTCTCTGCCAATTCTGTCGCTGAATCAGACAGGGCAAGGGCAAGACAGCCGAATGGTCACCCGCCGGGTCTTTAAAGCTGCCGGGCATAATCTGTAGTGAGAGGTGCAGTATGCCTTCCGAAGAAAACGTGATCGTCGAAACAGCAAAGTCAGCGAGTGGCCTATTGGCACCTGGCTGTTTAGTAGATGGGAAATTCGAGATTCTTGGTCTGCTCGGCAAAGGCGGTATGAGCGTAGTCTATAAAGCCAGACACATAGCTATAAACCGTGTCGTTGCACTCAAAATGATGCATGGGAGTCTACTTGCGAAGCGAAATTCGATCCAGCGCTTCCAGCGCGAGGCAGCTACTGCAAGCTCACTACATCACGAAAATATCATCGAGGTGTCTGGGTTTGGAGTATTTGACGAGCAGCCATACATGGCCATCGAATTCTTGGAAGGAGAAAGCCTTTCGGATTTACTAAAAAGCCAGGGGCGATTTCCGATTGAACGGGCCGTCCCTATCTTTGTTCAAATATGCGATGCGCTGAATCATGCTCATGAGCATGGGGTCGTGCACCGGGATTTAAAGCCAAGCAATGTAATGCTCATAGGGTCAAATGAGACTGTGAAGTTGGTGGATTTCGGAATAGCAAAAGTCTTGCCCGACTCAGGAAAGGAGTTGCAGAAACTGACCCAAGCAGGTGAAGTATTTGGTAGTGCCTGCTACATGAGTCCAGAACAGTGTCAAGGAATCGCAATTGACACAAGGTCAGACATCTATTCAATGGGCTGCCTGATGTACGAAGTGTTGACAGGACAGGCACCTTTTGTTGGTAATACATTTATGGAAACAATGAGCAAGCATTTGGGCGAAGAGCCCTCCTTCATTGATTTCCTGAGCGCAGATATGAATAAGGTATTTTGTCAGGCGTTGGCCAAAGATCCGTCGGCGAGATTTCAAACAATTCGCGAACTCAAAGCGGCACTTCTCGTAGCAGATCAAGATACTCAACTGACTGACACCAGGAAACCGGTGCAGAGGCTCATCAGCACATGTTCCCAAAACCTGAGTCTCACGGCTGCACTTCTTTCCACTGCCATTGTCGCCGGTGGAGTTTACTGCGTGACAGGACTCCCCAAAGCGGATCAAGCCAAACAAGAACAAGGCAGTTTATCAACTCAGCGGACGACTTGGCTGTATTGGAGGAATGCGACGAAGCTGCACCAAACCGATCCACGTAAAATCGAGGAGAGTCTTTTGACGGCGTCGGGGCTGGCGGCAAAGCGTCAAGAACCGCGGTATCGCATTCAGGCTATTTCGGCGTTGGCAGCTTTTTACAACGATAAAGCGTGGTGGCTTGATGTTCCGGTTGGAAGGAGAAATGTGGGAGCGATGAACAGGCAGTTGGCTGAAGCAAAACAGCTGCTTATCGCATTGCCAGAATTCAAGAAAGAACCAGGACATCCGGACACTATGGAACCGGCCTTCTGGATTGCTAGTTGTGCTGATAATTCGACTCGCTCGAGTGACAAAGAGTTCTTCTTGCAGCATGCATACAATATCTTGGTAAGCGACAAGCGCAATGAGCCCAATCACGACTTTCAAAACAAAATCGTTGCGATTGGATCGAAGTATGCAACTGTCCTTCGAAATAATGGCAAATTTCAGAAAGCGCTTGACGTGGAAAGCGTAGTTAAGCGCCACCAAAAGCAACAAAATGCATTGAAGGACGATTAACAACCAAGTGTTTTCTGACAGTTGCCTAACGACACTTTCTCTACCAATTCTGTCGCTGAATCAGACAGGGCAAGATCGGCAAGACAGCCGAATGATCACCCAACGGGTCTTTGAAGCTGACGGGCATAACCTGTAGTGAGAGGTTTGCGAAAATGCCGGCCGAAGAATCAGTGACCGCCGAAACGGGACATAGTGTAATTGAGTCGGCGAGTGGCCTATTGGCACCTGGCTGTTTAGTAGATGGGAAATTTGAGATTCTTGGTCTGCTCGGCAAAGGCGGTATGAGCATAGTCTACAAAGCCAGACATCTCGTTATCGACCGGGTCGTTGCACTCAAGGTGATGCACGGGAGTCTACTTGCGAAGCAAAATTCGATCCAGCGGTTCCAGCGCGAGGCAGCAACCGCAAGCTCACTCCATCACAAAAACATCATTGAAGTATCTGCGTTTGGCATATTCGACGATCAGCCTTACATGGCCATCGAATTCCTGGAAGGGAAAAGCCTTTCCGATCTACTAAAAAGTCAGGGACGAATTGCTATTGAACGCGCAGTTCCTATCTTTGCTCAAATATGTGATGCGCTGATTCACGCTCATGAGCATGGGGTTGTACACCGGGACCTGAAGCCAAGCAATGTAATGCTCGTAGGGCCAAATGAATCTGTAAAATTGGTGGATTTTGGAATCGCCAAAGTCTTGCCGGAGTCAGGGAAAGAGCACCAGAAACTAACACAGAATGGTGAAGTATTTGGTAGCCCTTTCTACATGAGCCCAGAACAGTGTCAAGGCAATGTAATTGACGCCAGGTCAGACATCTATTCGATGGGCTGCTTGATGTACGAGGTATTGACCGGACAGCCACCTTTTGTTGGCAATACCTCCTTCGAAACAATGGGCAAGCATTTGGACGAAGAGCCGTCCGCCATTGAATTTCTGAGTACGGATCTGAACAAAGTCCTTCATCACGCGTTGGCCAAAGATCCCTCTGCGCGATTTCAAACAATTCGTGAACTCAAAAAAGCACTTCTAGTAGTCGATCAAAACATTCAGGACACTGGCACTAAGAAACCGACCCAGCGGCTGATAGGACAGCTGCTCGGCAGGTGGAAACCAGTTGCAGCATGTGTTTCCGTCCTAGTCCTGATCGGCGGAGTCTGCTACAGGTCAGAGCTCGTAAAACCGCATCAAGCAAAACTCGAACAACGGGGCACACAACTGTATTTGAATAAAGCTCTACAAGACAAATTAGCGACTCCGCTTGAAGTCGAGAAAAATCTTTTAATTGCGTCGCGCCTGGCTGCAGAACGCCAAGAATTTCAGTATCAAATGCTGGCAATCTCGGCTTTAGTGGCTTTTTACAATGCCCACTCGTTGACCCCTGAAGTTCCAGTTGGAATAAAAGATGTGGACGCGCTTCACAGGAAGTTGGCCGAAGCAAAATTGCTATTGAGCGAATCGCCAGAATTGAAACAAAAGTGGGGGCTTCGGTACACTAACGCACTTGCCCTGGCGATAGCAGCTTGTGCTGATAATTCCAATCAATCCACTGATATAGAATTTTTCTTACAGCATGCATACAATACTTTGCTTCGCAACAAGCGGAATACGTCTCGTGGACAATTTTCAGAGGCATTCATTGAGATTAGCTCGAAGTACGCTGAAATCCTTCGGAAAAACGGCAAGATCCAGAAGGTGGTTGACGTAGAAATTGCAATGAAGCGCTACCGAAAGCAACGAGCTCAATTCGAGGCCGACTAGCAACCAGGTGTGCTGTGCCAGTTGCCCAACAGGCTAAGCAACCGGAAGAATGGCAGCAGCAAGGCAGATTCTTGCGGTAGACTGCAATTGGTAACGCTGCAAACAACTCTACAGGTAACCGACATGATTCAAACCGCATACTTTGGTGCCGGCTGATTCTGGGGGGTTGAGGATTCATTTCGCAAAACCAATGGCGTGGTCGATACCACAGTTGGCTATGCGGGCGGTCAAACTACCAACCCAACCTATGGAGCCGTGTGCTCCGGTCAAACAGGGCATGCCGAGATAGTTGAAGTCTGCTATGACTCAGATCAAATCAACTTCGTTGACTTACTGAACGTGTTCTGGTCGCTACATGACCCAACGTTGGCAGTAGCGGGCTATCGCGGCGGACAATATCGATCAGCCATTTACTTCACGACTGAAGAACAGCA
>JADYXS010000326.1 GCA_021772155.1 Candidatus Obscuribacter sp.
AGCAAGCCAGGAGCGGTCTTGTTCGTTGAACAGCGACGGCGGCCCGGACTTCTTGGACGCGTCTATGTCCGATACCTGCACTGCCCGTACAAGTTGAGCAGGAGCGTGATTATTCAGGGCATCAGCTACGGACGATCTCTCGTAGTTGGCTTTCTTCAGTACATCGCCAGCTTTTGCGCTATCCAGTAGGCCTTTGGTTACCAGTCGCTGCGCTTCAAGCGCGCGTTCCAGCTCGTCATCACGAATGAATCCACGCTTTACCAGAACTTCGCCGAGCGTTTCGGCACGTGTTATCGCTTCTTCCACTGCGACCATCACGTCGGTTTCGGAAGCGATGTTAGCCAGTACCAGAATTTCTCCGAGCCGAACGGTGTTGCCAGGCTGCATCCGGAGATAACCGTTGACGTAATTATCTTCAATCGTTGCGCCGGAAGTCATCGCTGCCCGAACGCATTGCACAGCCTGCTCTCGGCTGAGCTTGTTGTCTCTGAGAAGCTGCTGCGAGCTGAGTGCTGCGTAAGCGACGATGTTGCTGATTAGGCCGCGCAACACAAGCACCCGCGCTAGAGGCAAGCCGGCGGTATAAAAAATCTTCAGAGCTTGCTCTAACTGCGCTTCGGTAATAACTTCAGCTGAAAGGAGCAACTGCCCGAGCCGATTTTCGTTGAGGAAGGTTTCAGGTTGCCAGCCGACAATGCGCAGTGCTTGTTCAAGGTTGAATCCTTCGCGAACAACAATACGCAGGGCTTGAACTGCCAGGTCCACCGAGAGAAGAGAGTCTCTAATCAGTGATTGTGCAAGTAGCGCCTGCTGTAGTTTGGCTTCAGTTAGGGCTGCTGCTCCGATAAGTACGCGTCCGATCGGTAGCCCGGTCTTTAACGAAATCGGTACGGCATCTGCCATGTCTCGAGGCGTGGTCATTTCGCCTCGAACCAACAGATCGCCTATGAGAATAATCGTGGCTGCGTTCATTTTGCCCTTCGGCTCGGGGAATTCTAGTGATGTTTTACCCAGCGAAAGATAACCGTCGACGCACGTTTCAATCGTTTCGAGCTCTTGGCTTGGTAACGGCTCTGCCAATGATCCACTTGGAGTGTCGCGCACTCTGCGTTCAATTTTTGCGCTGGTTGATCTAGGGCTGTTTGGAGTTCAGGCTGGTATGAAGACGTGGCCGACTGATCAAGCCTTGCGGGAATGAATTTTGAGCCTAATGGCGCGCTTTACTAGCTGAGGTTCGCGAAATGTTCGCTTGTTGGAAACTCGCTTGACATGGCGTTTTCCATTGCTCGGCGAGGCTCGGCACCGCTACCGTAACATTAGTTCACTTCTCAACCCCAACAAAAACAAGCAGAGCCTTTAAGCCAAGACCAGTTCCCCTCAATTAGATCTTTGTTTTACCAGCTTTGCGGGTTGAGCACTCTTTTTCTAAACTGCCGGACGCTTCGCGCCTCGGCGTTTCTCCTAACGTGGAGGAAGTCACATGGAAATTCCCACTACCACTCAAGATCGCGACATTCTCAAAAAGCAGCTTGATCTCCGCAAGCTGATTGCCGAAACCGAAACTGAGGAGCTGAATCTTGCCCGTAAGAAGGCACTTGCTTCAGCCCACCGTGTTTACACCTTCTACGGGCCTGTGAACGCTGTTACCATCAGCGCTTGCATGTCTGAACTTGGTATCTGGAGCCGTGAAAGCCCTGGTGCACCGCTGGTGTTGATCCTCAACTCACCCGGTGGCTACGTCGATGACGGTATCGCGCTGTACGATTACCTGCTCCACCTGCGCTCCATCGGCCACAAGCTCACTACCATCACGCTTGGGCGGGCTGCCTCTATGGGCGGTATCTTGCTTCAGGCTGGTGACGTGCGCGTCATGGGTCCGAACTCGTTCTTGCTGATTCACGAGGTTGCTGCCGGCACCTCTGGCAAGCTCAGTGAGATGACCGAAAGTATCGCTTTCTGGAAGCGCCAGGAAGATAAGCTGGTCAAAATTCTTGCCCAGCGTTCGACAATGAGCACCACGCAGATCAAACGGCGCTGGCGCAAAACGGATTGGTGGCTTGATGCTGAGGAGGCTATCGCACTCGGCTTCGCCGACTCGATTCTCAGTGCTCAGCACATGGCTAGCACGATCCGCACCACGCCTGCCACGGCGTCGTAACCCGCGGCAATTAGAGACCCCAGTGGCGAGTCCATAACAGGACTCGAGCTCTGGGGTTTCTTCTTTTGACCAGGTGCTACTAGGTGATATAGCAAAAGCTGGCTGCTCTTCAGTCAACTCCGCTCAAGTCCGGTTGTGTTTCGCCTCCGACAGTCACCGCCCTAAGTCCATGCGGCCCATCTGGCACCATGGTCACGTGCGGCCGTGGTATGGCGCCTGCTGCTGCCTGACTGTGGCTTTGTTCTCCACCGACTATCAAAATTGGATAGGCATAGATGCGCGTCATTTGAAGCGATTCTGGCAAGATTACCTTCTCGCCGAAGTTCAATCCGGGAAAGGGCAACTTGTACGTAACGTTGGCCCGGAGGACGAAGTACGGGTTTAAAGTGACATCCCCGGGCTGATTGTTGTGATACTCGTTTTCAGCTATCGTCACAACAGGGTTTAGACCGGCCTGTCGATGGGTTTGCACGGCGATCTCTGCCCGCGCCCGAGCGATCGATAGATCTGGTGCCATGGAAGCTGCCCGAGCTGCGTCGATGCAGGCCCCGTCTAAAGTCAACTGCGCCATGATCGCGAAGATGCTGTTAAATCCGACAGTCAGGACGACAACAATGATCGGCAGTGCGGCACCCAGCTCTATAAACAATTGACCGCGTTCTGTTCGTTTTCTATGTCTTGGCATGGGATTCTCCTTAAGAGGGTTATTCAAGCGTTACGAGCCGTCGCGAAATGACTCGGAAGACTTCGTGCAATCCTTCGACATCTTGGACCATGTAGTACTTTTCGTCTGGCGCTCCTCCCGCCTTCGCGACACCTGCCAGGCATGCTATTGCTCTTTCTGAGGCGCGCCCGCCACCGTGCAAGAATCCGATCGGGAAGACCGTTATCCCTTTTGCTCTTGCTCTGCCGGCAGCGGCGATGCTTTCTTCAATAGCCAGGTCCTCTCCATTTTTTGATGTCGGCTCTCCGTCTGTAAACAGAAGAATGGCTCTGCGGGCGTCTGGGCGTGACTCGCCGTCAAAAGAAGCGACAGCTTCATCGAGAGCGAATTGGATTGCAGTGCCACCATGAAGTTTGTACGAATCAATTTTTGTCATAACTGTGTTGTATGACGAATTTGCGCGTTTGAACTCGACCTTGTTGAAATCGAAAAAGACCTTTTCCCGTTGTGGGTACTCTCTACTTACAGGCCAGTCTTTCATTTGGTCATCCTCGGACTGAGCGGCTTTTTGCGAGAAGGGGACCAAGCTGAAATGGCTATCGGTATTTGCTTCTAGTAATTCGAAGAAACGTTTGATTTCTTTTTTTGCCCGGTTGTAGGGCTCCACTTTTGTCAAAGCCCATTTCTCGTAGGTGCTTTTGTAATCTTGGTTCACTTTGATTTCTGCCGGGACCACAGACCGTGCCAGGCTTTTCTCAAACGCGTTTGTGTTATCTAAATTTCCGCGCGACGCTTCTACAACAGTGGCTATGTCGGGGAACCTAAGTCCTTCGAACACGAACGGTTGAAAATTATTGTTTGGGTCTAAATCGACGATTACCCGGTCTGTGAATTTTCCTGGCGGAATTTTAGTGCTCTGGAATGATCCAGGTGGTGGCGTTCCCATGTCTCCTTCCGGTCCACCACGACCATTAGGATCAAAGATGTCCTCTTCACCTTTCGATATACCGATGTACATCGGTTCGGGTACGCCGATGGTCTTAAATTTGCTCGCGATACCTTGGTTTATCAGGACGTGCTTAATTTCTTTATCGTCTTTCCAGCCGCGATACACCATTGAGATGCGCGTGTCAGTTGCCATCGACAGTGAATCGTCAAGGCAGAATGCAAGGTCGAGTTTTGCCGCCGCCGACGTTCCTTTGGCGCGAACAATGTAACTTTTCAAACCAAGGAGATTGCCGGACATTGGTGCCACAGCCATTGCTGCTTCGACTTGGATATGTTTTCCGGAAATTGGTTGCACAGTTCCGTTCGAATCAACGAACCTGACGGAAATGGCTGACTCACCGGCTTGCAAGTCGTAAACCTGGGAGGCGTCTGTGACGCGACGCGCATTTTCCAGCGAGCGACCAATGACGGAGCTCTTTGTAATTATCTCCCAAGCCGCTGCCTTAGCTTTCTCGCGAGTTTCATACTTGTATTCATTGTTGATCAATCCGGGTTGTCCGTTCGGTAACGGCTCTGGACTTGAGCTCACGAGGCACGCTGCAGCACTCATGCTGGCTGCATCGGCGCAGTTCTTCAGTTGACTCAGAGTCAATTGCGCAAACCAAATTTCAACAGAGAAGAACCCGAGGCACATCACAGCCAGTGCCAAAAGAGCCACGATGATACTGATTGTTCCTTGTTTATCTCTAACTGCCACGATGCGTTCTCCTCATTTGTTTAAGCCCTCAGGTTTCTCGCAAACGCGCTCCATTTGGCACGTCAGAGGCATAGGGGCCGTTAGTCCAGGGACTGTTCCGAATAGATTGCCGTTGTAGGTAATTAGCGGTTCAATGTCGGCGCTAACTTTCACGCGGTATTGGTGAAGATAGCTGTTGGTGTCTAATTGGTTCAGAGTCAAAGGGGAGTTCGTTTCGAATTGCGGTATGTCCGGGATCATCGGTAACCCAATGACTGTTGTTTCAACGTGGCAATTTTTGATTCCCATGAATTGGGCGCAGACTTTCTCCACTGTTCTTTTTGCCGTGTTGGTGGCAGACAGCGCGGTGTAGTTATTACTCACGAACGTCGGTGCGCAGGCCGCATCGCGGGCGGCGGTGTCGCACGCGTAGCGAACGAAAGCAAAGCGCATTCCAATGGCAGCAAGATCGAAAAGTGGGAATCCGATCATCACAAATAGAACAAGCAGAACAAGAGGTAGTTCAGCGCAGACGGAACCGCGTCCAGTATGGCTGGGGTCGCCTGGCGATGCTTGTTTGCCATTAGCGGAGTTGAAGGTTCCATAGCGAGCGCGAGAGGAAGCCATGCAAGCACCTACCTTGTTTTTATCTGAATTCGGTGCCGGTAAGAATCGCCACCATGGTTGCTGGTTTGGGTTAGGAAGACCCGGTAAATCTATCCTAGGTGCCGATTATGAAGTTTTGGTAACCTTCCGTGGGCGGTTAAGTTTGAGGTTCGGCCAGTGGCGTTGACGTCGAATGCCGCAGCGGAATCACGAACCAGAAGGTACTGCCACTTCCCAGCTCGCTGGTGACACCAATGGTTCCCTGGTGCAGGTCAACTAATGATTTGCAGATTGCTAGCCCGAGTCCCTTACCGGAATCGCCTGGGATTGACTGACCGGCCTGTACGTACTTAGCGAAGATACTGTCGTGGTTTTCGGAGGCAATACCCGGTCCATTATCGGACACGCGAAAATCTGCCATGCCATCGTGCTGTTGCGCGTTCAATTTAATGGTGCCGCCACTTGGAGAAAATCGTATTGCGTTAGACAATAGGTTTACCAAGACTTGCAACAGCCGGTCGCCGTCGGCATCGACCTCAAAGTCATCCACACATTGGTCGATGCTTACTTGGTGTTGTTCACTGGCGGTGCGAACAGTCTCAACTGCGTCTGCTGTCAACTTTTGGGCAGAGACTTTATCGTATAAAAGACTCAACTTGCCGCTGGAGAGCCGCTGCGCATCAAGCAAGTCGTTGCTTAATTTGATTACACGCCCGACATCTTCTTCTGCAGATGCAAGCTTGCGGTAAGCGCGTTCGGGCAGTTCACCCAGTACTCCCTCTTTGAGTAACGTCAGAGCCGCTTGCACCGAAGTTAAAGGCGAGCGCAGATCGTGGCTCACCATGCCAATCAGATACGCTTTGGCCTCTTCGGCTTTCTGCAGTTCTTGGATGGTGTCGTGAAAGACTTGGTCCAACTCGGCAAGTTCGTCGCTACCAGTAATGGGCGGATTCATCGGCAAGTTTTTCGTTATGCGTCTGGTGTTTTCAATTACGGAGCTGATTCTGCCGGTGATGTTGCGACTGAAGTATCGAGCCAACCATACGGCCAGGATGATGTTCAGGATCACCCCGGCAACCAGCGCCCAGGCGACTGCCTGACGTGCGCGACGTTCCGCTGCTGTGTATGCTTGAGCCGCGTCTTGTTCTCTTTGGTTAAACACCGATAGATTGGAAGAAATCGCGTCGATCAATTTGCGCTCTTCGCGCAGTCCACTTTCGCCGTGGTTGCCGAAAATTGACTTGACGCTCTGGTCCTTGTCCACGGTTTTGATCAGGCGATCGAGAGTACCTGCACCTTCTTCAGTAGCTGCCTGGGCCTTATCCAGCAACCCAAGTGCTTCAGCATCGTCTTTCATCAATTCGCGCAGGGCACGAAACTCGTTAAGCACTTCATGCAGAGAGGCGATGCAACGCTCTTTCATGGCCTTGCTGTGGGTGAATTTGTAAATCGCTGCTGATGTGCCGCCAACGGTTATCTTGCGCTGGATGACGTTGATGGAAAAAATGACTTGTTTTGACCGCGCTTCTCGCCGAATGGCATCGTCCGCTCGCAGAAGCAGAACGGATAAAATGCCCAGAAAGAGCAATTCGAAAATCAAAGGCAAGGCTACCAGGATGATTCCCTTATGTGCGATTTTTAGTCCGCGCGGCATTATCGGTATGGTTCTTCCTTGGCGTTTGAATGAAAAAGGGTTCTTTAGGGCGACGCTTGTTATAAACTGTCGCCTTTGTAATAAACCACGCTGGGCATATAACTAAAAACAGTTGGAACTAATTAAAATGTCGAAACTGCTCATAGTGGAAGATGATCGAAGCCTGGCGGCCAACGTTAAAGAGTGGCTGGAGTTCGAGCATCATCTGGTTGAACATGTCGAGACCGGCACCTCCGGGCTCGAGTTGATGCAGGCCTATAGCTACGATCTAATAATTTTGGATATGAACCTGCCCAAAATGGACGGTGTCAACGTTTGCCGGGAATATCGGAGCAAGGGCGGGCAGAGCCCAATTTTAATGCTCACGGGCCGGG
>JADYXS010000327.1 GCA_021772155.1 Candidatus Obscuribacter sp.
GCACGGCGGCGATCACCCGTAAACGCAAATCTTGGGAATATGTCATGGCGCTCAGTCTAACACCTATTCGGCATTATTCATTCTGGCAACCGCTCTAGCATGGTGAATATGATGAACAACCTGGACGCCAAAATCACCGAGCAATTTCCGGGGCTAGTGGTCCGCAAGGACTTGGCCAAAGTGGTCAAAGGCAACGCCATCGTGCCTTCATATGTGCTGGAGTATTTGCTCGGGCAGTATTGCGCTACCTCGGATGAAGCTAGCATCCGCTCGGGCATCGACGCCGTCAAGGAAATTCTGCGCAAGCATTATGTCCTCCGCAGCGAAGCCGGTCTAATACGCTCAACCATCCGCGAGCAAGGGCGGCACCGGGTGATTGACAAGATTACCGTTGACCTGAACGACAAAAGGGATGTGTACGAAGCCGAGTTCTCCAACCTGGGCATCAATAAAGTTCTCGTAGATGCCGACACCGTCAAGCGCCATCCCAAGCTGTTGGTCGGCGGGGTCTGGTGCATTGTGGATATGGAATATCAGTATTCGGAAGAAAAAGCCAATTCTCCCTGGCTGATAAATTCCATCAAACCCATCCAGCTTTCGGCCTTTGACCTACAGGCCTATGTGCAAGCGCGCCAACGCTTTAGCCTGTCTGAGTGGATTGACCTACTTATTCAAAGTATTGGGTTTAATCCAGAGTTATTTGGAGAGCGTTCAAAATTGCTTCAACTTGTGCGCCTCATTCCCTACTGTGAGCGCAATTACAACCTGATCGAGTTGGGCCCCAAGGGCACAGGCAAATCGCATATCTACTCTGAATTTTCTCCGCATGGCATTCTTGTTTCCGGCGGCGAAGTCACGGTTCCGAAGCTCTTTGTCAACAATTCTACCGGGCGGCTGGGGTTGGTAGGATATTGGGATAGTGTGGCCTTTGATGAGTTTGCCGGGAAAAAGAAACGCGTCGATAGAGCCCTAGTGGATATTATGAAGAATTACATGGCCAATAAGTCGTTTTCACGCGGCGTGGAGACGCTTGGTGCCGAGGCATCCATGGCCTTTGTGGGCAACACCCAACACACCTTGCCCTACATGCTCAGGCATACCGACCTGTTTGATGACCTGCCCGAGCAGTATCACGATTCGGCATTTCTGGATCGCCTGCACTTCTACATCCCTGGCTGGGAAATTGACATTATCCGCGGTGAAATGTTCTCGAATGGGTACGGTTTCGTCATTGACTATTTGGCGGAAGTGCTCCGCAATTTCCGCAACTACGACTTTTCCCAACAATATACGCCCTACTTTAGCCTGCTTAGCGACATTTCCACCCGCGACCGGGATGGGATTCAGAAGACTTTCTCTGGGCTTTACAAAATTCTGTTCCCGCACGCTGAGGCGACCAAGGAGGAGGTCGAGCTGATCCTACGCTTTGCCATTGAAGGGCGCAAGCGAGTCAAGGACCAGTTATTGCGCCTTGATAATACTTATGCGTCGGTACAGTTTGGTTATGTGGATATAGCTACCCAGCAGACTCGACTGGTCAAGACGCTGGAGGAGGAACAATACCCCCAACACTTTTCCCATACCATCGGCGTGCCAGCGTCGGAAATTGAGACTGAGGCTACTCAATCAACCCTTGAGCAAGCACTGCCAGTGCTAACCGCACTTAAGGAAGGCCATTTCGCATTTCAGGAAAACCAACGGGGGGTCAGTTTTGACACGCTCTTGGGCCCATATCTAAAAGGCGCGCACAAGATTGTCATCACGGATCCCTACATCCGCTTGTTCTTCCAAATCCGCAACCTGATGGAACTTCTGGAAACCATTGCCCGGCAGAAAGCCGATGACGAAGAAATCGAAGTTCATCTCGTAACCGCTCAGGATGGCTATAACAGCGACGGTCAATCCGAAAACCTGACCAAGGTTCAAGAAAATGTCACCCCGGTGGGCATCAAGTTCACATGGGAATACGTTGACCCGCAAACCATCCATGCTCGCCACATCACTTCTGACTTACGGTGGAAAATATTGCTTGATCGAGGTCTGGATATCTTCCAACGCTACGAAATGAACGATGCCTTCGCTATCGGCAATCGCATTCAGCGCTACCGGGCGTGCAAGGCGTTTGAGATCACCTATTTGCGGCAAACCGAGGCATAGGGCAGTGAAATAACAACAGGTGAACCTAATAGACCATGTTGCCCGCCTTTGATACTGTGTGGCAAAGCGGGACAATGCCAACGCTGGTTGCTCATTTCGACAATGTGAGGCCGTGAACAAGATCATTCTCATTGCGTGTGCTAGCAAGAAACGGTCGTTCAAGGCAAGGGCCGAGGCTTTATACATAAGCCCCCTCTTTATGGGGAATTTGCGCTACGCCAAGCGCCTAGAACCAGATGCCATATTCATTCTCTCGGCAAAGTACGGCTTACTTGACCTCGACCAAGTAATCGAACCTTACAATCTGACGCTCAAAACAATGAAATCTTCTCAAATTAAGGAATGGGCTGACGGTGTGCTTGAACAACTCAAGAAACGAGCCGACCTTCAGAGTGACCACTTTATCTTTCTTGCTGGCGACAAATACCGGAAACACCTCACGCCACACTTGGCATCCTACGAGGTTCCACTGCTGGGCATGTCGATAGGCAAACAGCTACAGCATCTTGCAAGGCTTTCAGATGAGCGAAATTTGCCGTAGCCTTCATCGGCTCTTTTGGCAACTGCCTAAATTTGGCTTTCCCTTCGATTCGGGCAATATCCCCCGGAACGGGATTTACATCCTGTTCGAAAGAGGGGAGAGCGGTCATGGGATGGATAGGATTGTTCGCGTAGGGACGCACACCGGAGACGATCAACTACTCTCGAGACTCGAACAACACTACGTCCGAGAGAATAAGGATAGAAGCATTTTCCGGAAGCACATCGGCAGGGCGATTCTGAACAAGGACAAAGACGCCTTTCGCACACAGTGGGACATTGACTTGACCACGAAAGCAGCCAAGGCGAAGTATGCAGAGACGATTGATCCGTTGAAACTCAAAGATGTGGAGAAACGGGTTACTGAATACGTCCGGAGCCATTTCCGGTTTGTATCGTTGAGAGTGGACGATAAGATGCAGCGACTTCAGTGGGAGTCAAGAATCATTTCTACGGTATCCCTCTGCGAGGAATGCCATCCATCAAAGGATTGGTTAGGGCAATATTCGCCAAATGTGAAAATTGTGAATAGTGGCCTTTGGCTTGTAAATGAGCTCTACAAACAGCCTTTGTCTGAAAAGGATCTTGAGGCTTTGACAATTGCCGCCTTGAAGGCAACCTAGCAATAAGATACAGGCCGCGTGGGTCTAGGCGGAATTTGTTAACTTAGACTTCGCCAACATGGGTAGAAATCAAATTCGCCAATTTTTGTGTTTGTCAATCGAAAACCGGCCCTCAGCCAATCTTGGTGAATGGCCCGCAGTAAGGCGCCCGTGTCGCCGTAGCGTTGCGCGAATTACGCCGCGATTCTTGGAAAGTGATGTCTTCCGGCGAAAGCGTCACCCATATCGGCGGAGAGCCCGTAAACAAGTACACTTGACCATCGAAAACCGACTCACGCAATCGGCCGGGGTGAACAGACCTCGAGTTGAACCGCTTCATTCCCGGGAGCGCTTGCCGGAGGCCGGGTCCCTGTCAAGGGGGCACCAGCAACTTGGTGTTGCCGGCTCACGGCACAGCACTACTCATAGTCGACTTTACATTGGAAGAATTGCCTTCGAGGAAGATAGCGGGCAACTTCTGACACTGACTACTCAAGTCAAAGGTATTGTCATTAGGGGATCACGATCTGTCTTCGCTGCAACCGCCATGGCTCGGCAACCACCTCCACACTTGCCGAAGGCTGAACAGGAAGAGCAACTATTATCAAAGATCCCGCGCCAATCACGAAGGCTTTGAGCTTGCCAAATTATATCGAATTCGCTTTCCAGAAGATTGCCACATAGTAAGTCGGTGTGTAGACAGGGCTTAATATTGCCCCAAGGATCAACCACCAGCGATGCTTGACCTGCGGAACAACCTTCAGAAGAAGAAGAAATAAAGCATTGAGGAATACATGGACCATATCCGATATGAATTCGCTGATTCGGGAGTTCCTGTAGAGATTGAATGTTCTGAACAGCAGAACGTAGTTGAGATAGTGTCGGTGGCTGTACAAACGGCCCAAACATCTCGATACGATCAGGAGTAAGCAGATAGCGGTTAAATATTATTTCACGAACCCCCCAATCCGTTGCCAATTCGATTAGGTTTGGTATTTCCGACCAATTGCTACGCGTAATGACACTACTTAGGGTTACCGCCAAGCCTGAGTCTATTGCGCGACGGATATTGCGCAAGGTTTCTGTATATGACCCAACGACCCCGGTAAACATATCATGCGATTCGGCTGTTGCACCATGAAGGGATATTAAGAATCCTTGGAACCGCGGCAGTTTGATAAGTGTATTGATTAGTTGGGATGGTGCGCGCCAACGAGCGTTCGTAAATACTACAAAATTGAGCCCGCGACGATCTAAGTCGCCAGCAATCGCGGCAAAATTCGGGTGGAGAGTAGGTTCACCGCCACTGATAGCAATCGAGTTGATTGAATGTGGGAGCCGTTCGAGTATCGAATGCCAGCTTTCCCCAGACAACGGTATCCCGTGGAAACCGACCTTGAGCTCGCGGGTCTGGAAATCCGCGATAAAACTTTCGTTGATACAGCCCGGACAGCGGTTGTTGCAGGCAGGAGTTAACTCCAAATATGCCAGCGACGGACCAGCGGCTGAGTTCAGAGTAATAGAAGGACAGTCCCCTGGCACTTATTTTCCTTTCCTAGCTTGTTTGCAAAAATCACTCAAGGTTCCATTATAGTCACGTCTCTTACTTTTTCAACTAGAGCAATGAGTGCAGAGTGGCCAATCCAGAGATCCTCAAGGGATTTACAATAACTAAGGCGAAGGTCGCTACCCACGGAATAGAGCGCCTTTTCTATTTCTGATAGCTGTTGACGCGCCAACAACCAGCCGAAACCGCCGATACGAGCCAACTCGGCCATCTGAGTTCCGTATCGTTGGATTGTCGCCTCGGGGGCATCGTTGAATTCAAGGTGTCCTCGGACTATGTCCAGCACGGCGAAAGGTATTCTCTCTTGTTGAGGATCATCGAGGCCCCGCAAGGTGCCAGCAAAGGAAACGTAGTAATCCAAGTCTTGTTTTCGGCCTCGCAATTGAGCAATACTTGCTGCCCCTATTAGAGAATCCAAAGTCTGATGAGGATCGTGCATTTGATCGCTGTAAAGAACGGCCAATTCAAACAGCCGCTGAGCCTGGCCTAGAGGGTCGAGGTTGCCAAAAGCCTGATCAGCGTCACGTAAACCATAGTTGAAGACACTTTCCTCGGGAATCTCGAGATTCTTTAGACGACTACGAAATTTGGAGACCCGTGCAAGGTCATCAGACAACGTGGCATGTACTTCAAGGCTGTGTACTTCCAAGCACACATCGGCAAGACGGTCCAATGTCATTATTCTGGCGGCTTGCAAATCGTGGCTGCGAACCATGTTCAAGCTCTCAATAAGCAGACCAAATGCACTCCGCTGATCTGCAATAGCGCTAGTGAGGCTTTCGCTGGACCGTAGACGTTTCAGTTTCCCAGCCAGACTAAAATTGGAACCCAGCCCAGATTTTGCTTGGGCCAGCCAGTCATGCTGGCCACCAAGTTGTTCAAGGATACCAATAGCTTCCACATAGTAATTGTGTGCCGAAGCGACATCTCCTGCGTAGCGGTATACATCGCCGGCGTATAGCAAAGCCTGTCCCTGGCGAAGGGTACCCTTGAAAAATTGGGCGGCAAGCCCGAGGCTGCGCTCGAGCTCATCGCTGGCTGTCGCGTAGGCACCTTGTCGAGCGTGGAGCCGGGCCATTACGAACAACACTTGCACCACCAAATCACGCTCGCGTAAAGAACGCGCTACATCGAGTACTTTCTCATATGAACTGCTCGCCTCGCGCCACCTTCCTTGACGATAGTAGATATGACCAAGGTTGTACTCAAACCAAGCGCGATTAATGTCGTCTCCTCGATCAATTGCCCATGCAACACTCTCTTCAAACACTCGCTTAGCTTCGTTAATTTCACCTGCGTTGCGATAGCAGGTGCCTAATCGCATTCGGTCCGAGGCTACCAAGGCGGTTTCTTGCACGGCACCAAATGTATTGCTAATGGCTTGCTCGTAGATTGGAACGGAAGCTGCATATTGACTGTATTCAAATAGCCAGTCTGCTTGCTCCCGAGTCAGATCATATGCTAGGCGAGATAAAGTTTGGTCACCAGGAGAGGCCTGCATTTGTCTCGCGAGTAAGTCGGCTACCTCACCCCACAACAGGTCGTTAACTTCAAACAACTGCTTTGGTCTTATATCCGTATCCAAGTAATCTCTGTAGTGGGCGATACCTGTGCTTGGTGCCTGTTCAAGGGTATATACCAGCTGTTCTGCGCGCCACAAGTACTTCTCAGCGGCACTCTGTGCATTATTTATCGCGCCTTCATAATGTCCTTCGACAATTCTTTTGTATAGTCCCTGGGCCAGGTCTTGCCAATCACGGCCGCCTTGAACCCGCATCATCCGCTGAAACTCATCGTGTAAGGCAAAGGAGTCGTCCGAACGACGATGCTTAATAAACGGAAAGGACTCGAGAAGCTTGCCGATCGCCTCGTACGGTTGCGCCCCCGAATTTGGCGGGTAAAGACTCTCATAAATGGCGCGGTTGTAATGCTGTCGGAGGTAGGCCATTTCCTGAATAATTTCATACTCGGGTCGGTCTGGAAGAAAGAAACGTCTGACAAGCACACTCTCGATCTTAGCCGGCGTTTGGTTGAGCAGCTCGTGTATGCTGCCGTTGTCAAGAGTCAAATAGTGAACGATCAAGTCTATTAATAGCGGGCTTCCTCCACTCACAGTCAAGACGTCACGCTCAGGCAGCGACAGAGCATTCTTTTTCCTGTGAAAGTACTCTGCGGCTTCGGCCTCCGAAAAGGGCTTAAGCCGATGTCGATTAACATTCAGCGGAAGCCTAATTGGCCGTGGCCTTCCAGCAAACACAATCAAACAGCCTGTTGTGGCGGGGTTAGGAAGGAAATTGTTCAGAAGCCACTTGCCAACGGTCCGATTGTGTACGATTTCAAATGTGTCGAAGAAAAGTACGGTGTAGTTCCGCACCTCGCGCAGTGCGCGCTTGAAATCCATAAAGAATGATTGTTCAACCTCCAATCTTAATGTAGGCAACCCAACCATATTGGAACTTGTATTGGCAACATGATCCTGCAATTCCTTGTCGTATCTAGCAAAAGTTTTGAAGTAGTCTTGACCAATCCGTCTGGCCATGCTACGCCGTAGGCCATCGACAGTGCGATTTTGAAAATCGAAAAAGTCAATGACCGGTTCATCTCGGATGTTGTCTGATGCGAGCACGTGCCATGGCCGACGCTGCTGTTGGCATTGAAGCACAAACTGCAGGAGGACTCTCGTTTTGCCTAAGCCACCATCTGCCTCCAGATACAATGCGTTTTTTTGTTCTCGTAGACTCCGCAAGCTGTGAAAGGCGTCTAATTCTGGCTGGCGCCCAACAAACCTAATTGTGTCGGCTCCGGAATTTTGACCGGTCATGTCATTTCTCCAGTTCAATTTCCCTAGACTGCTTCAACAGAGCGTTCACTTCCTTCTCGCTTAGGATCTCATAAAACTCTTCACCATTGATCACAGCCGCAATCTTATTTGCAAGTTCATCAGCCCGCTTGTTCTCCTTCAAGTGCTTTAGCCCAAAAGCCAATCGATCCTGCAGTTGCTCGAGCCGTTTGTTCCCATTCGGCAGGTCCGACGGCATCTTCAGCTTTCCATCTGATTCGGCTACATCTCGCCACGCTCCAGCTATGTGGAAAAGCTCATCGGCTACGGAAACTGCGTCACCTTGTTCGACTTCGGATCGAAACCAACGAGCGCTCAGGCAATGGATGTCGTGATGCAATTTGGGATCTTGTTGGCGTTGAAAATAGTCCAAGACCGTGCGCACATCAGACGGGACAACATATCCATATCCATCTGGATGTTGTTCAACGAGTATAGTTTCTCTAAGATTCTTGAGTATTTCTCTCGTCGCTCGTCTATCCAGCGTCTTGTATCGCTCACTCCAAAGAGTTTTCAGAAGATGTTCAAGTAGCCTAGTATCGAACTGACGATACTGGGATAGGGCCAGGAGTTCAGCGCGATACTTTTCAGCATCTTTCCCCATCCGGTCGAAGATCACGCGAACCATGTGTCGGAGCAAGTCCAATTCGGTATGGACTTGCGCACCAAGTACTTCCTCGTTGAGGCCTGGCAAGCCACCAGTGATCCGGGTCACATGAGGATGAACAGACCACTCGTTTTCACCCAGTAAGCGCAGGTGCTCTAGAGTTTGGTCTTCAGTAAGCGGCTTCAACGGGTAAGCTCTCATGTGCCGTGCGACTTGCCAGCGAAATTCCAATACAGATTCGCGTGGCGGGGACCAACTGGCGAACATGACAAACACTTGTTGCCGCTCCAACAACGGCGCAAGTACTTTCTCTTGGAACCAAAGAAAGGTATCTCGGGGCGCCTCTTCAAGAGTGTCAAATAAC
>JADYXS010000328.1 GCA_021772155.1 Candidatus Obscuribacter sp.
AGGATCGGAAATAGTAAATATGAAATCGAAAAGATCCAGTTGTGGTTGGAGCGAATCCGGCTTCGGCACGTACAAATAGCGATTGGGATGCATCTCGATCTCATCGCGAAGGTCTTCAATGTCTTCTAAGTCCCTCTGGACCAGCACCACACTGCCAGTGTCTGAATCAAGATAGTACGCAGTATCCGGAGAATCATCTCTCCAGGCAAATATTAAGTAGTCGAAGTCAATTTCCAACTTGTTCATTGGTGCTCACTCCATGCCGCTTTAGGACGTGGCAAATAGACGTAACAGGCATCGCTGAAATTTCCAAATACATTGTGCGCTTTGTCGATCGAAATTGCTCGAATTGCGTAGATTCCAGTCTCGTGAAAGTCCGAAACCGGAATCTGGAAATTCCCTTCAGTGTTCTCTAAGGGAATCGTTCGATAAGTAACACCGGAAAGCCCGGAAGAATTTTCGATCTCAAAGTCCTTGTCCGGCATAGAAATCTCAACAAGTACGCCCACGGCGTTCTGAAGCTTCTTGCAAGAGAATGTAATCGGTACTGCAGGACTTCCACGCGGCATGGTGAACAGCCCTAGTGCCGGTTCAGTAGGAAACTTGAATGCCGGGAAATGCACTACTTTATCCCCGGGCGCACCGACCACCGAGAATTCGGGCATTAATGCGTCCTTGAAAGTGGTGCCGATGCCTTTAATGCGCACTTTAGAGGCGGCTGGAAATCCGATCGTTACGGCGAAAGATTGCCCGGACGTTACCCAGCCACGCGAACGCAGAGGCAGGTAATAACGATGGAAAGATCCGTCAGAAAGGAAGACAGGCGTTGTAACTCTGCGATTTTTAAAGTCGAACTCCGGAAACGCTGCTGACTGCCAGAAAAATTCCAGCACCGGACGGCTACTGACTTGCGGGGCATCGATCAAAGCATCTATCCAGAAGAAGTCCGGCCCTAGTGGTGCCAGCCAATCAGCTGAAAGGCGCATCACCGGTCCAGCATTGGCAGACTGCGAACTCAACACCACTTCGTCGGCAGCCCTGTCAAAATGGGCAGTCTTGTAGTACTCCAGCGGGGGAGCAAATAACGAAACCAGTTGTGTGGCATTGAGGGACACCGGCGCGGTGGCCGCTGTGGACGCAAAGTCGCTCTTGATGAAAGTTCCGAAATTCGGCTCCCATCGCCAAATCGCGTTAACGAACTGTCCGATCTTCAATGAGTCTTTTAACCGACCGCCGGAGATACGATTCGAACACAACAGCCCTGTGTCCAAATCAAAAACCGCCGCCTGGTTCTCGGTAAACTCCGGTGCCACGGCAGTTTTTGCTGGCACCGTCTGAATAATTGCCAGCGGAGAAATCAAATTAGAACGAACAGCTTTCAACGATTTCTGCATCGACTTTTCAATGCGTCCGCCTGAGTTAAGTGATCCTATCTGCTTCCATGTCTGCATAAAGGCAAATCCCACCAATAGCATCGACAACAGGGCGGCAACGAGAAACACAGCTGGAAAGGAACGTCGTAGAAGCTCATATACGGATAAGACTGCGCCGGCAAGTAACAGGCACAGCGGCATTGATGCTACGTAAAGATTGTGCATGCCGGCAAAATTGCTGGCGCTGACAAAACCAACAAATGGAATGACGGCAACAGCGAACCAAACTAGAGCAAAGATACTGATCCAAAACGTAAGGCGATGGCGGGCTGATACCACTACAAGAGCTATCGACAGTGGAACGAGCAGGCAGAGGAAGAACCGTATATGGTGCGCCACTTTTGTGTAGTTCGCCGGGTTGACCGGGATTAGGACTGCACCAATTGTGGTGCCGACGTGCCGAAAAGTAAAGCTTGGGCTGGCAGCAGACGTCAGCTGCCAAAACACACCTGTGGCCGCCATTGCAGCGGCCGTAACAACCAGAAACAATAGCGGTGCAATTAAAGAGAAGGTACCGTCATGACGTTCGTCAGGCGGGGTCCTAGTCCAAAGCAGCACTTCCACTAATGGAAATATGCCACACAAAATCCACACCGAGGCCGACGACAGAAAGGCTGCGCTAAAGCCAATCAATGAGGCGAGAAGCCAGATCCAGGACTTTTGTGGAGTCCAAGAGCCGCAGGAGAAATTCACCACATCGCGAGATTTCAAATAACAAGCCAGAGATGTTGCGATGAAAAAGCCTGAAAGCAAAGAAGCGCGACCACCTAGCCAGGCAACAGATTCTACATTTGTGGGCCAGACAATAAAGAAGATCGCTGACAGCAAACCCATCGTCATTCCGCCCAAACGACTGAATGCATAAAAGAGCACCAACGCTGCTCCTGTATGGATCAAGACGTTCTGAATTCGCCAGAGCCAGATTAGCCCGAAGCTCGACAGAAAACTGGTCTTCAACGAAAGCGGCGTCAGAAATTGCCACAAATCCGCGGCAAACAAGCCATTAAACTGAAGAAACTGTGCCAAGGGAAAATCGCGAGCGCCGGCATTGCGCGTCCAAGCAACCAGGAATTGTTCGTCAGCCAAAGGAGGTATCCCAAAGCAGGGAATGTAAGCCACCATGGCAAAGAGAAGCAGCAAAGCTGGTGCAAACCAGCAAGCTGACACCAGTGGCTGCAGCCATGCTGGCAACCTGGAGAAATCAGCCGCCGCCGAGCTTCGATTTGATGCACCGGCGTTCATCTTAAAACCGCTTTCAAGCGATGTGAGCTTATCAATATGCGACCCCGGAAAAACCGGTCCATTATATGCTATGTTCAGTTTGGGCTTGGTTAGGCGGTTAGAGCGCTGTGAACAGCGACAGCTTGCATATTCCAGAAGGGATTCGCTTTGACTGCAGCGGCTGCGGCAACTGCTGCTTGCAGTGGCCCGTACCGGTGACCGCCGATGATGTCCGCCGGATTCAACCATTATCGCCATCGCTCGTGACGCCGGGCGCAGCTCCAAGATTCCATC
>JADYXS010000329.1 GCA_021772155.1 Candidatus Obscuribacter sp.
CCGTGTGTTTTGCAGCATGTAAAAGTGCATGCAGCACCTGAACTTCTCAAAAAGCTCCGCTTTTACTCCTTGTGCGCTCCGCACTGCGGCGGAGGCGGCGCGAATAATGATGCCCACTCTTGCGTGGTTAACGGAAAAAAACTTCTCGTCGCCAATAAGAAAAATACTTGGCTGGCGATGGGCGCATCCGTGGATTTCACCAAAACGTCCTGTGGTTATGTCGGATTCAGCGACGGCTGGACCGATGTTTCCGACAACTTGCAAATGGATTGGGAGTTCGACTGTGCCACCGCCGGCAATGTCGCTTTAACAGGCGAATTCAGGCTTGAAGATACCAATGAGTTCACGGTCGCATTAGCCTTCGGTCATGGCGTCAATAATGCAGTGACCGCCCTGTTACAGACTCTTAGCTATCCATTCCAAAAACAACTAGATCGCTACTGTTTGCAATGGCAGCGCGTCAAGGTTGACACGTCACTTCTCGGGCAAACAAAGGACGATGGCTACTTATTGCGGACAAGCCACAAAATTCTGCTGGCCCACGAAGACAAACTCAACCCTGGTGCATTTATCGCTTCGCTGTCGGTGCCTTGGGGACAAGCGAAGGGCGACGAAGATCTAGGCGGCTATCACCTTGTGTGGCCGCGAGACATGGTCAACACCGCAACTGCGCTGCTTGCTGTCGGTCGCGAAGACACCCCGCTACGCGCGCTAACGTTCTTTGCCTGCAATCAACTCGAAGATGGGCGTTTTCCACAAAACTTCTGGATCAGCGGCGAACCCTACTGGACCGGAGTTCAGCTCGACGAAGTAGCCTTCCCCATCATGCTGGCCTGGCGACTTAAACGACACGATCGACTGCGTGGATTCGATCCGTACCCGATGGTCCTAAAAGCGGCATCCTTTCTCGTTTTGCACGGACCAGCAACGCAGCAGGATCGCTGGGAAGAGGTTGCCGGTTTCTCGCCGTCCACGTTAGCGGCAAATATAGCTGGCTTGATTTGCGCAGCCGCCTTTGCACGAGAACGCGATGATGATGCCACAGCGGACTTCCTTCAAGATTACGCAGACTTCCTGCGCTGTCACCTGGAAGAGTGGACTGTCACCACATCCGGTGAGCTTCATCCGGACATTTCCGAATACTTCGTGCGCGTGAATCCTGTAACTGACGCGCGTCAGCCAAAGAGACCCGATAATGCCCAGGTGGGAATTGCAAATCGCGCGCCGGGCCAGAACTCCGTCTTCCCAGCTAAGAATGTCGTCGATGCAGGCTTTTTGGAGCTTGTACGATATGGAATCCTCTCTGCGCAAGATCCACTTATCAAGCAAAGCTTAGAAGTCGTCGACCATGTCTTGAAAGTGGATACGCCATTCGGACCGTGTTGGCGACGGTACAACCACGACGGTTATGGACAAGGAGCGGATGGAGCACCGTTCATAAACCACGGCGTCGGAAGAGCATGGCCACTGCTTACAGGCGAGCGCGGTCACTACGAGCTCGCCGCTGGCAATGATCCGAGCCCTTATATCGAAGCCATGGAAAAGTTCGCCTCTTGTGGCGGCACACTGCCGGAACAAGTGTGGGACGCCGATGATATACCCGATGCAAAACTTTTCCGCGGAAAGCCGACAGGAAGCGCAATGCCGCTTGTCTGGGCCCACTCCGAATACATAAAGTTATTGCGATCCGCGCGGGACGGGCAAGTGTTCGACATGATACCGGATGTGGTAGCACGCTACCAAGGATCCCCACAAACCTGCAAGTTGATTGAACTCTGGCACAAGAACTGGCAGATTCCGGAAGTGCATTCTAATTTTACGCTGCGAATCGTCGCCGGCGAGCCATTTCAGCTAACCTGCACATCCAACGGCTGGGCCGACAACATCGTCACAAATTCCACAGCTACGACATTGGGCGTCGATTATGTAGACTTGTTCGTGCCGGCAACCCAAGCCCATCCTGTCGAATTCACATTCTTCTGGAAAAACTCTCAGGCATGGGAAGGGCAAAACTACATGGTTTCAGTAGTGTAGAGGGGCGCGTCGCGACGCGCCCCTCGTATCTTGGTGTTGACTGGAACCAACCAGAAAAGAAGCGTCAGACCTTTTTGATCAAGAAATCCCCTTCTTCTGGCACAATTACCCTGGTCATCTGGGAACATTGTGTTCAGGCAGACCGTACTGCCTACAGGTCCCAAAGAGGTTGAAGAGCAATGTCGCCGCCGCAAGACGAGGAAAAGGACCCATCGTGGGATAGCTATTACGCGCAAGACAGTCAGTCTGACCCGAAAAAGCCTGCTGCCGATAATCCAGCTGGTAGTCTGCCCGGCAGGGACATCACGCACCCAGAGCAAGCTCCGGGGTCTGATAAAGCATCGTCGAAAGACTTGTCGTGGCAGGCCAGCAGCGCCAACGTTAATCCTCATCTTGCAGAATTGATGAGGAAGACCAAGGCGGTCGAAAAGACGCTCATAGATCATCTTGCAGTAGCACAAGTTGTCTTTCGCAATGTTGCAAACAAGGAAAAACTGTTTAGCGAACGACCTGCCGTTCCATTCGAACAAATTCCACAAATCGACAAGTACCGCAAGGCCGCGCCATGTTCGTCATCATGGGACAAGATGAGTGGCGATGGCTGCCTGAAATTTTGCTATCAGTGCAAATTGATGGTCTACGATTTCAGCGGCATGGAGATGACTGAAGCTCAGCAGATAATCTCTAAACGAGAACAAAAAGAAAACAGCGTTCTCTACAAGCGCAAGGACGGAAAATTCCTCACAAAGGACTGTCCTGTGGGTGTAACCAAAAGACTAACTTTTAGGGTACTTATGGCTGTGCCTGTACTATTTGTTTTTGCCGGAATATTTTTCCTCATTTCCCAGTCACAAAATCAACCACATGAAGCACCGGCGGCGGTGACTGCAACCGAAACTTCGTCGACGCCCCAAACAGTAAACAAGGCAAACAGCAAGACAACTACCACCATCATTGCACCCAGCGGTCAGGCGTATAGCGTAACTTTTCGACCATCCGCTGCCTCGACGATGGATGCAAATTCTCTGCCAGCTTTCAAACCGGCTTCAACTAGATCAGGCTCCCCGGTACAGCCTGAGTAAGCCACCAAGGGCAGTGCGTTGCCTAATTAGTTCGCGCCACACCAACGATCGGCTGGAGTGAGTAGGCAGAGAATACTTGCTTGCTCGGCAACATCGGAAAAGGTACCGGCAGTTGGACGGTCATAGTTGAAATTGCGAGTACTTGCCCGGGCAGTGGTTTAGGAACGGCTATCACCTCTGTTCCGAGCGTGAATGAGTTAATAGCGGGAGAAGGGGATTCCCAGTTCAGGCAAGACAGGGTAACACTACTAATCAATCCCTTTGATTTGCGGAAGTCGATGACAACGTTATCAGCTGCCGTTATCGCAGTCTTAGCATCCTGTGCCGAAGCTGCAGCACGAGCAATGCTTTTGGCCAGATCCCCATTGTTGTTGCATGTAATGAAGAGAACTGCCAAATCGACAAGAAAAAGTGTAACCGGCACCAAGATAAGGAAACCGGCGACCATTTCAACGTGGCTCTGTGCTTGATTGGCACGGAACTTGTGACTCTGAAATCTTGTTTGATTCTTTCGCATATGGGTCTAATGTTATCATAAAGTAGTTTGCTGTTCGGAAGCCATTTATTCTGCCTGTTCTATTCGTTTCTGGCACTCTGTCAGATTAAGATCCACGAGTGGTATTTCTATGACAGACAGCTAATGGTCCGGCTGGATTGAGCCACCGGCCAAGACAGTCTTCGATGGAGTGAGGAAGCGGTCGTGAGGCGAAAAAAAAGGCGGAACGGCTCAACCATCATAGAAACGCAAACAGCATTGCTCGTAATTTTTCTCTTGGTCTTTTTTCCGCTGCTCGACTTAATCGGATTGGCGATGTCTTATAGTCTGTGCTGGTACGTGAATTCCAAAATCAGTAATCAAGTTGCACGGTCCAGGAAGGTTGATGGGCCTGCTCTTGTAGAGAGTGAGATCAATAACGCCATGCACTCGGGCATTGGAAACTTTCTCAAACTTGGACCGGGATCCATCCAAGTCCCGCCACCAGTTTATAACGATACTGCCATACCGCCGACAGTGCAAATCAGTAGTTCGATTACCGTAAAGCCTTTTGTGAGCATACCGTGGTTTGCGCCAGTGCCAGGGCTGAATGCTCCCGCTACCCTTACATTCTCCAGCCAGCTTACGAGAGAAAGTACTCTGTAGCTACTCTTACAAAAGGCACTTAAGTGCGAAGGAATTATCGGCACGCGCGAAAATGTACGTTGCCCGTCCGCCTTCGATCAGCCCCAATTGATGCACCCGTTTTGCCACCGCCAGCGGTGAGCCCCTTTTTTAGTTAACAGGTTGTCCTTCAAAAATTACGGCAGGGTCAGAGGTCTGGGCCTTAGAGTAATCCGGTGCGTCTGGTGGCTCAGCAATATCCTGCTCAATTTGCAAAGAATTTGTCACCCAGCGTGACGCGGATGTCGTCGGAGTGCTTGCGGCCGGGGCTTTCGTGGTCTGAATTGGAGGTGAGTTGAGGTCGCCTGCGGGCGATGCTGTGTCTTTTTCTTTCGCCCCGGGCGTGAGTATAAAAAATAGGAAAGCGGCTGCGAAAGGGATTCCAAACAAAACCATTATGGTCTTTTTTCTCATTCGCCCGACAGGGCAATCATTGGTCAAGAACTTGCCGTCTTGTCTCTTGTACAAGACGTAATCTTTGCGATTCTCGGTCTTGAACACCAATGCCTCCGCTTCGGGCCGCTCCAACTTAGTGAAGTCATAGGCATGCAGGCTGCACTTTTCGCAAGTCTTGACTCTGTCTAATTCGTCGTATCCGCTCCAAGTTTCGCCACAGGGAGAGGCCTTGCGATAGTTTTCAATCCACTGAAATGGCCTGAC
>JADYXS010000330.1 GCA_021772155.1 Candidatus Obscuribacter sp.
GAGTATGTCCTTTTTCAATGCTTGCTTGATCAATTAAGTTCGCTTTGTGCCCAGCGGGGGCACCTCGAATTAGCGCGCTGCTTTCGTCACTGCTCTGTCATCTACGGTAGAGCTATACAACGCCGACAAGAAACTGAACTGTTTCTTTTAATCAACTCAAATTATTCCACCTTCAAGTTCGGATGTCAACAATAATCGGCATTCTGAACTATTAATGGTGACATTTCGCTACTTGGCTGCAGGTTCCAGTCCGGGATAAATCCACGGTGCTTCATAGCCAGACACTTTAGCTGCACCGGGCTGCATCCACTGAGGAGCGGTTGCTACCAAGGCGAACAACATAACTGCTGTCCAAATCCGCTTTAGTTGTTCTTTGTCCATGAGGATTACCCTTCGGTTGCCAAGCTGACTTCGGTCGACGCGCTTGTGATGGTCTTGTTCCACTCCACTTCGGCCTTCAAACTTGAGCAAGAACGAATTACAATCTGTGGACTATAAGACCCTCCCGAGCGACAGGAATCGCCCGCATGAAAGTTGTGCCACCAAATACGATGCCAGAAAGCAACGCCGAAGAAACGTCAACAAACGCCCCTAGCGCTGTCGAGTCGATCCCTGCCATTGCTGAAACACCGCCTGACGTCGTCGGAGCGCTAGCTACAAGTCAGGCTCCAGTCGAAACGCCGGCAACGGACCATCGCTGGCTCGTGATGTTCGTAGCGCCGAAAACGAACTATCGCTGGGTAGTGATGTTCATGGCATTCGTTGTCATTGTGATCAATTACATGGACAGGTCGGCAATTTCCTACGCCATCGGTCCTCTTAAGAAAGAATTTGGCCTTAACGACGCTCAGCTTGGGCTGATCTTTTCGGCATTCGGCATTGGCTATCTGGTGATGACACTTGGAGGTGGCATCATGGTGGACCGCTGGGGAGCGCGCAAAGTCTGGTCCGGCTCGGCAATCGCCTGGTCCATTGTTACCGGCTTGCTGGCCGCGGTGAGCGGCTTCTGGCCGCTGTTTGTCATGCGCACGATGCTTGGAATCACCGAAGGACCCTGCTTTCCCGCGATGACTCGCGTGGTTACGGACTGGCTACCGATGAGTGAACGAGCCCGTTCAACAGCTTTCGGATTGGCTGCAGTGCCTCTGGCTTCCGTAATTGGCGCCCCGCTTATCTCGCATCTGATCGTGAGTTATGGCTGGCAGATGATGTTTTTCATTCTCGGATGGCTGGGAATTCTCTGGTCCGTCGCCTGGTACGCGCTCTTCCGCGATTACCCGGAGAATTCTAAACATGTTTCCCCATCAGAACTGGCGTATATCCGCCAGGGAGCTAAGTCGTCCATGCAGGGAAAAACAGACGACGAGATTCGCAGTCACCACCTAGACACAGGCAAAACGACCTGGAAGTTCATGCTTCTAAACCCGTCTTTGCTAGCTAACAATTACGCCTTCTTCTCGTTCGGCTACTTGTTGTTCTTTGCCATAAACTGGCTGCCAGGCTTCATGGAACAGACCTACCACGTAAAACTTGCTCATGTTGGCCAGCTTTTGATGGTGCCCTGGCTGACGGCAGCGGTCATGCTCACAGCAGCCGGATTTCTTTCGGATTACTTGTGGCGCAGAACAGGGAGCGTACGCATCGCCCGCTCCCACCTTATCTGGGTTTGCCAACTGCTTTCAGGCCTTTGCTTCATACCGATCGTGCTGTTTCACTCGCTTGACATAGCGATGGTCTGCTTATCTCTCGGAATTGGATTCGGACTTATGCCCAACGCCGCGTTTTACGCCCTGAATTCCGACCTGGCCGGAGATCGCGCTGCAACTAGCCTAGGATTGATGGACTGTTTCTTGGCCGCCGCCGGCATTTTGGCTCCAGCGTTAACAGGCTGGTTGGTGACCGTGAGCGGTAACTTCAACTCCGCAATAATATTGATGATCGGATTCACTCTTACGTCCGTTCTTGGAATCATCATCTTTCAACACCCGGACCGTGACATGCAACGTTTGGCGGCCGAAAGGGCAGCATAAATGCAGCGAAAATATTCAGGAAAGTGCAGCAACTCTGCGTTATCATGATGCGCTCAGGTCGTGCTATTTGTATACCTGACACCAGCAGTTCTCACCGGGGAGCGAGTCATGCAACGCGGCACAAACAACCGATTTAAGCGCAATTTTCTGATCTTGGCAATTTCATTACTATTGTCCGGCAGCGGCGCAGCAAATGCAGAAGGTAATGCGACGGCCGGTCCAGTTGCCATTAAATCGACGCAAGATTTGGTCAACTGGATGACTTTTTACTACATGCACCCGCAACCGGATTTGCTTGTGCCAGCTTTGATGTTTGCTGACCAGAATGGAATGGTGCAACAGGGCGAAGCACCATTAACAGCCTTCGTCAGCCGATTATTTGCGCAAAATCCCAAACGGTTAGGTGTATGGCTTGAGCAACTTGATGCTCTTACGCCGAAGAGTAAGCCGATGCTCTGGAGTTCGCTCTGGTGGTCCGGCACCGTTGAAAGCAAAGAAGCGCTGAACAAGCTACTCGTCAAGTTACCTCCCAAGAGCCAGGACTATCTCATGTCTCAGATGGCAAAGCCAGCTGAACCAATTGAGGAAATGGAAATAAAATCACCAGCGGTGCTCGATGAATTGTGGGGCGCATTCAGCGCTACCGGAGACGACAAATACATCGTCCGCTTGATGACTGCATTACCTTGGATCTATGATGCAAGTGGCGATTTCAACAAACTAAGCATCGGCGGAGCCGCCAGATGGTCCCTTGCCAGCAACGCGCAGCAACATCCGAAAGTCATGAAGCTTTGCCTTAAAGCGAAAGAGACCAAACCAGAACTACGAAAAGCCTTGGAGCTAGTTCTTGCAGATGCAGCCAAGACACCGGAAGGCAACCAGCAGGCAGTGACTAGAACGGCTCAATGAGTCCCAACGCACGCTTGCAGGCATCAGCCAAGGTCGTCGCTGCGCGAATAACATTCTTAGCAATAATATTCGCTGTCATTTTCGTGCTCGCATTCATCGCATACGACGGCTATTCGCGCCCGCAGCCGATTTACTCAGTGCCGGGAAAATTTCTCATCGAGCCGTATCTGCAATTAGGCAGAACTGGCGATGTCGGCGATATGGAAATAGTCTGGGCCACCGATGACAAGACCGCAAAATGGCAACTGTCTACTAGCTCTGCGCCAGGGCTTTGGCTTGCTGCCGACCAGCTGTCGTTGGACCAGGTAGCGATAGACGGTGTGCCAAGTTTCTTGCTTTATCACGCCAGATTGAAAAATATTCTGCCTGGCTTGCCCCTGACGTACAGCATAAAGAAAGAAAATGAAGTTGCATTTGAATCGAAAATCCAGGCACCGCCGCTGCCACTAGAGTCTGTCCGAATGATCATATCTGGCGACGTTGCAAACCATTCCCGCGCAACCAGTGCAGTGGCAAAGGCAATCCATGCAGCCAAGCCGAACATCGTGTTGATCGCCGGAGACATCGTCTACCAGCATGGAACGCTTTCCGAATATTTCAACAACTTTTTTCCCGTACTCAACGCAGCTGACCAGGACCTCTTAGGAGCACCATTGTTACGCACTACATTATGTGTAGCGGCACCAGGAAACCATGATACTGCGCATGGTTCCAATGGTGATACGCGAAACTTGAATAGGTTCCCGGATGGGCTCGCCTACTACATCCTCTGGAAACAACCGCTCAATGGGCCTCAGCTCAAATTCCCCGGTCCGAATATTCCTACTCCTACAGGCTCTGACATCAATCGCGATAACTTTCTGCGCGCCGCAGGCGAAAGTTACCCAGGCATGGGAATGTTTTCTTTCAATTACGCAAATGCGCACTGGACGGTTCTGGATTCAAATGAATATGTGGACTGGGAAAACAAAGATCTGCGCCGCTGGGTGGAGCAGGACATCCTTAAAGCCAAGGATACAAAATGGCACTTCGTGATTTTCCATCACCCAGCGTTCAACTCTGATTACCACCATGGCAACGAACAGCGAATGAGGGTGATGGCAGATGTTTTTCAAAAATCAGGAGTTGATATCGTTTTCGCCGGACACGTCCATAACTACCAAAGGACATATCCACTCTCGTTTACGCCAGCGACTAAAGTCAATCACATGCTAGCAAACGGAACGGTGCCGGGCAAAGTCAAAATCGACAAAACGTTTGATGGAGTGAAAAACACCAAGGCAAAAGCTCCTATTTACATCATCACCGGATGTGGTGGCGCCGATTTGACCGGAAAAAGGAACGCGGCCCGCCGGGAACTATGGGAGCCCTTCACGGCTCAGTTTTTTTCGGTCCATTCATACAGCCAATGCGATATACGCGGAAGCAAGCTAGTCTTCCAGCAAATCGATACCAGCGGAAAAATTTTAGACAAATTCGAGCTGACGAAGTAACAATCACATAAAAACTGGCTAAGATGTGGCTAAGTAAGCGGTGTATAACGCCGTCCTTACTCATCAGGCTGGATAATCTCAATGGCTGATACGGGATATTGCTATGACTAATGATGCACTGCTGAAATTGGTTCCGCGAGTTCAACGGGTCACTGGTGTTGCCGGTGTCTTAGACTTTCGCGCCAGAAGCCACGGCGGCAAGGAAGCTGTCGTATCCGGTAACGAACGAATCAACTTCGCTCAGCTTGCCGGGCGGGCCAGGTCCATTGGCAATCAACTCAAGCACAGCAATGTCAAGTTCGGGGACCGCGTCGCACTGTTCATGCCCAACGGGCCGGACTTCATTTCTGCCTTTTTTGCTGTACTTGGCATCGGTGCCATTGTTGTTCCTGTCAATCCGCTTCTCAAGCCCGATGAAATTAAGCATATCCTCGAAGATTCCGAAGCGTGCGCACTGGTTGTACACGAGACCTTAGTCGACACGGCCTTAGCCTCGCTGGGGCAGGCCTCAGCATTGAACAGCCTCTTTGTTGCAGCGACAAGCTCAGACGGATTGAAACAGCTGCCAGCAACGACCATGCCGGTCGAACAGCTGTGCACCAGCATGGCCGCAGAGACCACCGACTGGCCCGTGACCGTCGAACCGAAATCCGATCTTGCAGTCCTTGTCTATACATCCGGCACCACTGGCAAACCAAAAGGGGCGATGCTCACGCACCATAATTTGCTGTCCGTGTTTCCCTCCCGACTTGATCTGTTTGATATCGATGAACGAGACAGGTGCCTTGCCGCATTGCCACTTTGCCACATTTACGGAATGACAGTGGTTATGATCGGCACCGTGGCACGCGGTGGCACTTTGGTATTGATACCGAGATTTGACGCAAAAACCGCACTGGAAACAATGCAGCGGGAACGGGTAACAATACTGCCGGCGGTGCCTGCGATGTATTCGATGATGCTGGCTGAAATTGCCCAAGGTAATTACGACCTTTTATCTTTGCGCGTTTGTTTCTCTGGAGGAGCACCCCTTTCCGCTGAGCTTTTGCAACGAATCGAACAGTCATTTGGCGTCCCAGCAGTGGAAGGTTACGCCTTAACAGAGACTTCTTGCGTGGCAACGATCAATCCATTGCACGGCGTTCGGAAACTGGCCTCAGTGGGACCAGCAGTGCCAGGCGTTGAGATGGGAATCTTCTCTGCCGACGGCAAGCAGCTTCCGCCCGGGCCAGACAATGTCGGGGAGATTGCAGTCAGCGGACCGAACCTCATGACCGGCTATTACAAGCAACCGCAAGCAACGGCGGAAGTAATCAAGGAAGGTTGGTTCCTGACCGGAGACCTGGGCTACCGCGATGAAGACGGCTACATTTTCATCGTCGGACGCAAGAAGGAATTGATCATTCGCGGCGGACACAATGTCTATCCGCGCGAAGTTGAAGATGTAATCATGAGTATTCCTGGAGTGCGAGAAGCTGCGGTCATCGGAGTTCCTGACGAATTCATGGGCGAGCGCGTAAAAGCACTTCTTGTAGTAATGAATGCCAATTGCGGGCTCACAGAAGATACCGTAAGAGAATATTGCACCGAGCACCTTGCGGACTTCAAAGTACCAAGGATAGTGGAGTTCGTAGATAGTCTACCGAGAAATTCCACGGGAAAAGTGCTCAAACGACTCTTGAAATAAAAGCCATTTGTAAACTTCTAAATCTTGCTCGACAGTAAAGCGGAACATAGGTCTTTCTGCGCTGTCAATCAGTGAGTAGCGCCGACGAGCACCTTGCTTGCCGCGCACCTACAGCATTACTAACTTCTGTCGCGTGTGCCGCGTGGTGGCATACAGGGAGTCCTCTATGGCAAAACGCAAATTCAAGTGGGCGGGGCAGGTTTTGTCGCTTCTGGGTGGCATAGTTTTGCTGGCAGGAGCAGCATTTTCCACAACGCTACCCGCCGATTCGAAGCAGCCGATAGAACAGAATCGGCACGCAACCAAGGAGATCAAGCTTGCCTATATAGGCGGCGGCGGTTATGCAGCCGGCGATTTCTCCCAGCGAGCCCAAAGCGGAGACTACCTTGCAGAAATGGGTGTAGACGGCTTTCACCGCTGGCCGGCTCAAAGGTTTCCTTTACGTGTTTACATCCACGATGGACGAGGTGTACCTGGATACAAACAGTCATTTAGCCAGATCATGTCGCAAGCGTTTCAAGAATGGGCGCAAGTCTCCCAAGGTCGCATTACCTGGATGCAGGTAGCATCTCCTGGCGAAGCGGACATAGTTGCACGATGGAGCGCCGCGCCGCGCCCACGGGGCGGTGGAGTAGAAGCAGGTGTAACTGAGACCGTGACGCAAATCGATCCTCGAACCGGCAACGGCTCAATACGATCAGCGAAGATCACTATCTTGACGCAACTTGCAGGACGATCATTTAGCGACGCTGATATGCGCAAGACCGCTCTTCATGAAGTCGGACACTCACTGGGGCTAGAAGGACACTCCCGCAGCCGAAGCGACATCATGTTCGCGGCGGTGAATCCGGCCCAGGTTCCGTACCTGAAAGAGCGTGACGTAAACACTATCAATAGACTTTACGGAAATACTGGAAGCACCGGCTCCACAGTCGCCACAGCCCCACGTCAACGACCATACGCACCTGCGCCGGCAAATTTAAACAACTACAACGAAAGCGGTTACGGGTCAAACAGTCCTTACATTTCTCCGAATTCCTACGGAGCCAGAAATCCAATTTCATACGGCAATCCGTATGGCTCCAACTTCGGAAACGCCGGGAACTTGAATCGCGCCGCGCTGCGCGGACTAGCGTGGCAACTAGCCCGCGAACTGGCTCGCAGAGCTGCTTACAGGTAGCCGAAGAATCAACGGACTGATACAAATGGTCCGCTAGCCTTAAATACTTGGAATGTCAGGTAGTGCCTAACACGCACTTCTTAGGGGGTAGCTCATCAAAGTTTCTGCGACAATCTGTCAATAATGTCTGAAACATTGGAGTTATCGGTGCCTGCAACAGAATGCCCACAAAGGTTAACCGTCCGCAGTAACTCACGGCGAGTGCGCACGACATCCAGTGCCTGCCGGTCCTCACAACGCAAGACACAACGGCGCCTCCGGCTTCAAGCATCAAC